>CAMNHY010000007.1 GCA_946540005.1 uncultured Clostridium sp.
GACCCATACGAGTAATTTTAAATGCAGTTTTTTTAATAATATCAGCAATTTCAGACAAAGATGCATCTTTAGGGGCTGACTTTATTGCGCTTCTAACAACACCAGGACCTGAAACACCAACATTTATTACAGTATCAGCCTCTCCAATCCCGTGGAAAGCTCCAGCCATAAATGGATTATCTTCAACAGCATTACAAAATACAACCAATTTACCAGCACCAATACAATTATTTTCTTTTGTTTCTTCTGCAGTCTTTTTAATAATTTGTCCCATTAATTTGACCGCGTCCATATTTATACCAGCTTTTGTAGAACCAACATTTATTGATGAACACAATTTAGATGTAGCTTTTAATGCTTCAGGTATAGAATTAATTAATTCTAAATCTCCAGCACTAAAACCTTTTTGAACCATAGCCGAATATCCACCTATAAAATCAATACCAATATCATTTGCTACTTTATCTAAAGTTTTAGCATATTTTACAGGATTACCACCAGATGCACCACAAAGTAATGATATAGGTGTAACTGAAACTCTTTTATTTACTATAGGAATTCCATATGTTTTCTCTAAAAGATTTCCAACTTTTACTAAATCCTTGGCTTTATTATAAATTTTATTATATACTTTTTCACAAGACTTATCGATATCACTATCCATGCAATCAATTAAAGAAATACCCATTGTTATAGTTCTAATATCTAGGTTTTCTTTTTTAATCATATTAATTGTTTCAAATATTTCTTCATTACTTAACATAATTACCTCTAAATTTTATGCATTGCATTAAAAATATCTTCATGCATAATATGTATTTCTACATTCTTTTCTTTCTTAACATTTTCAAAAGAATCAATAAATTCAGTAAATTCGCACTTTAAATTTAAAATATCAACAACCATAATCATTGCAAAATAATTATTTAAAATTGTTTGAGAAACCTCAATAATATTAGCATTCTTCTTCATACAAACATCTGATACTTTAGCTAAAATTCCAACTGAATCTTTACCTATAACAGCAATAACTGCATTCATAATATATCCTCCTTTTTATCTTAATTACTATTATAACTTTACAAATAAAAATTAACAACATTTCAAAAATAATTAAAATTTTGAAAATGTTTCCATATGTTTTTTTATATCATTTTAATAAATTTCAACTATTTAAATAAAAAAACATATTAGACGAAAAGCCTAATATGTCCATAAATTAAATTTAATTTTTCAATTCATTAATTTTATTAATAACTTCATTAAAATCAAATGTTCCAAGATTCTTATAAACTTGTTCACCTTTATAATAAATAAGTACACATGGAGAAGCATAAATATTTTTACTTCTTACAAGTTTCATATTATCTTTAACATCAACATAATATACTAAAAGATTATTGTTCTTTAAGTAATTTTCTATATTTATTTCAAGTGTTTTACATCTTGTACAATTTTCTTGTCCAAAATCAAATAAAACTAATTCATTTTCATTAATTATTTTATTAAAATCTAAATCTTTACTAAAATTTAACATATTAAATCCAATTTTTTAGAATTAACCATTTTTTTAAGTTTACTGTCCATTGATTGATGTAAGAATCTTTATGATTTTTACCTCCATCAACCATTGAATCATCAGCTAAACTCATTCCATGACTTCCTTTAGGATATAAATGATATTCACAATTAATTCCATTAAGTTTAAATTGTTCTAGAAGTCTAATAGAATTAAGACAATTAACAGATTCATCTGTAATAGTATGCCACATAAATACATCAGGTAATTCTTTAGATACATGTTTTTCAAGAGATAATTTATCTAACAATTCTTCAGAATATTTATCTTTTAATAAGTATTCAAATGATGATTTATGCATAATATCTTTATCACTTGATACAACAGGATAACATAAAACTAATCCATCAGAAAGAGAATTTTTGCCATATTCATTATGATAAATAGCTTGAGATAAAACTAAATGAGCACCCGCACTAAATCCAATGTTTAAGATTTTACCATTTAGATTATATTTTTTAATATTATTTCTAAAATAATCTATTACATATGCTAATTCTTCTTGAGGATTAGGATATGAATTCAATTCTTCACGATAATTTAAAACACAAGCATGAAATCCAAGATTCATAAAAAAATCTGCTACATTTTTAGCTTCTCTTTTTGATGTATGATCATATCCTCCACCAGGTACTATTACAACAAGTGGTTTAATATTTGAATCTAAACTATAAAAAGTAAAATAATTTTTTGAATTTTCAAAAAATATCTTTTCTTCTATCATTTTAAAATCTCCTCATACATAGCTTTTTCCATTTTTAACTTAGAAATAGCTATTGGATCCTTTGCCATTTTAAGAGCGTTTTTAGTTTTTTCTAAAGCTTCAGAATATTTTTTAATAAATAATTCAGGTTTCTTTTCTCTTAAAACAGGTCCAAACATCATATCGAAATAATCATATTTTCTAGATAACTTTTTATTAGATACAACTAATATTTCATAAATATGTTTATTATCTTCAATCATGAATTCATCATCAATACTAAACAAATTATTAATTAAAAAGAATCTTAATTTTGGAGTATCATTATGAGCTGATAAAATAAGTTTCTTACAATTTTTAACATAATCAATATCATAACTTAAAATATCAACTATGTTCATTCCACCCATACCAGAAATAACTATTCCATCTACAGGCTTATCAAATTGCATAAAACCATTTGATTTAATAATTTCAATTTTATCTTCTAAAGATGCATCACTAACATTTCTTTTAGCAGCTTCAATTGGTCCATCAACTACATCAAGACCATAACCTTTATTAACGCCATATTTAGTAATGGCGTTAATAAGTGTATATGCATGATCACATCCAACATCAACAATAGTATCTAAACCTTTTGTTAGTGAAGCTATAAAATCAAGTCTATCCATATTATCTAGTTAAGAAATCCTTTAATTTGTTGCTTCTAGATGGATGTCTTAATTTTCTTAAAGCTTTAGCTTCAATTTGACGAATACGTTCACGAGTTACATTGAAATCCTTACCTACTTCTTCAAGAGTCTTAGGACGGTTATCATCTAGACCAAATCTTAAACGAATAACTCTCTCTTCACGATCTGTTAATGTAGATAAAGCATTATTTAATTCTTCTCTTAATTTAGTTTGTTGAGTATATTCATATGGATCTTGAGCAGATGTATCAGGAACGAAATCACCAAGTGATGAATCTTCTTCTTCACCTACTGGCTTTTCTAGAGAAATTGGTTCTTGAGCTATCTTTAAGATATTTTGAACTTTCTCAACAGAAATACCCATTCTTTGTGCAATTTCTTCGTGACTTGGTTCACGAGATAATTCTTGAACAAGTTGTCTTTGAACTTTCATAAGCTTATTAATAGTTTCAACCATATGAACAGGAATACGAATTGTTCTTGCTTGGTCAGCTACAGCACGAGTAATTGCTTGTCTAATCCACCAAGTTGCATATGTAGAAAATTTAAATCCTTTATCAACTTCGAATTTATCTACAGCCTTTAAAAGACCCATATTACCTTCTTGAATAAGATCAAGGAAAGCTAATCCACGATTAGAATATTTTTTAGCGATATTAACAACAAGTCTTAAGTTTGCTTCAGATAATTTGTTACGTGCATCTTCACCTAAAGCTTCTGTATCTAGTAATTGTTGATATTCTTCATCATTAAATAAATCTGGATTTTCATCAGCTTTAGCTAATTTTTCTGTAGCAATTTTTCCATTAGCTACACGTTCAGCATATAAAACTTCTTCATCATGAGTCAAAAGTCTAATATTACCGATTTCCTTTAGATACATTCTAACTGGATCATTAATTTTAGCAGTAGGTGCAACAGTAGCAGCTAATTGTTCAAGTGATTCATTTGTAATATCTTCAACATCTTCCTCATCGTCCATATTAGCTAATGCAGCCATATCTGGTTCTTCACTACCATCTGCATCTAAATCTTCATTAACTTTAATTCCTTCATTATCAAGAGCTGTAACAATCTTATCATATTCTTCGCTATCAAGCTTGCAATATTTTACAACATCAGCACTAGAAAGCTTATTGTTATTATTTTTGGCTTGTTCAATTAATATTGTTTTAATTTCTTCAAAAGTCATAATTATTCTCCTTATCTACTTTTTAAATCTTTTCTCTTCTTATTCAACCTTTTTAATTGATTTAATCTTTCATTCAAATCATTTAACTGATCATCAAAGTTTAAACTATTAAATTTAGGATTTTCTGTAGGAATATCCTTACTCATAAATATCATATCAACACATAAATTCATATCAGAAGAATTATAATTTTCTGTTTCTTTTAAATTGAATAATGTTTTTTTATCACTAACTACACAATTATAATATTTTTGATCAGATAATAATTGTAAAAATTTACCCTCATTATATGAATCATAAATTCCATAATATGTGTTAATTAATTCATCCCATAATGCTTTATGTATATCATCAAAGCACTGATATAATGGAATATTTCTTTCGCATTTACTATCAAGTTCTAATGCAATTTTTTTACTAATTTTTGCATAATTAAATAATCTTAGTTCACATCTCAATCTGAACATAAGATTATTCCATTCTTCGTTAGAATAACCTTGAGGTAAAATAGCTTGAGATTTTAGTACAATTGAATTATTATCAATATTCTCAACTACATTAGTTCCTTTTACAAAACTATTATAATCAAGGAACAACGAAGCTTGAGAAACACCAGAATCTTGTGAAAATTTATTTAAATATGATTCAACTAAAACACGTGAATTTAATGTTTTCAAGAAATTAAATAGATCTATTTTAACTTTATCAACTATAGATAGATCATTTAAATTCTTATTTCTAACATAATAATCATATATAAAATCATTTGGACTTTCTATATGAGATTCAAAATATTCAACATATTTTTCACTACCATATTTTAATACATATTCATCTGGGTCCATCCCATCAGGTAATCTTACTAAATTTGTTGTAATATCAGGTTCATTCTTTAAAAGTTTAATAGCTTTAATCATTGCATTGATACCAGCACTATCACCATCATAACAGACAACAATATTGTTAGTAAAACTTTTTAACAATCTTATTTGATTAATTGTTAAAGCTGTACCCATTGAGCATACTGCTTCACCAAGTCCTGATTTAGTAGACGCAATAACATCCATTTGTCCTTCATGAAGAATAACTCTTTTTTTCTTTAAAATATGTGGTTGAGCTAAATCAATATGATAAATTGATTGATTTTTTTTAAATATAATTGTTTCAGGTGAATTAATATATTTTGCAGTATCTTCTTCACCATTATAAATTCTACCGGAGAAAGCAATAATATTAGAATTTCTATCACATACAGGGAACATTATACGTTTTCTAAACAAATCGTAAAAAGAATCACTTTTTTCACTAGCCTTTATAAGTCCGCAATCTATCATATCTATTTCATTAAATTTTAAATCTCTTAATGTAAGATATAATGCATCAGATTTATCAGGAGCTAATCCAATATTGAATTCATCAATAATTTCCTTAGTAATGCCTCTTTTTTCTAAATACTTAATAGCTTCTTGTCCGCTCTTTGTTGAAATAAGATTATAATGATAAAACTTTGCAGCTTCGCTCATTATCTTATAATATTTTGACAAATCTGGACCGGTATTTTTCTTTTTAATATTAAGTTCTACATTAGCTTTTTGCGCTAATATAATACAAGCTTCTTCAAAACTAATATTTTTAATTTTCATTAAAAATGATATAGGATTTCCGCCAGCACCACAGCCCATACATTTAGCTATTTTTTTTGACGGAGATACCATAAAGGAAGGTGTCTTTTCCTGATGGAAAGGACATATTCCTTTATAATCTGAACCAGCTTTTGTAAGAGAAATATATTCGCTAACTAAAGCTACTATATCTGTTTTATCTATAATTTCTTTAATTTTAGCATCTTCAATCATATACTTCTCCTTTTCTTATAATTTATTAGAATTTAATTTTGTTATTAACGTATTCTGCAACTTCTTCAATCTTTAAAGTAACTTGTTGCATAGTATCTCTGTCACGTAAAGTAACTGTACCTTCATTTAATGTATTATCATCAACAGTTAAACAGAATGGAGTACCAATTGAATCTTGTCTTCTATATCTCTTACCAATAGCAGCAGATTCATCATAAGTAACAGGGAATTCTTTAGCTAATTGTGCAAATATTTCATTTGCCTTATCAGCATGTACTTTCTTAATTAGAGGTAAAACACATACCTTATATGGTGCTAAATGGTATTTTAATCTTAATACTTCACGTGTATCACCATTTTCAAGTGTCTCATTATCATATGCTGAGAATAAAATAGCTAATAATAATCTACCAACACCAACAGATGGTTCAACAACATAAGGAATATATTTTGTATTAGTATCACTATCTAAATATTCTAGATTTTCTTTAGAGTGTTCCATATGACGCTTTAAATCATAATCAGTTCTTGATGCTATACCCCAAAGTTCACCAAATCCCCATGGGAAATTATACTCAATGTCTGTTGTAGCTTTTGAATAGAATGCTAATTCCTTTGGATCATGATCTCTATATCTTACTTCTTCTTCTTTAAGACCCATAGAGATTAAGAAATCATGACAATATTGACGCCAATATGTGAACCATTCATCTTCTGTACCTGGTTTGCAGAAGAATTCTAATTCCATTTGTTCAAACTCACGTGTTCTGAATATGAAATTACCTGGAGTAATTTCATTTCTAAATGATTTACCAATTTGACCAATACCAAATGGTAATTTCTTACGCATAGAACGTTGAACGTTCTTAAAGTTAACGAAAATACCTTGTGCAGTTTCAGGACGTAAATATACAGTATTCTTACTGTCTTCAGTTACACCTTGGAAAGTCTTAAACATTAAGTTAAATTGTCTAATGTCTGTGAAATCATGTGCTCCACAGTTTGGACATGGAATAGAATTAGCCTTAATGAAATTCATTAATTCTTCGTTACTCATTCCATCGCCTGTAACCTTACCATTTGTAAAGTCTTCGATAATCTTATCGGCTCTAAAACGGCTCTTACATGCTTTGCAGTCGCAAAGTGGATCAGAGAATCCACCAACGTGTCCTGTTGCAACCCAAGTTTCAGGATTCATGATAATTGCACTATCTAATCCTACATTATATGGAGATTCTTGAATAAATTTCTTCTTCCAAGAATTCTTAATATTATCTTCAAGCATTTGACCTAGAGGACCATAGTCCCATGAATTTGCTAATCCACCATATATTTCACTACCTTGAAATACAAATCCTTTTTCTTTTAAGAATTTGACCAATTGGTCCAAATTTATTTTACTCATAATACATTCCTCCGAAAATTCATACAATATAAAAATAGTCAATTTTTAAATATTGTAAACACACAAAATCAATTTTTTTTATTATTCTACATATTCATCAAATATTTCAAGAATTTTATCTAATCCTTCTCTAGTTTCACTAGATGTAGGATAAATTTGATTAAATGAATCTAATTCTAATTTATCTTTTATTAATTTCTTTTGATGATCATATTGACTTTTCTTTACTTTATCCATCTTTGTAGCTATGACAATAGTTTTAATATTATAATACTTCAAGAAATCATACATAGTTTTATCATCTTCAGTTGGTTCATGACGGAAATCAACTAATAAGAAAGCACATTTTAATTCTTTACGTGTTGTAATATATTCTTCAATCATCTTACCAAATTGTTCAATTTGAGATTTGCTTCTAACTGCATATCCATAACCAGGAACATCTACTAATACTAATAAATCATTAATATTAAACATATTTAATGTAATTGTTTTCCCAGGTTTTGATGAAGTTTTTGCTAAATTTTTTCTATTGCATAACGCATTAATAAATGAAGATTTACCAACATTAGATCTGCCACAAAACATAAATTCAGGTTTACCGCCATCTAACATATGGCTCTTATTTGTTCCGCTCTTAATAAATTCAGCTTTTGTAATTCTCATTATTTAACCTCAATATTTAATCTATTCAAAATAATATTGAATTCATCATCCTCTAAATAAGAAACACCAATCTCACCATGCTTCTTATCACCATGGAAATCAGAACCAGCACTAACAAATAAACCTTTCTCTTTTGCTAATTTTCTAAATTTAGATTCTTCATTTTCTTTATTTCTAGGATATCTAGCTTCTATACCATCAATCCCCATATCACATACTTTTAATACATTTTCATAATCCATTAAAGTTGGGTGAGCTAAAATAACAATAGCACCCATATCATGCATCATTTTAATTCCTTCTTCAGGAGTCATTTTAGATGCAGGAATATATGCTTTAGAATCATTAGATACACATAAATTAGCTAAATTAGGATCTATGTCTGGATTATTCTCAAGAATATTCTTATACATATTTCCTCTAGTAATAATTGTTCCAGACAATAATGTATCTAGATTCATTTTAACATGATAATATTCTTGAATAAGATTAGCCATTTTTATTGCACGTTCTCTTCTCTTATCAATAATATCTTGGCTAAATTTATACATTTCTTGTGGTACAACGTTATTAGGCCAGTAACATACTAAGTGGCAATTATCATTTCCAATTTTAGTTGATAATTCGCAGCCCTTAAGAACGAATACTCCAATTTTTTTACCATATTCGAATGCTTCATCAACACCAAATACACTATCATGATCAGTAAGACCTAAAATGTTAAGGTTATGTTCTTTAGCTCTTTCAACCACTTCACTTACTTTATACCAACCATCTGAATAATTAGAATGTGAATGTAAATCAGCTCTCATATGAGTCCTCCTTTAAACGAGAAAAAGTTAGTCAATTACTTGACTAATTTTTCACTTTTTTCATAGGCATCGATTACTTTTTGAACTAACGGATGTCTTACAACGTCCTCTTTTTCAAATTTAGTAATTCCGATTCCTTCAATATTTTTAAGTAAATGACACGCATTTACTAAACCACTTTTTTTACCATTAGGTAAATCTATTTGTGATACATCACCAGTAATAACCATTTTAGAATTAAATCCCATTCTGGTTAAAAACATCTTCATTTGAAGTTCAGTTGTATTTTGAGCTTCATCTAAAATGCAAAAACAATTCTCTAATGTTCTTCCTCTCATATATGCTAAAGGTGCAATTTCTATAATTCCGTTTTCAATATAATTTTCAACAGCTTTAACACCTAACATATCGTATAAAGCATCATATAGAGGACGAAGATATGGATCTATTTTTTCTTTTAAATCACCAGGTAAAAAACCTAGGGATTCTCCAGCTTCTATAGCAGGTCTTGTTAATAATATTCTTTTAATAGTTCCTTTTTTTAAAAGTGAAACGGCATAGACAACAGCTAAATAAGTTTTACCAGTACCTGCAGGTCCTACACCAAAACTTATATCATTAACATTTAAGCTTCTTAGATATTCTATTTGTTTCAAAGTTTTAGGGAAAATAGGTTTTCCTAAAAAATTTCTATCTATCATCTCTTTCTTTTTATAGATAATAAATAGAGAATTATAATTTTTTTCTAAATTATTATAAATGTAAATTAAATCCCTTTCAGTTACCTGAAAATCGTTTAATGTCATGAAAGTTAATACTTCAAACATTTTTTTAAGATTTTCAATTTTATTTTCATCTACATCATCAAATGAAACTTCATTAAGATTAACATTAATATTAAATCCAAATAATTTTTCAATTATTTTAAGATTTGAATTATTAACTCCACAAATATTTTGACAATCTTTCATTGAAGAAATACTAGTCAAAAAGAACATTAAACCACCCCTAAATTGCTATAAATAATAAATATGTTAGACCATAGTAAATGATTATTGCAAGTAAATCATTTAATGTAGTAATGAATGGTCCTGATGCAACAGCTGGATCGATTTTCATCTTTGTAAGCATTATAGGTAAGAATGAACCTGTAAATGCTGATACAGACATAGCAATAAATAATGCAATACCAACAATTCCACCACTCTTAAATGCATTTAAGAAAACTGGCATAAATTCAGTTGCGCCACCAAATACAAAGGCCTTTATAATTAAATAAGATGTAATAAATATTAAGCCAATGATACCAAGAATAATACCATTCATAACACCAATTTTGATTTCATGAAGAATAATCTTTTTACTCTTTTTCTTATTCTCATCATCATCAGATATGTAACGAATAGTTACAGCAAGTGATTGAGTACCAACATTACCTGCCATATCAAGTACCATAGATTGGAATGCTACCATTGTAGGAACAGCTGCAATTACACCTTCAAATGTTGTAGTGATACTTGATACAATTAATCCAAGGAACATGAGAATAATTAGCCAAGGCAATCTTTTCTTTAAAGATTTACCTAATGATTCTCCTTCTTCCTCTTCACTTGATAAACCGGCTAACTTAGCATAGTCTTCAGAAATTTCATCGTCTACAGCTTCAGTAATATCTGATGAAGTAATAACACCGACTAATCTATTCATTTCGTCAACTACAGGTACAACATCCATATCATATTCACGAACATCATTAATTACTTCACTAACAATATCAGTATCTCTTACACATGGAGTATTTTTTAATATTATATCATCTATATTAGAATCTTTTCTAGCACAAATTAAATCTTTTAGTTCAATCATACCATATAATACATCATCATCTTTTAACACGAATAATGTATTAATATTATCATTTTCAGCAGCTTGTTTAACAAGTTCCTTCATTGTTTGTTTAACATCATAACCATATGGTATAGAAATGAAATTAGTAGTCATTTTGCTACCGATTTCATCTTCCTCATAAGAATTAATTAATTTAACATCTTCTGCTGATTCACCATCCATACGACTAATGATTTGTTCAGCGTCTTCATCTTCAAGTTCGTCTAATACGTCAACCGCATCATCAGCATCCATCTTTTCAATGATATCAGCAGCTTGTTCATAATCTAGTTCGTCAATGAATTCATTAACATCATCTAAGAATGAGAAGACTTCACTTGTTCTATCAAGTCCAATAATTTTATATAACTTCAATCTTTCAATCTTTGATAAGTGTTCAACAACATTTGCAATGTCATTTGCATGATAGTTGTCTAATTTTTCTCTTTTAGTTTCATCAGGTTCATTACTATAAAGAATGAATCTAATTTGCTTATAATAGTCTTTAGCCAATATAATCACTTCCTAACACTAATTATAGAATTAAATACTTATTAATATAACCCATTTTAATCAAATACAGAAAAACGATCTTTGAAATAAAATCCCATAATCCTACATTATAATTTTACCACCTTTTTTATGAATTAACTAGAAAAATAAAAAGAATACGAAATATTTTCGTATTCTTTAAATTCTAAAAAGTTCTAATTACTTATTGCTAGCTAAAGAAAGAGCAATTTTCATCATATTTGTAAATGAGCTTTGTCTTTGTTCAGCTGTAGTATTAGATGCTGGATTAGTAAATGAATCAGAAATAGTTAATAAGCAAGTAGCTTTTTTCTTTAAAGCTTTTGCAGTTGCAAATAATGCAAATGATTCCATTTCTACTGCTTGGCAACCCTTATCATCTCTAATTGATTCCCACTTAAATTTAGGATTGAAATCATGATAGAATACATCTGATGAATGTGTTCTAATATCAGTTAGTGGAATACCTAACTTTTCTGCAGCTTTATGAAGCTTATTATTTAAACCCTTATTTGACTTCATAATATGAGATCCCATGTCAAATGCTACTTTAGCAAATGAAGATTCAGAATATGCTTCAGTAACTAATACTGTATCAAATACCTTTAAATCTGGTGTATAAGCACCTGCTGAACCAATTCTAACAATTTGTTCTACTCCATAGAATTGATATAATTCATATACATAGATTCCTAATGATGGTTGTCCCATACCAGAACCCATAACAGAAATCTTCTTTCCATTATATTTACCAGTAAAACCATACATTCCACGAACTGTGTTAAATTGAACAACATCAGTTAAGAATGTGTCAGCAATAAACTTAGCTCTTAATGGGTCTCCTGGTAATAGAACTGTCTTTGCAATTAAATTTGGGTCTTCACAATTAATATGTGGTGTTGGAAATGCATTTGCCATAATTACTTGTCTTCCTCCATACATTGAACTGAAGCTGAACAACCAATTCTAGTTGCACCAACTTTAACTAAAGCATCAACTTCTGCCTTGTGGTGAACTCCACCTGATGCCTTAACACCCATTTCAGGTCCTACAGTTTTACGCATTAATGCGATGTCTTCAACAGTAGCACCGCCAGTACCAAATCCTGTAGATGTCTTTACGAATGTTGCTCCAGCACGCTTAGCAGCTAAGCAAGCTTCTTTCTTTTCTTCATCTGTTAAATAGCAAGTTTCAATGATAACCTTAGTTACAACATTCTTACCTGCAGCTTCAACGAAAGCCTTTAATTCTTTTTCAATATAATCGAAGTTACCAGCCTTAGCTTCTCCGATATTAATTACGATGTCGCATTCGTCTGCACCTTTTGCAACAGCGTCTTTAGTTTCAAATACTTTTGTTTCAATAGTATTTGCACCTAGAGGGAATCCAATAACTGTACATACTAATACATCGCTTCCCTTTAATTCTTCTTTTGCAACTGGAATCCAATATGGATTTACACATACAGATTTAAAATTGTATTTCTTTGCTTCAGCGCAAAGCTTTACAATATCCTCCTTAGTAGCAAAAGCTTTTAATAATGTGTGATCGAATAATTTTGAATCAAGCATTTTTTATATATCCTTCTTTCTATTTTACAAATCCAAAACTTTCTCAAAGTCAACATTCTTTAATTGAACCATGACTCTATTAAATTTTGTTTTTGTTAAAATCTTATTAATTTTTCTAATGTACTTATTTTTAATCTTAAGTACATTAAATGGTAGACCGCAATTAAGTGCTTCACAAAATTTACCAATTTTCTTATATACTTCTTCAAAAGAAGTGAAATAAACATTGTCATCTAATGATATTTTCACTAATTTACAGCCTGGTGGAATGATAGTACCATTGCTTAAATCAAGATCTAGACATACATATGAATTTCTAGTTCCAGATTCTCCAACAAATAAATAATCAAGAGATTTATCTTCATAATTTTGTTCAATTTGTTCTTTATTTTCTAAATAAGCATAGACTTTTTCTAAAGAATCAGAAGATATTCTCGGAATATTAACAAAATCATCATCAAATTTTTTCTTATAAGCATTCTTACAAATATTGAAGCAATTTATTAATAATGATCTGTCAAACTTTGAAACATCCTCAAAATAAGGATTATAAACTACAAAGTCAAATTTCTCACAAAGTTCCTTAATAATATCAACGAGTCTATTAACCTTATATGTATTTGATAATAATTCAAATTCAACATATAAATTAGTATCTAAGTATTTAGGATTTAATCTTTCAATTCTATCAATAACTGAATGATTGCCCATAACAAAAACAGCATCAAAATCCAAAACTGAATCATGATAATATGCCTTCTTAACTTGGCCTTCTCCTTCAAACTTAATATACTTTTGTGCACTCATATATGTTACAAATTCCGCACGATCATATACTCTTGTACCCTCTTTTAGAAAGTAATATTGAAACTTCATTTAAAATCACTTCCACTCTTATTTCAATTTTATCAATTTTAACACTATTTGTCAAAAAAATTAGCGATTTTTGACATATTTTTATAGTCTGTTCTATCAACTACGATAGGTGTAACAGTTATAATTCCTTTATATAAAAAGTATAAATCAGTATTTTTACCAATATTATTGTGGTAATATTGCTTATCAATATGATTAAATTTTGACAAAAATTCATATTTAGGTTCATCTATATCTATCCCACTATTTAATGGTGCTACTACTATCTTGTCATAATTTATTACATGTGGGATATTAAAAGAATAAATAAAATCTTTAGAATATAATTGATGTTTAAAAACTTTATCAAAAATAATATCTAATCCTTTATTTACAACCTCTTCGTCATAATCAACCTCACTAGATATAGCAATAGCAGGTATATTCATATTAATAGCTTCACTTGCAGCACCAATTGTTCCACTATATTGAACATCTACACCTGCATTTAATCCATTATTAATACCTGAAATTACTAAATCTGGTAATTTATTAAATTCTTTTAAATAATAATTAATTCCATCAGCAGGTGTACCTGGATGACTATACATAAATTCAGATACTTTAGTTAAGTGATTATCCTCATATTCCCAATATCTTATTGCCTGGGAAATGCATGAATTATTCTTATCAGGAGCACAAACGATTACATTATGTCCTAATTTAGTAAGCTTATTAAAAAGTAATAGGATTAGCTTAGAGCTAATCCCATCATCATTAGTTATTAGAATTTCCATAAATCTTATCTACAATCTTTTGACAACGAGGGCATAGACCATTTACAGTAACAAAAGGTACAGTTGCACGACATCTTTCACAAACAACACCTTCTGCAGCACTAACTACAATGTCAAATTTATCTCCATCATTAAATTCAGTTTGAGATACAATTAACATTTGTCCAATATTTGAATTTAATTTTTCGAATAATTCTTTTGCTTCTTTATCTAAAGTAAATGTAAGTTTAGCAGCAAATGATTTACCAATAACCTTATTGCTTCTAGCTTCTTCTAATGCTTTTAATACTTGAGGACGATATTCATTCATGAATTTATCGAATGACTCTTCAATATCCTTGTAAGCACTATAATCTTTTATACTTGGGAAATTCTCTAAATATACATCTTCTTCAGTATGGAATGGTAAGAAACTATATGCTTCACTTGCAGTATGTGGTACAAGTGGAGAAATAACAATAATTAAAGTCTTTACGATTTCATAGAATACAGTTTGAACTGAACGTCTAGCTGGATCGTTTGCTTCTTCAATATATAAGATATCCTTTGTGAAATCTAGATAGAAACTAGATAGATCGTTTACAACAAATGTATTGATTAATTTACAAACTTCATTAAATTGGAATTCATCATAAGCATTCTTTAAATCACTTACAAATTTATTTAATTTAATAAGCATATATTTATCAACATTTGCTAAATTATCAAATGATACAGCATCTTTTTTAGGATCAAATCCATCAATATTAGCTAATAAGAATTTAATTGTGTTACGAATTTTTCTATATGAATCTGAAACTTGTTTTAATAGATCATCTGACATAACCATATCTGATCTAAAATCTACATTTGCAACCCATAAACGTAAAATATCAGCACCTTGAGTATTTGATACTTTAATTGGATCAACTGTATTACCTAATGACTTACTCATTTTTTGGCCTTTACCATCAAGTGTAAATCCATGAGATAATACCTTCTTATATGGAGCAGTACCAAAATTAGCTACTGAAGTAATAATTGATGAATTAAACCAACCTCTATATTGGTCAGAACCTTCAAGATATAAATCAGCAGGGAATTTTAAACCTCTTCTTAAAAGAGTCATGTATGAAGAACCTGAATCAAACCATACATCCATGATATCAGTTTCTTTACGGAATTTACCATTTGGAGAATGTGAATTTGTATATCCTTCTGGTAATAAGTCTTTTGCATCTCTTCTATACCATTCAGTAGAACCATATTGTTCAAAAATCTTTGCAACATGTTCAATAACTTTTAAATCAAGAACTGGTTCACCATCTTCGCAGTAGAATACAGGAAGAGGAACACCCCAAGCTCTTTGACGAGAAATACACCAATCATGTCTTTCTTTAATCATATTACCAAGTCTAACTTCACCCCATACTGGGTCCCATTTAACACCATTATGAATTGCGTCTAAAATTTCATCCTTAATTGGGTCAATTGAAGCAAACCATTGTGCTGTAGCACGGAAAATAACTGGTTTCTTAGTTCTCCAGTCATGAGGATAGCTGTGAGTAATAGGGTCAAGTAATAATAATGAACCATTCTCTTTTAAATCTTCAATAATTGGATCTTCACTCTTTTCATAGAATAATCCAGCATATTTACCACTTTCTTTACCTTGTACACCATGGTCATCTACATAAACTAATACAGGTAAATTGTATTTCTTAGCAGCAACATAGTCATCTTCACCATAACCTGGTGCAATATGTACAAAACCAGTACCATCACTGTCAGTAACATAATCAGCATTAATTACTAAAGATTCTCTATCATATAATGGGTGCTTAACATGTAAATACTCTAATTCATTACCTTGAATAGTTGCTAATTCAGTAACATCTTCTAAGCCTAATTTTGAAACTAATTTTTCAAGTAATGACTTAGCACAAACCATCTTACCTTTATTTGAATTAAATACAACATATTCTAAATCTGGGTGTGCAGCTACCGCAACATTACATGGTAATGTCCATGGAGTAGTTGTCCAAACCATAATCTTAGCATTCTCAAGTACACCCTTACCATCAAGTAAATTAAATGTAAAGAAAATAGCCTTTGAAGTAATATCTTTATATTCAATTTCAGCTTCAGCTAAAGCTGATTCTGATGATGGAGACCAATAAACAGGCTTTAATCCTTTATAAATTAAACCTTTTTCAACCATCTTACCAAATACTCTAACTTGGTCTCTTTCAAATTCATGTTGTAAAGAAATATATGGATGTTCCCAATCAGCTTCAACTCCAAGTCTCTTGAAACCTTCCATTTGTTTTGCTACTTGTTCATGTGCATATTTATCGCACATATCTCTAAAGTCAGAAATAGCAACCTCTTTACGATTTACACCTTTCTTTTGAATAGCATTTTCAATTGGTAAACCATGTGTATCCCAACCTGGAATATATAATGAATAGAAACCATTCATATTCTTATATCTTACGATAAAATCTTTTAAAATTTTATTTAATGCGTGTCCTAAATGGATTGGTCCATTTGCATATGGTGGACCATCATGAATAGTATATTGTTCACACTTTTCATTTTTTTCTAATCTTTTAGCATAAATATTGTTCTTAGCCCATTGTTCTTGAATCTTTGGCTCTTTATTTGCTAAATTAGCTCTCATTTCAAAGTCAGTATGACCAAGATTAACAGTATCTTTAAATTCAGACATAAATTCCTCCTAATAAAAAAAGCGCCCTTTAAATAAAGGACGCATAAAATCGTGTTACCACCTTTGTTCAATATTAAATAATATTGCACTCATTATCGTTAACGCCTGATTACGGACTATACTCTTCGTATAATCATCTCCACAGTGATCTAAATATTAATTCATTCTAGCCTTTCACCATACGCTAGTCGCTTTTTTAACTACCTTAATATTCCGTCTGTTTCATAGATATTAAATACGTTTAAAATTATATACTATTTTATTAAAATAAACAATACCTAAATTTGTTGTAAGAAATCATTTAATGAACCATCTTCAAAATCACAATTTCTTGCAAACAAATATGTTAATTCCTTAATTTTAATAGTCTTACCATTAATGGCGTAACAAGCTCCTGTAAAGAAAGCTAGGAATTTGTTACAAGCCATTAAATCTAATTTTGCAAAATTTAATACTAATGGATTACCATTTTTTAATTTATCAATTAAATTTGCAGCATATTGATCATTATCAACTAATTGTTCCATAATAATTCTATCTTTTGCTAGAACATAATTAGTTTCTTTTTCTTTATCTTCTTTATGAAATAGAGCCATATTACATCTCCTCATTTACAAATTCAGATTGAGCTTTAGCATCTTCAATTTCATCTTTTGTAGTCATAGGAAGAGCTTGAGTCTTATTTCCACGACGGAATACAACAATAGTTGTATCTGTATAAGAACCTAAAATATTCATTCTTTGAGGTGGGCAAGCTAGGATAAATTGAAGTGGCATTTCTGTCATAAACTCCATCATAGATCTCATACGATTAGTATCCATCTTATCGAATACTTCATCTAACATAATAATTCCAATTGATGAACCATTTACATTTTGTGTATAGATACGAACAAATGAAGCTATCATTGCTACATAGAATGGAACTTGTGTTTCTCCACCTGATTTTTCTCTAAATACTTTTGAATATAACATAGATTCACCATATTGGTTAGAAATCTTAATATCATAATCCATGTAAGTTCTATAATCTGTAAATTTATTAAATGTTGTATTATCATCTAATGAATCACTTGCGATTGCAGTAAATAATTCATCTAATTGTTGAGTATATGTCTTTTCAAAACTTGTAGTAAATATAGATTGACCATCAACTACATCGTTAGATTTAAACATATCATAGAATCCACCATATTCCTTTGATTTAGGGAAAATAAATTCATAAGTATCATTACCAAATGGAATTTTAGATAATGTTTCATTTATCTTTGAAATCTCTGCTTCGGCAGTTGAAATATTGTTACGAAGTTTTGAAATAAAGTCTTCTTTAAAGATAATTTCAGCTGTTTCTCTTGCTTGACGTACTTTTGCCTCATATTTAACAAGTTCAGATTTTTGTAATTTATCAAGTTCATCTAAATAGTTTTGAATTTGATCTACACCAACTGACAAGTTAGAATTGAACTCTTGAATATATTCACTTTCTTTATTTAAGATACCTGAACATAGATTTTCATATGTTTGTTCAGTTGATCTTAATCTAGCTTCACAAGATTTATAAGCACTCTCAATTGACATCTCTTCAATCATAGAATCATATTCTTTACGACAATCATTATCTAATGATAAATTATCATTTGCTAAATTAGCTAATACATTAGAAATATCTTCTAATTGTTTATCTAAATCAACAATAGATTGTCTTAAACTATCAATTCTTGTTGTTTGAGAACCAATTTGTTGAGAAATAGCAATTTTCTTTGCATCACAATCAGCGATTTGTTGCTTAACTTTATTATATTCATCTTGAGTTTCAGTAGTAGATAATTTCTTAGACTTACTCTTTTCAAGAGTTAATTTTGAAATTCTATCACTTAATGAATAATAATTATTCAATGAATCAATTTCATTTATAAATTTATCTAATGATAAACTTTGAATCTTTTGATTTTCATTTCTATAAGCTTCAATTTGATTAACTATCTCATAATATTGTGAAGATAGTTCACTAGCTTTTTCATCCCATTGAGCCTTTTGCTCATCAACTGCACCAGAACCTATAAATCTTTGAACATTTAAGTTCATTGATCTTACAACATAACCTCTGTATAATAAACCATCATTTGTGATAGCGATTTGATAATTCTTTAATTCTCCTTCGCTTTCACACATAATTACATTACCACATGTGAAGTTGATATAGTTTTGAGCATCTTTATTTTCACTTGACATAATTGATGCTAAGCTATTTGGCATATATTGATTATATTTTTGAATAGCTTCAGTATTTACAATACCAAATCCATGTGAATATTTATTTTTAATACGCGCAAAGATTTGTAATGCTGAATCATAATATCTAGGTTCAACAATTAAAATAAATTTTTGATTACCTAAGAATGATTCAATTGTTTTTGCCCAATTCTTATCTTTTATTTCGATTAATTCGCAAAAAATATGAACAGAAACATCTTTATTATATAATCTCTTAAGATTTTCACTAATTTCAGTTCTTAATTCATTTAATCCTGCAGGATAATGTAATCTATTACTGTCAAGATTTTGTCTAGCTTCCTTAACAGTCTTCATTTCATCAATTACATCAGATTTTTGGCTATTTAAAGAACCAATTTCCTCAAGATTACTATCAATAATTCTCTTAAATACTTGTTGATAATTAACAACTTTTAATTTAATGTCTTGTAACATTCTAACATCAGTATTATTAAGAGGAATATTATAGAATTCATTATATTCTCTAATATCAGATTCTTGACGTAATGAATTAATTGTTTCTTTAATTTTAGAAGCATGTTGCAAATAAATATTTTCAGCATCTCCTAATGTTTCAATATCTCTTTGGCATTTTTCAATTTGTCTAGATAAATATTCACTATTTTTAAATCCTTCATCGTTTGATAGAGCGTCATATAGATTTTGACTCTTTTCTTGTAATTCAGAAGTTAAATCATTTTGATGTTGAAGTTCCTCTTTAATAGCTTCTAATTTAGCTATTTCAATTTCAATTTGGTCAGAAATATTTTGTTTATTTCCTTCAATCTTCTTTACATCAAATAATTTCATTAAATAATTAAGATAATTTTTCTTATCAATAATATCTTTAGCATTATCAACTAAAGCACTTAATTCAGTTAATCTATCAATCTTTAATTGAATAACTTTAAGAGTTGATTCTAAGTCTTTAAATGATCTAATAGCATCTCTAATATTAGTTACATCAATTTCTTTTTCTTCAAGTATATTTTGATAAATAAATTCCTTAACATCTGAAATAGGTTTAAATGCTAAAGCTTTAGTAATCATCTTGAAGAAATCTTCATTAATTGAACCATATAAAGTTCTAAATGCTCTCTTAGCTTCTCTCTTAGTTGAATAATATGATAAGTCTCTATTCACTTTTCTAAATTCAACAGTAGAATAAACCTTACCGCTTAAATCAAAGAACATATTGTCTTCAATTCTTGTATTTTCAGCTGAATAGAATAAGAATTTAACTGGTGCTAATTCACCAAATGCATCTAATACTACACCAATGATAAAATATTGTTGAATTTTTTCATCATAGAATTCTAGTGCTATATCACCAGATACATCACCATCTCTTAAATATTCCTTATCTTCTATACCAAGTTTACACTTAATATAACCTCTAAGATCACGCTTACCTTTTTCGTTTGCAGCAAGGTTAAATGTTGTTTCACCTGCAGTTAATACATAAGTTAAAGCGTCAAGAATTGTTGATTTACCAGAAGCATTTGCACCTGTTAATAAAACATTATTTTTAATTTCGATTGTTTCATTAGAGATGTAGTGCCAGTTTACAAGTCTAATTTTAGTTAGCTTTTTCATGTTCTACCTCCCCAATAATATTTGAAATTGCTGCATCAACTTCATTAATATCAGAAACCTTAATAGCTTGAAGAATTGTAGGCATTAAGACAACTTTTGTATTTGCAACTAATGCATCCTTTAATCCTATTACTTCAATAAGATTATATTTTCTAAATGTTCTTAAAGCTTTAACTAAATCTGTTTTATTAATTCTTTGCTTAATTTCTAAATAATTATATTTATTTTGAATATCTTCAACATTAATAACAATATTACTATTTAAAGTTGTTTCTTTTAATCTTTCACTATATAAAAGTCTTAAAATTAATAATACAACAGTATTATCTCTATTTAATTTTAGTACATTAGAATTATTATCACTAGATAACATAATAGTTCCTAATGCTTGATCTATTTCTATTTCATAGCCTAAAATTGAAAAGAATTCTTCAAATAAGCTTTGAAATGATACAACAAAATAATAGTCTTCTTTATTATCTTCTTTATCACGAGCTAAAAATGTATATGAAATTAATTTATTAGCACATTCTCTAAATGTATTCTTTTGACTAACATTTAATGATTGATAACCATCTAACATATTACTTTTCCTCCTTTAGCAAGAAATCATGCATTGAGAATTTTTCATGATTAATTTTATTCTCAAGCTTAACAAGTTCAAAGTTATTTTCACTGCCATATACTAATGCATATAAACACATAACAACAACATCTACACTTGTATCATAATGGATTACATCACTAGCTCTAAATTCTCCTTCAATCATATGCGAATATAAGAAATCTTTGATTGCATCATCATTAAATGGATTCTCATATGTTTTTAAGAATTCTTCAGTTTCACTAGTTAAATCAAATCTTGATAAATCAACATATTGTCCTTGTACTCTTTCGTATTTACCACGAGGAGTATATAATGATTTTTCAGATCTAAACATCTTATTTTCTCTAAGTTTAAATAAATCATTAACTTTATTAATTGCTTTATCAATATGATTGTTTTTATTTTCAACTTTAATATATTTTAAAATATTGTTTAATTTACCAACAATATTTTCATCTTCAGATAATAAGAATTTAATCTTACCAATTGTAGAATCAATATATTTGCTGTTCTTTTTATCAATTTCTGTAACAAATGCATCTAATTCATTAAATACATCAATCATTTCATCAATATCCTTATAAGCTCTCTTATATGCTACTTCCATTTTAGGATATCTCTTTAAATAATTATCAACAACTTTATACATTATAGCTTCATTAGACTCGATGTTTTCTAAATTAGTAACAATGCTTAATCTATATTTATTAATGTTATCTCCAGTTTTTAATTGCTTGTATCCATTATCAACAAGTTCAACTTTATAATTCATTAATCTTTCAATTAAATTATGAACATCTGTATTATTAACAACGGATTCAATATAATCCTTCATTCTACTGTCAAGTTTTCTTAAAGCTCTAATTAATAATTTAGTATTTCTATATACTTCAGTTATAGTTAGACCATAATCTAAGCTGTCAGAATTTAATAATGTATAAATTGTATAAATGTAACCATTATATTCATTTGAATTAATTTCTATAAATGAATCATCCCATTCATCAGGATTAAATTCAAATGATTCATTTGCCCATGGGGTCAAATTCATAATGGCTTCTACCATTGTAATACCTACATCAGTAAAATTTAAAATTTCTTCATAATCACTTGTAACATCTATATAAATCCATCCTGTTTGTTCAAAACGACGCAAAATAAAATAAGCTAAACTTCTTTTAGATTCTTTAGCTTCTTGTTCATCCTCGTCTTCATTAACATCTTCTTCATCAGTAAATGATAAATCAGAATGTTCAAGATAATCTGTTAATTCATCTACAACAACTTTCTTATCAATTCCAAGAATTGATCCCATCTCATAGATTTTAAAAGATTTAATTAAACAAGCAAGATAGAGACGTTTGTTCTTACCACTAAGTAAAGAGAAAAAGTTCTCAGGTATAATATCAAACAAATCCATCTTATAACAACACTCCTTTACTTACTTCAATAATAGCAAAAAACGACATTTTTTTCAATAAAATCAAAACATTTTTGTTAAAAAAACTGGCTTAAAACAAATTAAATCTACAAAAATCATTTCAATCATTAAAATCAAAATTCACTTTGCAAATTTGCACGTTTTAAACCAGATATTTTAAACACTAAACATTAAACTTGAATAACATTATATCTCCATCTTGGACGATATAATCTTTACCTTCTTGTCTAACCTTACCAGCTTCTTTAACCTTTTGCATATTACCATATTCTTCTAAATCTTTAAATGCACAAGTTTCAGCTCTAATAAATCCTCTTTCAAAGTCAGTGTGAATAATACCAGCACATTGAGGAGCTGTCATTCCTCTACGGAATGTCCAAGCCTTAACCTCTTTTTCACCTGCTGTGAAATAAGTAGCATAACCTAATAAAGAATAAGTTTCTCTAATTAAAACATTTAATCCAGCTTCAGGAATACCCATTTCATTTAGGAAGGCATCTCTCTCTTCATCTGATAATTGAGCACATTCAGATTCAATTTCAGCAGAAATAGGAACAACTTTAGCTCCTTCTTTTGTAGCATATTCTACTAATTGATTATAATAAGAAACGCTAGTAGGATCTGCTATATCAGAATCTGCTAAATTAGCTACATACATAATAGGTTTTTGAGTTAATAAAGCATAACGCTTTATATAAGGCATTTCAATTTCTTCAAATGATAATGCTCTAACAGGTTTACCCTCTTCAAGATGCTTCTTTATTTTTGTTAATAAAGCATACTCAAGAGGTGCATCATCAACTTTAGATTGAGCCTTCTTTTCAATCTTAGGAATACGTGTATTAATGACATCTAAATCTGATAATATTAATTCCATATTTATAGTTTCAACATCTCTTACAGGATCAACTGAACCTTCAACATGAATAATATTTGCATCATCAAAGCAACGTACTACTTCAATAATTGCATCACAATTTCTTATATTTGCAAGGAATTGGTTACCAAGACCTTCTCCTTTTGAAGCTCCTTTAACTAAACCAGCAATATCTGTAAATTCGCATACTGCAGGAACTAAACTCTTTGGATGATATATTTCATTTAATTTTTCTAATCTCTTATCAGGCACTTCTACAACACCAACATTTGGGTCAATAGTTGCAAATGGATAATTTGCTGCAAGTACTCCTGATTTAGTAATTGCGTTAAAAAGTGTTGACTTACCAACATTAGGAAGTCCAACAATACCAGCTGTTAAAGCCATTTGACATTCCTCCTTGTCATACTTAATGTATTATATCAAATATATTAAAAAAATTAAAGGTTTAAAAAAATAAAGTATCTATTTAAATATAATTTTTTTGCTTATTTTCTTCTTAAACTTTTTAAATACTCTTTATCTGATGTATCTACTCTAAAACTATCACATATTTTTGAAATACTTTTATTAAAAATGAATTTATTTACTTTTAATTCCTTAAATTTATTCATTGTGTAATCTCTATATTTAATAAAACATTCTGCTATTAACCAAGAAGCAGCCATATTAGAATAATAAGAGTCTATTTTTATATTGTTAATTGTTTCAAAAATGAGATCTAAATAATTACTATCCATATAATGCGACAATAACATAATCAAAGAAAATCTTACTTCAAATTCTTTTTCACTAAATCTATATTTATAAATAAGTGGTAAAAAATAATCTCTATTTTTGCTAATCATTTTAATATTTAAAAGAGAATCGACCTGTGCCCAATTTATAAATTTGGGTACAATATTATCTAGTTCTTTATATATAATACTTATATCTTTTATATATGATAACATATACATATAAATCATTATTTCTTCATGATAAATAAAGTCTTTATTGAAATAATCAATATTATTTTTAACATTATATTTAGCAATTGATTTTAAGTCATTACTTCTAATTCCTAAAATTTTTGAATTAGGAATCAATTTTTCAGAAAATTTTTTATAATTAATATCAATATATTTTTTTAAATCTAATTCCATAATTACTCCATAAAAAAAGTAGGCAACTAGCCTACCCTTTTTAACAACGCTTTTTTAGTTTAGGTGTTATTTCTTCATCAAACAATTTAAGTGAATCTCTAATAGATTTTTTAGCCTCTTCAGGTCCAAGCATATCTTGGACAACAACTGATTTGTTTTCAAGAGTCTTATAAACTGTAAAGAAGTGTTTTATTTCATCAGTAACATGTTGAGGTAAATCAAATATTGACTTATACATATTGTAATTAGGATCACCAAATGGTACTGCGATGACTTTCTCATCTGTTTCATCTTGGTCAATCATTTTCATTACTCCTATAGGATAACATCTTACTTCGGTACCTGGTAGAATTGCTTCGCTACATAATACTAAAACATCAAGTGGGTCATGGTCTCCACAATATGTATGAGGAATAAAACCATAATTTTGAGGATAGTGTGTAGATGTATAAAGTATTCTATCTAGAATTAAACGTCCTGTTTGTTTATCTAGTTCATACTTATTTTTCATTCCTTTACCGATTTCAATGAATGCAACAAAATCATCTTCGGTAATTCTACTTGGGTCCATATCTGTCCATATATTCATAAACTAATCCACTCCTTCCTATGCGACTATTATATCACAATGAATTCATGAAAGAAAGTGCTTACATTAAGATATTTTGTTAAAATTTTGCCAATAAATAATTTTAAAATTTAAATAACAAAAAAGTCTATAAGGTTTTTCCTTATAGACATTAAATTACTTAGTTAATGGTACAACTATATTCTTAACTTCTTCTTGAAGTTTATCCATTAAACTATTAGCTTGATTCATATCTTTAGCAACAATTTGATAATAAACCTTTAATTTAGGTTCAGTACCTGATGGTCTTAATACAAACCATGATCCACCTTCAAGATTATACATAACAACATTTGATTTAGGTAAATCTATTTGTGTTTCCATACCTGTTAAGATGTTTTTGCTAACTGATTTTGCAATATTAACCTTATTAATTATTTTAAATGAAGGAAGAGTAATATCATTTTCCTTAAAATAATCCATAGTAGAATTTATTTTAGCTTTACCTTCTTCACCCTTTAATACGATATTAGTGATACCATCTTTATAATAACCATATTCTTTATAGATATCTTCTAATGCATCAACCATATCTTTACCTTGTTCATAGTAATAAGCAGCCATTTCACAAAGCATAATACAAGCTTGAAGCGAATCTTTATCTCTTACAGAATCTTTAATTAAACAACCATATGATTCTTCAAATCCGAAGAAATAATTATATTTACCTTCAATTTTCTTTGCATTATCACCAACATATTTAAATCCTGTTAAGGATAATTTGTATTTCATATTATTCTTACGAGCAATATCAACAGGTAATGAAGAAGAAACAATAGTTGAGAATAAATAAGAATTAGATAAATCTTCTTTATTCTTCTTAGCCATTTTAATTAAATAATCAAAAATCAATGTAGCAGATTGGTTTCCTGATAATAGAACCCATTTGCCATTGTGTAAGCATCCAACTCCAAGTCTATCAGCATCAGGGTCAGTTGCAAGAACTACTTTAGCACCAATTTCATTAGCTAATTTAATAGAACCATCAAATGAATCTTTTTGTTCAGGATTTGAACTTGTAACAGCACTAAAATCAGGATCATTTACCATTTCAGCTGCTACAGGTGTAACATCATAGCCAAGTGATTGTAATACATTAGGAATAAATACTGAACCAGTTCCATGAAGTGGTGTATAAGTAATCTTAAAATCCTTTTTATAATTAGCATTTCTAACAATTGATTTAATATTTGAAATATATAAATCATCCATTTCTTTTCCCATCATGGTAATACCATAATCATCTTCAGAAAGTGGAATATTAAATATATCCTTTATTTCATTTATTTCATGGATAACTTTATTAGCATCCTCAGGTAATAATTGACATCCATCTTCATTATAAATCTTATAACCATTGTATTCCTTTGGATTATGAGATGCGGTAATCATAATACCGCCAATCGCATGATTAGCTCTTACTGAAAATGATAATTCAGGAGTAGGACGTAAATTTTCAAACAAATAAACATGATAACCCATTTTTGTAAGAACATGAGCACTATCTAATGCAAATTGTCTTGATTGGTGTCTATTATCATGTGAAATACATACTCCTCTTTGGAATGCATTTTCAAATTGAGCAAGGTATCTACCAAAACCTAAAGTTGCCTTTCTAACTATATAAATATTCATTCTATTAGTACCTGCACCAAGAACTCCTCTTAATCCACCAGTACCAAATTCTAAATCAGATGTGAATGCATCTTTTAATTCTGCATCAGACATCTTTTCTAATTCTTCTTTCAAATTTGAATCTAAATTTTTACAATCTTTCCAAATTTGAGCTTTCTCTAAATAATTCATAAAATTATCTCCTCACTTGCTACTATTATACTTTCATTAAATATTTTATTCAAGTAAAAAAAGGCTTCTTTACAGAAGCCATAATTTATTTACAATTTCTCAAATAGATATCTAACAATCCCTTTAATGTTAAATCGGGATCTATCTCAATCTTATTCTTACATAGTGGAATAATTAAACTTGCTAAACCACCAGTAGCAATAATTTTTAAATCTGGTTTATTAATTTCTTCTTTTATTCTATCTATCATAGAATCAACTTGGCATACTGCACCATAAATTACACCAGATTGCATACAATTAATTGTATTATTGCATAAAATTGACTTTGGAATTTGTAATTCAATTTCAGGAAGTAATGCGGCTTTTGATGTTAAAGCCTTCATTGAAATAGATACACCAGGTGCAATAGATAAACCCATAAATGTACTATTTTTATGATAAATATATTTAGTTGCAGTACCTAAATCAATTATTAAAGATTCATTACAATAAGTCTGTGCTCCTGCAACATCACATATTAAATCAGATCCAACTTCTCTTGGATTATCAGCTTTAATTTGAATTCCAGTTTTAATTCCAGGACCTAAAATTCTTACATCTTTATGGTAATGATTCTTAAACATTTTTACAAGTGCACTTGTAATAACAGGTACTACTGATGAAATTATTACATCATCAAATGATTGATTTGAAATAAATGAATTAAACATTAAATAATATTCATCGCTAGATCTATCTAGCATAGTTTTCATTCGGAAAGTTTTTATAAGTGTTTTACCTTCAACAAATCCATAACAAATATTACTGTTACCAACATCTATCAATAAATACATTATTCATAACCTCCTAAAAAATCAAAAATTTTTGAGAATACATCTTTGTCTTGTTGAGATGCCCTATCAAAATCAACATTTGAAAAATATAATTGTTTATCTTCAAACGTTGTCAATTTATTATCTTTAACTAATTTTTCAAATTCATTTAATACAAAGGCTAAATACTGACTTGCATCCTTTGTATAATTTGGATTATGCAATCTATTATTTACTTCAAGAAAATAATGATTATTTAATGAATTAGTTTTCTTTAATTTTAAGAAATTTTTCTTAAAACTAACAATAGGGTCATCATTAGATGCGACTACTAATATATCTGCGTCGCTCTTCATTGCATCAAAAGCATTAAAAGTTGCTACTTCTCCAAATTTTTCTTTCTCATATTTTAAAATTTCAGGAATAGCAATATATTTCTTAAAGCCTTTAATTTGTTCTTCAAGAATAGTTTTTAAAGATGCAATAGGAGCTAATGCAACTACCTTTTTTATATCAAAATCTTTATAATTTAAAGCATTCAACGAAACAAAGCCACCCCATGAATGACCAAATAAATATAAATCTAAATTTTTTAATTTAGGTTCTGATTTAATGTATTCATAGGCATACTTAAAATCAATTAGTGGTTGTGAAAAACCATTCAATGAATCACCTTCACTTGAAAAAGTTCCAGTATAATCATATGTGAATACTAAATATCCTCCTTTTACAAGAGTATATATTTCCTTCATATATGATAAATATCCACCACCAGCACCATGTAGAAGAACTATTAAATTACTATATTCGTTTAAAGATTTATTATAAAATATATAACCATTTAAAATTTGTCCTTTATCTGATGCAAACCTAACCGCTTTATGATTCATATCTTTGAAATCATTTGGCATAAAATATTTTAATAAATGATTATTATCTTCTCTTTTTAAATACTTACTATCATATTCTTTTATAATTTTATCTTTAAACATAATAAATACCCTCCTGAAATCTTTTCTTAATCAAAGTATAGCTTAAATTATTTATCATTTTCGAATTTGAAGTAGGCTTATGTTTCAATTATTTATTTATATGACAATAATTTAGACCAATTTATATTTAAATCTTATTTTTCTAATTCTGAATAAACTTTATCAGTGCTTAAATTTTCTTCTTCAACCTTTGGTTTTTCTTCAAGATGAAGAATATATTTTGAAGCATTTACTATTCTTACAATTACAGGAGCCATTATAAATGAAATAATTGTTGAAATTAATAAATTAACTGTAAAGAATGAACCAAGAATTTTATCCATTCCAATAAGGTCTCTAAATATTGTTAATTCACATAAAAAGAAAATTAAATTATTTATAAATGGTAATAGTAATGCAGGAATGAATATAGCTAAATAACTTCCATATTTAAATTTGAAAATTTTCTTGAATAATACAGCTAATAAACCTGTAATAAATCCATCTAAAAATCCTCTGCCAATTACTGCCATAATAGTTCCTGGAACTGAATAAGACATAAATGCTTGGCATGAAGTATCTGCAAAAAAGATAAATAAACCCCAACCTGTACCTAATATAGAACCAACTAATGGACCATACATAATAGCACCGGCTGCGATTACAACTAAAGATAAAGGTAATGAATATGTACCAATTCTAAAAGTTGTTGCATATGCTTGAAGTACAATTGTTAATGCTAATAATATAGCTGTAACTACCATCTTCTGTATATTTTCATTGTTTTTCATATTAATTTTTTTCCTTCTTTCTAGTCTCACGTATAGTGAGTACCATAAGCCCAGGAATATTATATAACTATAAAATAAAAAAACCAAGTATAAAACTTGATTTAATTATTTTTTTGCCAATTTGAATTAGGGTCCTTTTGAAATGCCTTAAGCTTTTCTAAGTCAGATTTTTCAATATAATTTTCAGCTAATGCTTGTTCAATTAATGCGCTAAAATTAGATAATGAATAATTTATGACATTCGCATTAGCCAAATTTTCAATACCTTTTTGTAATTGATATGTAAATATAGACGCAATACCTAATACATTAGCTCCATTTTCTTTTAAAATGTTGCATACATCAATCGCAGAACCTGCAGTTGAAATTAAATCTTCAATAACTACAACATTCTTACCTACAGGTACTACCCCTTCAATTTGATTTTTTCTTCCATGATCTTTTGCACCACTTCTAACATAACCCATTGGTAAATTTAAAATCTCAGAAACATATGCAGCATGCGCAATACCTGCTGTAGATGTTCCCATTACAACTTCACATGTAGGATAATATGTTTTGATTATTTTAGCTAAACCTTCTTCTATAATTTTACGAACACTAGGATATGATAATGTTAATCTATTATCACAATAAATTGGTGATTTAATACCACTTGCCCAAGTAAATGGGTCGTTTGGCTTCAAAAATACAGCCTTTATATCTAATAAGCATGATGCTACTTTTTTTTCTAAATTTTCCATATTAATCATTAAACTCCTTTAAACATTTATTATAAGCTTCAACAGGATTTTCTGCCTTTGTAATACTTCTACCAACAACTATATAAGTAGCTTTATTTTCTTTTGCTAATTTAGGTGTGGCAACTCTTTTTTGATCATTTGAAGAATCTCCTTCCATTCTTATTCCAGGACAAACTGAAATAAGTCCTAAATCAGACATAATAGGAGCTTCATAAGCTGAACAAACAACACCATCAAGACCTGCTATTTTGGCATTATTTGCATAATTTTTTGCGACATCACTTAATCTATATTTAGAATCAATTAATAATTCATTATGTATCATATCTTCATCAAGTGAAGTTAGGACTGTTACTGCAATAAGTTTAGTCTTTTTTCCTAATTCAGACATATCTAAACCTTCGCGAGCAGCTTTCATCATTTGAATACCACCTTCAGCATGAACATTAGTAATATCTACACCAAGTTCACCGAGTTGTTTCATCGCACTTTTTACTGTATTAGGAATATCATGAAGTTTTAAATCTAAAAAGATTTTAAATCCTTTTTCTTTTAATTCTCTTACAAGACTTGGTCCTTCTTTATAATACATTTCCATACCAATCTTTATATAAGGATTTAAACTTTTAAATGGTTTTAAAAAATCATATAATTTTTCTTTTGAATCAAAATCACATGCAATAATTACATTATTCATAAATATGCGCCTTTCCGATAATACTTTCTAAATCATCAATATTCAATTCTTTCATTACTCTTGGTAAATCTTCTATTATTTCTTTACATACATAAGGATTAATTAAATTTTGAGAACCAATCATTACTAATCTAGCTCCTGCATACATCATCTCTATTACATCATATGCAGATGAAATACCACCCATTCCTATAATAGGAATATGAACATTTTTATAAACTTCATAAACCATTCTAAGTGCTACAGGATAAATCCCAGGGCCACTATATCCACCTTTTTTAACAGAAATAATAGGTTTTGCAGTTTTTAAATCAAAACGCATTCCTACTAAAGTATTTATTAACGAAATTGCATCAGCACCAGCTGATTCACAAGCTTTAGCCATTTCAACAATATTAGTAACATTTGGACTTAATTTTGCTATAAGAGGTTTTTTGCATTCTTTTTTTATTTCTTTAATTAAATCATATGCAACTTTTGGATCAGTTCCAAAAGCCATTCCTCCACCCTTAACATTAGGACATGAAATATTTAATTCAATTGCAAACACTTTATCAACATTGTTGAACTTTTTACAAGTTTCAACATATTCATAAACAGAATGTCCACCAACATTTACTATAACCTTATCATTATAAACTTTATCTAATTTTACTAATTCTTCACTAATAACCTTATCTACACCTGGATTTTGTAAACCTATTGCGTTAATTAATCCACTTGGGCATTCTGCAATTCTTGGCAAAGGGTTTCCATATCTTGGTTCTAAAGTTGTACCTTTTAATGAAATTGAACCTAAAATGTTAATATCATAAAACTCATTAAATTCATATCCAAATCCAAATGTCCCACTTGCTGGTATAATTGGATTTTTAAAATTTTTATTTAAAAATTCAATATTTAATTTCATAGATTTACCTCACTAGCTAAGAAGACAGGTCCTTCTTTACATACTCTTTTTACTCCGACTTTAGTTTCAATTGAACAACCCATACATGCACCAAATCCACATCCCATACGAGCTTCAAGAGAAACATATCCGTTTTGATTAAATTGAGTTAGAAACTTTAACATAATAAGTGGTCCACATGCATAATATTTATCAAACATAACATTATTATTTTTTAGATATGTTAGCGGATTACCTTCATATCCATATGAACCATCATCTGTTGTAACAATAACATCTGCAACTTCGCTAAATTTATCTAATAATGATATTTCATTTATATTTTTATATCCTAATATTAATGTAGGTTTAATACCATTATCATTAAATTTTTTTGCAAGATTATATAATGGAGCTACTCCAATACCTCCTCCAATTAATAAAGGATATTTACTATCTAGGTCAGTGAATCCATTTCCAAGACCTAGAATAGTATTTATGGTATCTCCTTCTTTATAATATGTTAAATCTCTTGTACCATGTCCTAAAACTTTATATAAAAATTCAACTGTATTTTCATTATAATCATGAATAGATAGAGGTCGACGTAAATAATAATCATTTAATTTGAGTTCTGCAAATTCTCCAGAATTTTTTATAGAACTTGTATCTCCGCTTAATGTTAATAAATATGTATCAAGTCCTACTTTTTCATTACTAACAACTTTTAAATCAACTACCATATTATTCCTCACTATCAATTGTAGATACATTCATTGTTATACCTTCTAAAACATTTAGTAAAGCGTCAACTGTATCTAAACATGTAAATACAGGAATATTATTATCAATTGCACATCTTCTAATCTTTACACCATCATGTGCAGTTGAGATAGATTCATCAGTCATTGTATTTACAACATAAGATACATAACCTTTTCTAAGAGAATCAAGAATTTCTTCACTTCCCTGACTAATCTTTTCACGAATTCTAGTTCGAATACCATTTTCTTTTAAGAATTTTGCAGTACCTTTTGTAGCTTCAATGTTAAATCCTAATTCATAGAAACGTTTTATTAAAGGTAATGCTTGAGCCTTATCAATATCAGCAATAGTTACAAAGACAGTACCGTAATTTACAAGTCTTTGACCACTAGCTTTTAGCGATTTATATAAAGCTCTATTTAAATCTTTATCGTAACCGATAGCTTCACCTGTAGACTTCATTTCAGGTGATAGAACAACATCCATACCTTCAATTTTAGTAAAACTAAATGTAGGAGTCTTTACATACCATCTCTTCTTATCTATACCTTTGCCAACATAACCAAGATCTTTTAATTTATGTCCAAGCATTACTTTACTTGCAATATCAGCAATAGGATAACCAGTAGATTTTGCAAGGAAAGGAACTGTTCTACTACTTCTAGGATTAACCTCAATAATAGAAACTTCTTTCTTATCTTTTACAATAAATTGGATATTAAAAAGTCCAATCATATTTAGTGCTAAACCAATTTTCTTAGTATAATCAATAATTGTGTTTTTTACTTCCTCACTTAAAGAATATGGCGGATAAACACTCATTGAATCTCCAGAGTGCACACCAGTACGTTCAATTAACTGCATAATGCCAGGAATAAATACATTTTCACCATCACAAATTGCATCTACTTCGCATTCAATTCCATAAATATATTTATCAATAAGTACTGGGTGATGAGAATCAAATTCCATTACTTCTTTCATAAATGATGTTAATTGATTTTTATCATGAATAATTTTCATCATTCTTCCACCAAGAACAAATGAAGGACGAACTAAAACAGGATAACCAATATTTTCGGCAGCTTTAATTCCTTCTTCTAGTCCAAATACACCATATCCTTTAGGTAGTGGAATATTTATTTTTTCCATTTCAATTTCAAATAATTTTCTATCTTCAGCTTTATTTATTGAATCAATTGAAGAACCAATTATATTAACACCAAGTTTAACTAAATCATTAGCTAAATTAATTGGAGTTTGTCCACCTAGAGAAACAACAACACCTATTGGTTTTTCAAAATCTATAACATTCATTACATCTTCTAAAGAAAGAGGTTCAAAATATAATTTATCTGATAATGTATAATCTGTAGATACTGTTTCAGGATTATTGTTAATTACAATCGCTTCATAACCTTCTTTTTGAATTGTCCAAATAGCATGAGTTGTTGAATAATCAAACTCAACACCTTGTCCAATTCTAATAGGACCACTACCAAGTACAATAATCTTTTTCTTATCACTTCTAATTGATTCATTTTCAGATTCATAAGTAGAATAGAAATAAGGAATATATGATTTAAATTCGCTTGCACAAGTATCTATCATCTTATATACAGGTCTAATATTATTTTCTTTTCTATATTCATAAATTTTAAACTTATCAGTTTTATAAAGTTTGGCAATATATTCATCTGAAAAGCCATACTTTTTAGCTTTTTTAAATATTTCAATATTATATGGATTATCTTTAACTTCATTTTCAAGTAATACAATATTATTATATTTTTCAAGAAAGAATCTATCTATTTTTGTTAATTCATAGATTTCATCTATAGATGCACCCTTTCTTAATGCTTCACAAATAGCATATATTCTTTCATCTGTATGTTGCTTGATAATATCATATAATTCTTCTACACTTAAATTTTTAAATTTATCAAGTTCAAGATGACATGTCTTATTTTCAAGACTACGTATAGCTTTTAAGATTGATTCTTCAATAGTTCTGCCTAGTGCCATTACTTCACCAGTAGCCTTCATTTGAGTTGATAAATTACGTTTAGCATCATTAAATTTATCAAATGGAAAACGTGGGACTTTTGTAACTATATAATCTAGTGTAGGTTCAAATGAAGCTACAGTATTTGCAATTCTAATTTCGTCTAAAGTTAAACCTACAGCAATTTTTGCAGAAACTCTAGCAATTGGATAACCTGAAGCTTTACTTGCAAGCGCACTAGAACGAGATACACGAGGATTTACTTCAATTAGATAATATTGGAATGAATATGGGTCAAGAGCAAATTGAACATTACAACCACCTTCAATTTTTAACGCTCTAATAATTTTTAAAGCACTATTTCTTAACATTTGATATTCTTTATTAGTCAAAGTTTGACTTGGTGCAACAACAATTGAATCACCAGTATGAATTCCTACTGGATCTACATTTTCCATATTACATACAACAATAGCGGTGTCATTTTTATCTCTTAATACTTCATATTCAATTTCTTTATAACCTTTAATAGACTTTTCTACTAAGACTTCACCAACAGGTGATAATTTCAATGCGTTTTTAGCTATAGTGATTAATTCTTCTAAATTATCAGCAAATCCTCCTCCAGTACCACCTAGTGTAAATGCAGGACGTAAGATAACAGGGAATCCTATTTCTTTAGCAGCTTCAATAGCTTCATCAAGTGATTTACAATTTTCACTTGGTAAAACTGGTTCACCTAATTCTTGACATAATTCTTTAAACAATAATCTATCTTCGGCTTTATTGATGGCTTCATAACTTGTACCAAGTAATTCTGTTTGACATTCTTCAAGAATACCATTTATAGCTAGCTTCATACCAAGATTTAATCCAGTTTGACCACCTATTGAACAAATAATTCCATCAGGGCGTTCTTTTCTTATAATCTTTGCAACATTTTCAAGATCTAACGCTTCCATATAAACCTTATCAGCAATCTTAGTATCAGTCATTATTGTAGCTGGATTAGAATTAACAAGTACAACTTCATATCCTTCTTCCTTTAAAGCTAGACAAGCTTGAGTACCTGCATAATCAAATTCAGCACCTTGTCCAATTTTAATAGGACCACTACCAATAATTAAAATTTTTTTCAAATCTAATCTTTTCATATTACTTACCTTCTTTAAATAAATCCATATTTTCTAAAAACTTTTGAAAGATATATCTACTATCTTCAGGTCCGGCCGCACTTTCAGGGTGGTATTGAACAGATATAACTTTATTTTCTTTATCCATCATACCTTCGGCTTCATTATCAAGTAAATTGATATGAGTTAATTCTAAGCCAGTATTAGCTAAAGATGATTTATCTATAGCGTAAGAATGATTTTGACTTGTAATTTCAATTTTTGAAGTTATTAAATTTTTAACAGGATGATTAGCACCACGATGACCAAACTTCATCTTATAAGTTTTAGCTCCATATGCTAAACCTATCATTTGATGACCTAAACAAATCCCAAGCATTGGAAGTTTACCTTTTAAAGTCTTAATAGTATCAATTACTGGAGTTACATCAATTGGATCACCTGGCCCATTTGAAATAAATAATCCATCAGGCTTATACGATAAAATCTTTTCTGAAGGTGTATCAAAAGGTACGACTACAACATTACATTTAAAGTAATTTAACATTCTAATAATATTAAGCTTGCAACCACAATCTATAGCTACAACTGTATATTTATAATTTTGGCATCTTGAATACCATACCTTTTTAGTAGAAACTCTACTAACTTGATCATGTCTATAATTAAAAGAAGCTAGTTCTTCTAAACATTTCTCAAGAGGATAAGACGCATCACAAATCATCGCCTTCATAGATCCACAGTCACGAATAATACGAGTTATTTCTCTAGTATCTACATCAGAAATACCTACCGCATGACTTTCTTTCATTTTATCACCTAAAGTTTCTGTGAATCTAAAATTTGAAGGAAGATCATTATATTCATGCACAATAAATCCTGACATATAAACGCCATTAGATTCATAATCTTCACTAGTTAGACCATAATTTCCAATTAATGGATAAGTCATAACTACAAATTGATCACAGTAACTAGGATCTGACATTATCTCTTGATATCCAACCATTGATGTGTTGAATACAATCTCAGCAATCTTTTTTTCATTTGACCCAAAACCTTGGCCATAGAAAACCTTGCCATTTTCAAGAACTAGCTTTTTATTCATATTAAATTTCTCCTTTTTGTTTCTGATATACAACTTTACCATTACATATAGTAAGTGTATTAAAACCATACATACTCATGTTTATATATGGACAATTGTGTCCTTTTGATTCAATTTCAGTTTCTTTGTATGTATGTATATTGTCTATATCTAAGACACATAAATTAGCAATTGCACCAACTTCTATCTTATTTAATTTTAAACCTGCTAACCTTCTTGGATTGTTAGATAACCAATCCTCAAAATCCTTAAATGAAGCTTTTTTAGTTTTTATCAAATATGTATAAACTAAAGGTGCACATGTTTCTAAACCAATTATTCCATTTGCTGCCTTATCATATTCTTTAGCTTTATCTTCAAAACTATGTGGTGCATGATCAGTTGCGATAACACTTGCAACTCCAGATAGTAGCGCATTTATTGTTTCTAATCTATTTTCTTCGCTTCGTAAAGGTGGATTCATTTTCCAATTACTATCTTTAATCATCTCATTGTTTAAAAATAAATGATGAGGTGTAACTTCACAACTTATTTTATATCCTTTGTTTTGTGCATCTTTGATTGCCTCAAAACTTTCTTTACAAGACATATGACAGAAATGATATTTAACATTATATTTTTTAGCTTCTTCAATTTCTCTTCTTACTGCTAAATATTCACCTTTTGGATCTTGCTTATATATATTATCTTCTGCATGTGAAGCTATAAATAAATCATATTTCTTTATTTTTTCTAAAGCTTCATCTAATAATTTGATATTATTTATTCCAACACCATCATCTGAAAAATATCTAGTTTTTGACTTTAAATTATCAATATCAGATAATTTTTCACCTTTTTCACCTACAGATACGCTTGCATAAGGAATACATTCAATTACTGCATCTTTCTTTATAATATCTTCTTCAACTTTTAAATTATCTAAATTATCTGGACAAGGATTTAGGTTTGGCATTAAGAATACAGTAGTAAAACCTCCTTTAGCAGCTGCCTTTGAACCAGTTAAAATTGTTTCTTTATACTCAAAACCTGGTTCTCTAAAATGAACATGTAAATCAGTTAATCCTGGACAAACATATCCATTATTTAAATCAATTCCTTCGCCTTCTATATAATCTTCAATTTTAATAATTTTATTTCCTTCGATTAGAATATCTTTTTTAACTAATTCTGTTCCTATTCTAATTCTTCCATTTTTTAATAACATTTTTATAAATTTCCTTCTAATACTTCTTTTATAACGGCCATTCTTACATAAACGCCATTAGTCATTTGTTTAAAAATTCTACTTTTTTCACATTCAACAACATCATCAGCAATTTCTATACCTCTATTAACAGGTGCAGGATGCATGATAATTGCATTTTCTTTCATATTATTTACTCTATCCATATTAAGACCATATTTTTTATGGTATTCTTCCTTTGACATGTTCAAAGTAGCATTTCTTTCAAATTGAACTCTTAATAACATTATTACATCACATGTCTTAATAGCTTCATCTAGGTCAATTACTTCTGCTGTATCATCTAAGAAATCTTTAGGACCTGCAATATATACTTTCATTCCTAATCTTTTCATTATTTCAGCATTTGTATGCGCAACTCTTGAATGAACTATATCACCTACAATACAACATTTTAAGCCTTCAAACTTTGAAAATTCTTCTTTAATTGTCATTAAATCTAATAAACTTTGTGTAGGATGTGAACCACTTCCATCACCAGCATTAATAATTGGCATATTTACATTCTCAAGTTCTTTATAATATTCATTTTGACTATGTCTAATAATTACAGCATCAAAACCTAACGCTTCTAAGGTTTTAACCGTATCATATAAAGTCTCTCCTTTATTTACAGAACTTTGCGAAACATTAATATCATCAAACTTTATTCCAAGCTTTAACATTGCCATCACGAAACTGTTATGAGTACGTGTTGAATTCTCAAAAAAAAGAGTGGCAATTCTCTTATCTGGATAAGAAAGAGAAAAACCACTCTTTAATTGGAATGCTAAAGAAAGAATTTGATTAATTTGTTGCAAAGTTAAACTTTTCAAATTAAATAATCCTTTCATACAATCCACCTCTTTATAAAAAAAGATTCTTAGCCTAGACTAAGAATCAATTGCCTTGATTAATTAAAATCTAGGTTCTTTATTTTTTCTATTTAAATTTTAGCACATAGATTTTTTAAAATCTAGTATGAATTTTAATATATTTTCTGAAATCGTTTTCTATTTATAAAATCTATAATATTCTTCTTTTAAATTCTTAACATCGTATAGAATTTTATCAGCTCTCTCTTCAGCACTTTGTATTGTAATACCTGTATCATTAATAACAATACCTGCACTAAATTTATCTATATCATCAGTATTAAATAGACGTAATCTAAATAATTTTTCTAATTTTTTAATAATATCGTCTTTTTTATAATCATTACTGATTAGAATGAATTCGTCTCCACCAATTCTATATAAAGAATCATTTGGCATAGCTTTTTCAATATTATGTACAAATTTAATTAAATATTTATCACCAAATTTATGACCGAACGTATCATTAATAACCTTTAATTTATTAACATCAAAATAAATTAATGAACCAAAATTCTTACTCTTTCTAATTGAATCGTATTTTGCACGTGAAAAACATTTTGTTAAAGCATCATGAGAATAATCATTCTTTAATTTATTAAATTCAAAATTAATATCATCAGCATCTTGAGCTTTTTCATAATAATATTGAGAATGCTTCTTAGTTAATCTGTTTTTATATTCTAGAAGAGATGAATACTTTTCTAAGGCTGAAATATATTCAACTAAATTATATTCTTTACTAATACTTTCAACATATAATTTGTACAAATCTATATTCATTAAAGTACTTTGTCTAGAATTAATATATATTTTACAAACTTTATATACATCATCTAATCTATTTCTTTCATATAAATTAGATAAAATAGCCACATGAAGATCAATATAAGAATAAAATAAATTACTCTTAGAATCCTGAAATGCATGTTCAACATAATCATCTACAGTTTTATTAATTACTTCATCATCATAACAATCATTTCCAAAAGATAAGACTCTAAATGTATCTATATAATAAATTAAATCTTCAGTTTTATCATATAAAGATTTATTATTTTTATTTAATAAATCGATAACTAGATTTTTGAATTTAGTAGAATTATCAAAATCATTTAAATAAGTATAAATAATTACAAAATTTAATAATATTGAAACCTTTTTTTCATCAGTTACACAATTATAAATATTATCATATATATATAAGTTTTCATTTAAAGCTTCACTATAAAGATTTTCTTCATATAAAGCACTAACTAAAAAACATTCAGTATAATATAAAAAAGTTTTATCTAAACCATCTATCTTTTTAGCTTCAAGTGAGAACTCTATGGCTCTACTTCTATCACCTAAAATTAAATATATCAAAGATTGGCCATAATAATAATAGCCTAAATTTTGTGGTGTTTTTTCTAACTTGTTTTTAAAATTTTCTAATAATATAACTAAATATTTATATGCTTCCTCAGAATAAAAAATATCAAACAAACCAACAAGAATCATAAGAGAATAGTAATTTTCTTCTTTTTCCTCTCCAAGAAAAGAATGAATAGCTGGCAAATATGTATTTTTATCTATATTATGATTAATAATTAAATTTTTTGCTTCATCAATAGTCATATTTTTCCCTCTTTTTTCCTTGTCTTATTGTATCATATATATATTTGGATGTCAAAAATTTGTATATTTTTTTTAAAATATAAAAAGCAAAAAATGGTTATAATATTGTTATTATAACCATTAAAAGATTATTTAGGTTGTTTACCGATATAAGCTAAGATACCACCATCTACGTATAAGATATGACCATTTACGAAGTTAGATGCATCTGAAGCTAAGAATACTGCAGGACCTTGAAGGTCTTCTGGATTACCCCAACGTGCAGCTGGAGTCTTAGCAATAATAAATTGATCAAATGGATGGCGACTACCATCTGGTTGAATCTCACGAAGTGGAGCAGTTTGTGGAGTAGCAATGTATCCAGGTCCAATACCATTACATTGAATATTGAATTCACCATATTCTGATGCGATGTTCTTTGTTAACATCTTTAATCCACCCTTAGCAGCTGCATAAGCAGAAACTGTTTCACGACCTAATTCTGACATCATTGAACAAATGTTAATGATCTTACCATGACCTTTCTTAATCATGCTTGGAATTACAGCCTTAGCCATAATAAATGGTCCATTTAAATCAATATCAATAACCTTACGGAAATCAGCAGCGCTCATTTCAGTCATAGGAATACGCTTAATAATACCTGCATTATTAACTAAAATGTCAATTGTACCTAATTCTTTTTCGATACTTTCAATCATTTTAGAAACTTCTTCTTCCTTAGTTACATCACAAATATAACCTTTAGCTTCTATTCCAATTTTCTTATAATTAGCAATACCTTCTGCTAATTTTTCTTCATTTCTATCATTGAATGCAATTTTAGCACCAGCTTTAGCAAGAGCAGATGCAATAGCAAATCCGATACCATAAGTACCACCTGTAACTAGTGCTACTTTACCTTCTAAAGAAAACATTTCTTGTGAAAACATATATAGAACCCCTTAATTATATTATTTTAAATCTTTAGTTTCTAACCAGTCTTGGTCATCGTAATCTTGGTTTTCTCCACACATTGCCCAAATAAATGTATAATTATTTGTTGCAGATGCTGCATGGATTGACCATGCTGGTGAAATAACAGCTTGATCTGGTCCCATTACAATGTGACGAGTTTCATCAGGACGACCCATTAAATGGAATACTCTATCTTCTTCTGCGAAATCAAAATAATAATATACTTCCATTCTACGTTCATGTAAATGGCATGGCATTGTATTCCAGCATGAACCAGTAGCAAGTGCAGTCATACCCATAGCTAATTGACATGAATCAATGATTGCAGTATTAACATATTGGTTAATAACACGCTTATTCATATGAGCTTCATCACCAAGGTGCTTATGAATACATTCAACAGCTTTAATATCACCCTTGAATGAATCTAAATTTTCTTTTGTATATGCAATATATACAGTTGGGTATGTCTTATGAGCTGGGCTTGAAGACATATAGAATTTAGCAGGATTCTTTGAATCTACTGATTCAAACTTAATCTCTTTAACACCCATACCAATATACATACCATCACGTGGTTTAATATCATATGTAGCACCATCAAGAGTAACTTTACCTGCACCACCAACATTAATAAATGCCATTTCACGACGCTCTAAGAAGAATTTGCAACGCATTGCATCATTACCTTCTAATTGAAGAGTTTTTGTTACTGGTTTAATACCACCAACAATAATTCTATCTTGATGAGAATAAGTTAAAACAACATCGTCATCAGCAAATACTTCTTCAATAAGATAATTCTTTCTTAACTTTTCAGTATCGTAAAATTTTGAATCTTCTGGATTATTAGCATATCTAACATCAAATTTCATAAAAATTCTCCTTTTTTAAAAAGAAAGAGGTGCTAGAGTAGCACCTCATATTAAATTATTTTTTAATTTATATAGCTTACTCAAATAATTATTTATTTAATAATTAACGTTGAACTCTACCTGAAGCGTCTCCACCAGCAAGCTTTTCAACTTCCTTAACTGTAACTAGGTTGTAGTCACCGTTAATAGTATGCTTTAATGCTGAAGCAGCAACAGCAAATTCTAGAGCTTCACCTTGAGTCTTCTTAGTTAATAAACCGTAAATTAAACCACCAGCGAATGAATCTCCACCACCAACACGGTCGATGATTGGGTCGATGTCATAACGCTTAGATTGATAGAACTCTTCACCATCATAGATAAGAGCCTTCCAACCATTGTGAGTAGCTGAGAATGATTCTCTTAATGTTGAAACAACATACTTGAATCCGAATTCCTTCTTCATTTGCTTGAAGATTTCATAGTATCCATCAGCATCAGTCTTACCACCAGTTACGTCAGCATCTGGTTTGAATCCTAAGCATAATTGAGCATCTTCTTCATTACCAATACATACGTCAACATATTTCATTAATGGCTTCATAACTGAAATAGCCTTTTCAGATGTCCATAACTTAGCACGGAAGTTTAAGTCAACTGAAACGATAACACCATGCTTCTTAGCAGCCTTTAAAGCAGCTTCAAGAACTTTTGCAGAAGCATCAGAAATAGCAGGAGTAATACCTGACCAGTGGAACCAACCAGCACCTTCGAAAATCTTATCGAAATCGAAATCTTCAACTTTTGCTTCAGCAATTGCAGAATGAGCTCTGTCATAAACTACTGAAGAAGCACGCATTGAAGCACCAGTTTCAGAATAGTAAATACCAATTCTTTCACCACCACGAGCGATATTAGATGTATCAACACCATATCTTCTTAATGAATTTAAAGCAGCTTGACCAATTGGATTGTCAGGTAACTTTGTAATAAATGCAGCATCAAGTCCATAGTTAGCGCATGATACAGCAACGTTAGCCTCACCACCACCGAAAATGATATCGAATTGATTAGCTTGAACAAAACGAGTATTCATTGGTGTAGATAAACGTAACATGATTTCACCCATTGTTACGACTTTTTTTGAATTTGGTTGTAAATTCTTCATAACTTAAAAATCTCCTTAATATAATTACTTTTCAATTTTAATTTTAAATACTGCCTTCTCAACAGTACCACCATCAACATCACATTTAGCAAGATGTACATCTTCTGTATATACAAGAGCAAATCCTTCATTTAAAACGAACCATTGACTATCTTTAACAGCATCAACGTCACCTTGATTATATTTTGTAACATCCTTTTCAGGATTGTATGGTGTTGTAACCTTTAAATCTGGGTTTGAAATATCTGTATAAGCGAAATATTCATTACCCTTTAATACAACTTGTAAATCCATGTAGTTTTCATGGTTTTCAAAGAAAGTATCTTTTTTGTCTTTAGCAACATATGTATTACGATTTACGTAAACATTCTTACCATCGATTTCAGTTTTACCTTCTGGTAAAGCTAATAATCCTTCAAGACCCTTTTCTTCAATGAAATTAATACAAGTATCTATATTTTTTGAAATACCTTTATAACGATATAAATATTTTAATTTTCCTACTATCATATACTACCTCTGTACTTCTGCATGGCCATTTGTTTTCATAAAATCTTCAATATCTTCACAGCTTAATAAACAAGCATCACCATAAATAGTATGCTTCAATACTGAAGTATTTAATCCCCAATTTACAGCAAAATCAGGATCATTGAAGTTCTTTAATAAACCATGTATTACACCACTAGCAAAAGCATCTCCACCACCAATTCTATCAAAAATCATAAATTTGATAGGATCAGTAAGTTTACATGTTGTTTGAGTGTAATAATAACCTGCTAAAGAGTTTTCAGTTGCACTATAAACAACTCTATCTGTACCAAAGACATATGTTACACCATACTTCTTCATCATCTTAGGACATACATTTTGTCTTTTTTCATGCATAGATGCATTTTCAAGACCTTCATCTAGTGGAATATCTAGAAGTGTATTGCAATCCCAGAAAGAACAGAATGCAACATCAACATATTTAATAATACGTTGATACCATGGTTTTGCTTCCTCCATTGTCCATAATTTTGCACGATAATTGAAGTCGAATGAAACTTTAATATTATGCTCATGACAATATTTACAACATTCTAACGCAACTTCAGCAACACGTTCATTTAATGCTAAAGAAATACCTGATACATGGAACCAAGTAGCTCCTTCAAAAACATCAGCTAAATCAAATTCATCAAGTGAAATACGTGTAATCGCAGAGTGCTTTCTGTTATAAATAACCTTTGATGGTCTACCACCGAATCCTGATTCAAGGAAATAAATACCTAAAGTAGTTGATCCTCTAACAATATAATCAGTGTTAACACCATTAGCCTTTAAATGGCTAATGGCACCATCACCAAGTTGGTTTGGTGGAAGTTTAGACATAAAATAAGTATTATGTCCCATATGTGATAAAGCAACCGCAACATTTGCTTCTCCTCCACCATAATTTGCAATGTATGAATGAGTTTGATTTATAGTTTGATGATCTGGAGTAGATAATCTTAACATTATTTCGCCAAATGTAATAATTTTTTCTTTGTTTCTAACCATTTGACATTTCCTCCAAGAATCTTTATAAACTACTTACCAGCAGCCATTTCAGCACGAGCAGCACGAACAGCTTCAACGTATTGTTTAGCTCTTTCAGTTGTTTCTTTTAAATCACCTTTTGCAGCTGGAGCTGTTAAGTGAGAACCTGAAGAAATGCATACAGCACCCTTCTTAATCCATTCACCAGCATTTTCAAGATTTACTCCACCTGATGGCATTAAGTTAGCATAAGGAAGTGGTCCCTTTACGTCCTTAATGAAGTTAGGTCCAAGCATATCTCCTGGGAATACCTTAATTACATCTGAACCATATTCCATAGCTGTAACAATTTCCTTAATTGTTTGAGTACCTGGAATATATGGTACTTGATATCTATTGCAAAGTAATGCAACTTCCTTATTAAAAGATGGAGCAACGATAAACTCAGCTCCTGCAAGGATAGCTGCTCTTGCAGTTTCTGGGTCAAGAACTGAACCAGCACCACAAATTAACTTGTCAGCAGAAATTTCTTTCTTTAATGCTGAAATAACCTTATCAGCACCTGGAACTGTAAAAGTAACTTCAATACCTTTTACTCCACCTTCTGTACAAGCTTTACCAATATTAACTGCTTCTTCTGGAGTCTTAGCACGAACAACGGCTACAACACCACATTCAGATAAACGATTTAATACATCAAATTTCTTCATAATTAAATTCCTCTCTTTGTGTACTATTTCAAGTATAACAACCTCTCGTTATACTATACCTTAAATATTATATAATTTTTAACTTGCGATTGTCAATTAAAAAAGAAGGTCTAAAATGAGATTACGTATACATTTAAAACCTTCATATTTTATTTTATTGTTATTGATTAAAACCACTCTTAAAAATATTAATAACTTCTTCTTTGCTAAATGGATCACAGGCTTTGCAAAATTCATTTAAAATATCATCAGATGGACATTTTCCAAATTTTAAATAATTTTTAGGCATACCATATTTATCATATATGAAATATAACATTTTGAATCCATCTTCAATATTTTTCGTTTTAAATAAATCATTAAAATATTCAAGCACAAGATCTTTATTATTATTATATAATCCTTTCAAAAATAAAGGAAAATATACTATTAATGCGTCTCTATAGCTCATATTAAGAAGTGATTCACCTATTCCTTCTAAACTATAAATAGAATAGCCTATTTCGCTTCCACCATTTGACATAAGACCTGATACATTAATGCTAGAATTAATTAATAAATTAGTTCTAGCTTCTAAATTATTTAAATCTTTTAATAATATATCTCCAGAATACATTAAATTCTTAATTACAGATCTAGCAATTCTTCTTCCTATTCCAACACTTCCAAGCATTGAACAAGAGGCCTGAACAAATTGTTCCATTATACAATATGAGGTTTGTTTGATGTCAAGTGAATACGTTAAATAAGGACACAAAATTGCTACATCTGGATATATACCATAAAGAGAGCCGTGTCTGTTATTTTCAAAATCATCAATTTCAGCTGCACTATCTGTTTCAGATCCACCGGCAGGATATGTTGGAATTTCAACTGTAAATAAATGATCTAATCCTGTTGGGTCTTCTTTATGAGATAAATAGTCCCATAAATTATCATTCAACGCACCAAAAGAAACAATCTTTGCCATGTCCATGACAGTTGAACCACCAACGCCAATCACAGCTTCTATTTCTTCTTTTTTGCATATTTCAATTGCTCCTAAAACCTTTTTATAATCCGGTTTATCTATTCCACCAAAATCAATAAATTCAATTTCATAAAGATTTAAATAAGTAACTATCTTATCATAATTACCACTAGACTTTAGTGAGTTTTTACCATACATTAACAAAACTTTTTTATATTTTAAAATATTAAGATTAGTTAAAGAATTATTTCCGCAATAAACTTTAACAGGAAACATAAATGAAAAGTCTTCCATACACACTCCTAAGTTACCATGTAATTAATGAAATCATACCAATAAAATATGTTATTAAACAAATTAATAATGTATATAGCCAAATATATTTTTTACTTTCAACTAATTCTTTTCTTGCTTCATTATTAGAATTATCATCTACAACTTTACATTTCATAGTACAATATTGACTAAATGTAATTTGTTCTATCGCAAATATTAATAATTCTACTCCAAATAATATAGCACAACCAATAGCCTTTGATTTTGCTGTTAAGCCAAAATTATAGGTTTGAATATTTAAATATAAGTTTGCAAAAAATTGAAGAATTGTATTTGTCGCAAAAATAACATAATGACTTTTTTTATTAAACTTAAAAATATATGCAAGTGATATTTGTACAATTATTATTAAGGCCATTCTTAGTATAAACATTCCTACTGCTAATCCATAATTAAAATTTTTAACAAAATTTAATCCTTCATTAAAGTTGCACGCAAAATAACTTGTAGCTCCATAACAAGTTAATTCTTTACTTTGAAATACATCACCTGTAATCTCATCACTAATCACTACAATAAAATTTCTAGAAATAGGTCCATAATAATCAAAACGAACAGATGTTCCTGTAAAATCTTTATACGCACTAGAAAAATAGTAATCATCAGGCAAGCCTTTTTTATATATAACAGATTCATCCTTATAATCTGATTGACCAGGACCAAGGGTAGCTAACATAACCCTATGCCTTGAATCAGTTAAATTATTAAGCGTAATTGATACTGAATAAGACATATCAATATTACTAGCTTTTATAGGTATTGTAATAAATAAACTCATTAATAATAAAGTTATAAAAATATAAATCTTCTTCATGGTTTATCTCTCCTTTTTTACTTTCCTTACACTTAATTATATAACAAAATTCGACTTAAATTCAACAAAAGTAGCAAAAACCGAGGTATAAAAAAACTCTAAAATATGAAAAACATTTTAGAGTAAATTTATATTAGTCAGCGAAATCAAATTCAAAGCCTAAAACGTCAATAGTATCTCCGTCTTTAGCTCCGGCTTTTCTTAATTGTTCATCTAAGCCCCAGCTTCTTAATCTTCTTAAGAATTTTTCAACTGCTTGATCTTGTGCAAAGTTAGTCATAGCCATTGGCTTTTCTAAGAATTTTCCTTCTACATACCAATAATTATCAGTTGGATGAGTTATAACAAATTCTTTTTCTTGTTCAGTAAACTCATAAGTTACAACATCTTTTTCATCGTCTTCTACTAAATCAAAACGAGGAGTTGCTTGAATTAAATTATAAATTTTATATTTTAATTCATCTAAATTCATATGATTTAAAGCAGATATTTCAATAACTTCTACACCAGGAACTTTTTCTTTAAATCTTTGAAGATTTTCTTTAGCTCCTTCCATTTCCATTTTATTAGCTACAATAATTTGAGGACGCTTTGATAAGTTCATCTTGTAAGTTTTTAATTCATTATTGATAATACAATAGTCTTCATAAGGATCTCTACCTTCAGTAGAAGCCATATCGATTACGTGTACAATAACACGGCAACGTTCAATATGTCTTAAAAACTCAAAACCAAGACCTGCACCTTGGCTAGCACCTTCAATTAAACCTGGTAAGTCAGCCATAACAAATGATCTATCTTCATCAACACGAACCATTCCAAGATTTGGAGTAAGAGTTGTAAAATGATAACTTGCTATACGAGGTTTACAATTTGACATACTAGAAATTAAAGTAGATTTACCTACAGATGGGAATCCAACAAGACCACAATCAGCTAAAACCTTTAATTCACAACGAATATATCTATGTTCACCTGGTTCACCTTTTTCAGCATAATCAGGACATTTTAAAGTTCTAGTAGCAAGTGCCATATTACCACGACCACCTCTACCACCTTTAGCAATTACTTCTTCTTGGCCATCTTGAGTAATATCAGCAATAACTTTTTGTGTATCATCATTATAAATAGTTGTACCAAGAGGAACATGTATATATGTATTTTCGGCGCCACGACCATAAGCACCTTTTTTCATTCCACGTTCTCCTTCTTTAGCTAATATAACTTTTTTATAACGAAGTTCAAGTAAGGTGTTAAGATTCTTATCTCCAACAAAGATAATAGAACCACCTCTACCACCATTACCTCCATAAGGACCACCGTATTCAATTTTTAGTTCTCTACGATAAGAAACGATTCCGTCTCCACCTTTTCCAGCTCTTAGTTCAACTTTGACTTCATCTAAGAATTCCATATGGTTTTACCTCCATAATTCATTTTTTTCAAAAAAAGACACCCATAGAGTGGGTGTCAAAATTACTACTCAGCGATTGGATAAACTGAAATTTGCTTCTTACCTGAACGACCTAATGTCTCGTATTTAACAGTTCCAGTTACCTTTGCAAATAAAGTGTCATCTCCGCCGATACCAACGTTCTTACCAGCATTAAACTTAGTACCACGTTGTCTATAAAGGATAGAACCAGCAGTTGCGAATTCACCGTCGCTCTTCTTAGCACCTAAACGCTTAGATTCAGAATCACGACCGTTCTTAGTAGAACTTACACCCTTCTTAGAAGCGAATAATTGTAAATCTAAAAATAACATGTAATTAACCTCCTATTTAAGATTTTTTAACATTTTTTGGATATTGTTTAGATACAGTTTCTAAGTAATCGACTAAATTATCCATCACTTTAACAACTATATTTTCTTTAATATCTGTTTCAATAATAAACTTGCCTTCTTCGTGAACTAATGTTCTGATGTTGCAACTAAAACCAAGTTTATCAATTAAATTTGCTGTCAATGCAACAGCTGTAGAAATTGAAGAACAAACTATATCAAAACCATAAGTTCCTGCCATAGCATGTCCTATAACTTCTATTCTATAAAAGTCATCGCCTTTAGCGATAGTATACTTAGTCATTATTAAGCATTAATGCTTGTAATAGTTAATTTAGTATAAGATTGACGGTGTCCATGCTTTCTTCTTGAGTTTGTCTTGTCAACATACTTGAAGATAGTGATTTTTGGACCACGACCATTCTTTTCAACCTTAGCAGTTACAGTAGCACCCTTAACGTATGGAGCACCAATAACTGTCTTGTCTCCACCTAAGAATAATACCTTATCAAATGTGTAAGTTTCACCAGCTTCAACGTTTAACTTTTCAACGAAGATAACTGAATCCTTTTCTACTTTAACTTGCTTTCCACCAGTTTCAATAATTGCGTACATGTCGCTACACCTCCTATAAAATTTTTTAAGACTCACTATTAAGGTAAGTAAATTTAATTACTTTTTATAACCTTTTCTAAGTGGTGCATGTTACAACAGCATAATTATATATAATCTTTTTGCATTTGTCAATATTATTAATCAATAATTTCTTTTAAATGTTATTTGACTTTTTAAGAGAAAAAATTTGAGTATTACTCTTATTAAAATCGACCAAATAAAAAATGATTAACCCTTTGGTAAGTATAAAAGGATTAATCATCATTTAAAAACTTATAAAATTTAAACATTTTGTTCTATTAAATTAGAATTATTTGTGTTTTCTTTATCTTTTTTTCTTGTGAATAAATTAACTATTTTTTTAGGAACGAATGTCAAAGTACCTGCTATAACTTGAGGATATAATATAAGTGCATCCTTAAAGGCTTGTCTTCTTATATCTTCTCTTGTAATACAATTACCATCTTTAAATAAATATTTTCTTGCAACACAACCAATTCTTAAAGTTAATAAGGCATTTGCTAAACCTTGTGTAACAGAAGATAAAACAGTTTTTGCAAATGGTATTTCAGAAAGAGCTGTTGTAGCTGAATTAGGTAAAATATCATCCATCGAAATAGATTGTAATCCTTCAGCAATTAATGCTGTACCAAAGATTTTAACTAATAATTTAGATAAATTTCTCATATTAGGTCTAAAGCCACATTTTACAACTAGTTCTTTAACCATGTTAATATCAACACTAAATACAGTTATCATATCTACTCTTGCATTTTGGCAAATAGCAGTTGAAATTAAAACAGTTTTTGCTTTTCTAATTATAATTTTATTTAATTTGTTTCTTATTTCTTTTTCAAATACAAGTTGTAGATTTAATTGCAATTCATCATATGATTTATAATTAGTAAGTAATTTAACATTTTCTTCTTCTAAATCATTAGCCTTAATGATGTTTTTAGCAACTAAACGATAAGCTTTTCTTTGTTTACGATTTGCATTATCATTAATTTCTGAATTGAAAGTAGGACTAGTCACTATTATTCTTATAGGATTTATAATTCCAAAGAAAACTAATATTACAACTAAGCCATAGAAAACATATTCAACAATTTGATTAATTTTTCTTAATTTTTCACCAATATCCATTACACATGCAACTAAAATTATTACAAATAAAATCAGGCAACAGATTGCAATAAGATACCATAATTTTTTAGCTTTTTTATTCATAAAATATTCCATCCTTTCTAGATTGATGTAGATGTATTATTTTTGTAATAAAGATAGATAAAGCTACCATAAAGAAAACTCCACCTATAATAAACTTAATCCACCAAATATAATTAGCATTACTTGCAATAAGTACAAATCCAGCTAAAAATTTAAATGAATCAATAAAGATTTGATTTATTTTTATTTTAGCTAAAAATATTCTAATAACCGGAACAATTAAATAAACAATACCTAAAAATACTGATAATAAAATATATTCTTGTCCAAAATTAATCGCAATAACTCCGACAAAAACGTTAATTAAAGCTTCTGTTAAATTTAATATATAATCTTGTTTACTATCTACTCTAATATTTAACATAGTAAATTTAAAGATTGCAATACCTAATATTACACCACACATTATATAATAAGTGAATGGTAGCGAATATTTTGCAGGAGCTATAAAATAAATCAATGATAAAGTTGTAAATAACATTAAGAATATAAATGATACTCTTTTAAAGAAATGATATTCCATTCTGCTCATCCCCTTTAATATAATTATACAAAAAGGAAATAAAAAAAGCCACATTTTAAAGTGGCTATTTAGAACTTGTTAAATATTTTTTAATTTCGACGGCTGCACATGCACCATCACCGACTGATTTTGCAACTTGAGGTAATCCTCCAATTACATCTCCTCCTGCAAAAATACCAGGAATATTAGTTTGGAAATCTTTAACTACAATATTTTGTTGATCATCCATAACTAAACCTAAATGTTTTGCAAATGAGAATGCATTTGCTGAACCAATCGCAATAAACACACCGTCTAAATCATAATGATTATTTTCTGTATCAATACCTGTAAGATGATTTGAATCACCTACAAATGATACAATCTTATCTTTAACAACAGGTAAATCATTTACATTAGTATCTAATCCATTTGTAAAAATAGTTATATCCTTTGTAAACTTTCTTAATGTGTCTAATTCATTTTCCATAAAGTGTGAATTACCAACAATTCCTAATTTCTTACCTCTATAGAAAAATCCATCACATATTGCACAATATGAAATTCCTTTTCCTTCATATTCCTTTAAATTTTTAGCAATTACTCTAGCACGAGCTTTACCTGTAGCTAAAAATATTGTTTTTCCCTCATATGTGTTATTTAGTGCTTTAACACTAAATCCACCATTTTCACCATATTCAATAGAAATAACTTCATCAGTTACTACATCAATTCCAAATTCTTTAGCTTGATCTATGCCTTTTTGAATAAGTTCAGAACCTTTAATATGTGGTACAGCATAGTAGTTATCAATATAACCGCTATTTTCAAGTGCACCTAAATCCTTACCTATAACTAAAGGATTATAGTTAAATCTTTTAAGATAAATTGCTGCTGTAATTCCTGCAGGACCATTACCAATTACAATTGTATCGTACATTATAATTAATCCTTATTAAAGAAGTCCTCTACAAAGGCTTCATCACGAAGTCCTAAGAATGTATCTACTAATTGTCCATTCTTAAATTTAGCAACAAAAGGAATTGAAGTAATATTGAACTTCGCGCAAAGTTCAGGATTTTCATCTACATCAACCTTCGCAAAGAATACATTATTATTTCTATCTGCTACTCTCTCAACAATTGGACCTAATGCTCTACAAGGTCCACACCATGTAGCCCAAAAGTCTACAATTACTGTCTCATTATTTTTTAAAGCTTCCTCAAATGTTTTATCTGTTAATACTGTCATATTAATTACCTCTTTTCATATTACAACTTCATAATACTATATATTTAAATTGTATGCAATTAATTTGCTTAACCTATTATATTTAAACTGATTCAAATGTTAACACTCTTATATATAAATAAATACTTCTATTTAAATTTAGTTTACAATACGAAAAAAAATTCGATTATTTTCAAAAAACTTATTGACTATAGCGTTATTTTTGATATAATAAATGAGCAATTAAAAATAAATGCAGCAGTAGTATAATGGCTTATTACTCCGCACTACCAATGCGGGGATACGGGTTCGATTCCCGTCTGTTGCTCCAATATTTAATCTGCTATGCAGCAGTAGTATAATGGCTTATTACTCCGCACTACCAATGCGGGGATACGGGTTCGATTCCCGTCTGTTGCTCCAATATTTAATCTGCTATGCAGCAGTAGTATAATGGCTTATTACTCCGCACTACCAATGCGGGGATACGGGTTCGATTCCCGTCTGTTGCTC
>CAMNHY010000008.1 GCA_946540005.1 uncultured Clostridium sp.
AAATACTCCTTAGATTTTATAGTTAGTTACTCTACTCCGCAGAATTTAATATACTAATAATTGGGGCAATAGCTCCAATTTTTTTGATTTATTTTGTTATTGAAAAACATATAAATAAAAAAGAATATTAAATTAAAGAGGCTCTTATACTATAGCTATATATTCCTGTGAATAGGTGGCTCTATTCGTGCGTATCGGTGGCTCTCAAAAAGCGTATCGTGTGCACTCACATCGCGTAATAATCAATATTTGATTTATTTTTTGTTAATTATAGATAAATATATTATAATTAAAGTATAAATTCATGCTATTTTTTGTGCTTTTTTTACCATATTAATATAACAAATATGCTAAAATTAATCTAATTAAAAAGGAAGAGGTGAAAGAATGTTTTCTTTTATCAAAAAAATGTGGTGGTTCATTAAAAAACACCCATTCTTATATTTAACAATATTTATTTTAGGAGTATTATTAGCTCTAACTTTATTAATACCTGCAGATATTGTAGGTGATTTTACAGACCATATAGATAAGAATACATTAACACAAGATTATTTAATTTATAATGTAATCATTAAAGCTTTTAGTACTGCAGTATTAATTTATATAATAACTACTACACGTCGTGCATTCCAAGTTAGATTACGTACAAAATTATTTTACGCACTTCAAGTTCGCTATATGGAAAATATATTGAAACAAGATGCAACATTTTTTGAACATTTCCAAGCAGGTGACTTACTTACAAGAGCGCTTGGTGATGTAAAAAGTGTTAATTTCTCTGGTGGAAATAGATTATTAAATATTTCTTATGAATTAACATCAATAATAATTTATATAATTGCGATGTCTTTTATTAATCCATTATTAACACTATATTCTGTATTACCACTTTCAATGATATTTATTGTTAATTTATTACTTCGTATTCGTGTTAAAAAGAATTGGAAGGAAGTTCGTGAAGCAAGCTCTAATATGAGTAATGTTATATTAGAAAGTGTTACTAATGTTCATACTATAAGAGCTTTTTCTAAAGAAGAAGAAAATTATAAAAAAAATATGGAATATTCTAAACTAACTTATGACATTGAAAGAAAAAATTTATTTATTAATGTATCATTTCAACCAATATTCCAGTCTATAATCGCTATATCATTAATAATTGCCTATTTTTATGCAATTCATAAAATACCTACAGTAAATGGAAAGAGCGCATTCACATTAGCTATGTTTACTCAATTTATAATATATCTAAATTCATTAGCTGCTCCATTTAGAAACATAGGTAATATGTTAACTAATTTCTATCAATCAATTATTTCACTTGATAGATTAAATGAAATATATGATTCTAATAGTGTAATTGTAGATAGAAAAGACGCAAAAGTGTTACAAAATGTGGATAAAATTGAATTTAAGGATATATCATTTAAATATCCTAATAATTTAGATTACATATTAAAAGATATTAATCTAACAATTAACAAAGGTGAAACTATTGGTATTGTTGGTAAAACAGGTAGTGGTAAATCTACACTAATTAGACAATTATTACGTCAATTTCCTATTGATGAAGGTAATTTATTAATTAATGGTATTGATGTATCTTTATATAGTAAAGAATCTGTTAGAAAAATGATTTCATACGTTCCTCAAGAACATACCTTATTTACTCGTACAGTACTACAAAATGTAGAACTTGGTTCATCTCTTGAGTTTGATGAAGAAGATGTATATAAGATGATTAAAGCTGCAGATTTTGAAAAGGATATAGAAAATCTTCCACAAGGATTAAATACAGTTGTAGGTGAATATGGTGTTACATTATCAGGTGGACAAAAGCAACGTTTATCTATAGCTCGTGCGTTTATGAAAGATTCTGACGTTCTTATTATGGATGATTCACTTTCTGCAGTAGATGGTAAAACTGAATCTAATATTATTCATAATATTGCAAACATTAGAAAAGGTAAAACTAATATTATTATTGCACATAGATTAAGTGCTGTAATGAATGCTGATCATATAATAGTTCTTGATAATGGTAGAATTAGCGAAGAAGGAACACATGAAGAATTAATGAATTTAAAAGGTTGGTATTATGAATTATTTAATCATCAACTTATGACAAAGGAGGATGATTAATAATGAGTAAGCAAATTAATAAATATAATAAAAAAAATATTTTAAGAAGAACATTGCCATATATTTTAAAAAATAAAATAAAAATTTTATTATGCATTGTTGAAGCAATCGCTATAGCGCTTATTACAACATATACTCCTCGTATAACTAAAAATATTTTAGACAATTATATTGCAAATAAAGAATATAGCGAAGTATTAGCTAATATAAGTATTATCAATAAAATGATGTTACTATATATTGGATTAACTATATTTACTGTATTTTTAAGATATACTCAAAACTATCTACTAAATTTAGTAGGTATGAATATTGAAAGATCAATTAGAGAAGATGCGATAAGAAAGATTGATTATTTACCAATTGATTATTTTGCTCTAGAACCAGATGGGAAAATAGTTGCGAAAATCACAAGTGATTCAAATGGTGTAAGAACATTCTTTACAGTATTCTTTTCAATTGGTCAAGCAATTGTAAATATTATATCTTTATACATAGGATTTATTTTGCTAGATTGGCATTTAGCTCTAATTTTACTAGCTGCAATGCCTATAATTATATTGTGGATAACACTATATAGAAGAAAGATACATGCATATTATCAAGATATAAGAGAGACATCATCTCGTATAACTGGTAAATTAAATGAATTAATCACTGGCACTCTTATTATTCAAGCATTTAATCAAGAAGAATATATGCTAGAAGATTATAGAGATTTAGTTAGAAGATATAATTCTATGCAGACAAAAGCTAATACAATAAATGCTTATTTAGGATTTGAATTATTAGTATTCATTAAGCGTTTAATTGAAGCTGCTATTCTATTATTCTTTGGTATTACAACTCTTCAAATTAAAGATGTAAATGGAGTGGTTGTATCAGTTGTAACAGTTGGTATGATTACAACATTTACTGATTACTTAGATAAAATGATTAACCCTATTAATACAATCTTCAATAATTTAAATGAATTAGAAGATTCTATAGTAGCTGCTAATCGTGTATATATGTTTATGGATGAAGAAAATGATGTAAGAATATTTGATGGTGAAAAGGCACCAAGTGATATTTTAGGTAATGTAGAATTTAAAGATGTACACTTCTCATATGTTAAAGATAAAGAGGTTTTACATGGTATTAATTTAAAAGTATCAAGTGGTGAAAGTATAGGTATTGTAGGGCACACAGGAAGTGGTAAATCTTCACTTATGAATTTATTACTACAATTTAATGATTATCAAAGTGGAGAAATATTAGTTGATGGTAAACCTATTAATATTTATAATAAAGCTTCATATAGAAAGAATTGTGGAATTGTATTACAAACTCCAGCTTTATTTGCAGGTACATTAAAATCAAATATCACAATGGATAGAGATTATTCAGATGATGAAGTAATAAAAGTACTTGAAGAAGTAGGAGCTGATTATATGCTAGCTAAAGATCCTAGAGGTATATATCAACCTATTTCATTTAGAGGTGAGAATTTATCCTTAGGTGAGAAGCAATTAATATCTTTTGCAAGAATATTGCTAAGAAATCCAAAGATATTAGTCCTTGATGAAGCTACAGCTAATATTGATACTGAGACTGAATTATTAATTAAAAAGGCTATGGATGTTGTAGCTAAGGGTAGAACTACCTTTATAATTGCGCATAGACTATCAACAATTAAAAATTGTGATAGAATTGTAGTCCTTGACCATGGATTAATTAAAGGCGAAGGAAGTCATGAAGAATTGTATAAAAATTGTGATATTTATAAAGATATGTATGATTCACAATATAAAACAATTCTTGAATATGAATTAACTCATTAGTATATAAGCTTATAAACTAATTTCAGTTTATAGGCTTTTTTTCAATTTTTAAAGATTATTTAAGTTGTCGAGATATATCATTTGATAATTAATTAATCTTTATTGTATAATGATTAAGGTTAAAGACATGAGATTTCATATCTCATTTTATTATCTATAGATATTGGAGGCTTGTATTATGCAAGATGTATTAGAGATTAAAAATTTGCATGCTAGAGTTGTAGAAAAAGAAATATTAAAAGGCGTTAACTTAGTCATGAAAACTGGTGAAGTTCACGCTATAATGGGACCTAATGGTACTGGTAAATCTACATTATCAAGTATTATTATGGGAAATCCAAAATATGAAATTACTGATGGAGAGATTTTATTTAATGGTAAAAACATTAATGATTTATCTGTTGATGAAAGAGCTAGATTAGGTTTATTTTTAGCATATCAAACTCCAATTGAGGTTCCTGGTGTAACTAATAGTGATTTCATTCGTCAAGCTATGAAGGCGTGTGGATCTGAATTATCATTATTTAAGTTTATTAAAGAATATGATAAGGCTTGTGAAGATTTAGAAATGCCTGAAGGCTTAGCTCAAAGAAATTTAAATCAAGGATTCTCTGGTGGAGAAATGAAGAGAAATGAAATTCTTCAAATGAAGATGTTAAAGCCTAAGTTTGCGATTTTAGATGAAATTGATTCAGGACTTGATGTTGACGCACTTCGTATTGTAGGAGAAAACGTTTCAAACATGGTTGGACCTAATTTTGGTTGTTTATTAATAACTCATTATGAAAGATTACTTGATTATATTAAACCTGATTTTGTTCATGTAATGATTAATGGTAGAATTGTTAAAACTGGTGGTCATGAATTAATTGAAAAGATTGATAAAGAAGGTTATCGTTGGGTTAAACGTGAGCTTGGCATTGATATTGAAAAAACAGAGGAGACACATGCAATACTTGGTGCATGTGCAAGAGCTGGTAAAAATGAATAATTATATTATTAAAAATGATGATATTTTAGTTATTGATTCTAATGCAGAATATATTATTGAAGGTTCTGGTAATCTTACAATTAATATATTAAAAGATGTTAATACTAAGATATATTTAAAAGAAATATCTGCCAATCTAACAATTAATCTAGATGATTATTCAAATCTTGATTTAGTTCAAATAAATTATAATGAAAATAATAATAGTAAGGTTATTAATCTAAAAGAACATTCTAATCTTAATTTTATAGATCTTACTATCAATAAAGCGCTAGATGATTTAAAAATTAATTTAAACGGATATAAAGCAGTTACAAATGTTAAATATCTTGTGATAAATAAAAATATTGAATCTAAATTCAATTGTTTAGTAACACATAATGCAAAAGAAACAGAATCAAGTGTTAATAATGTTGGTATAGCACTTGATGCATCAAGCATTTGGTTTGATACAGTTGGAAAGATTAATAAAGGTATGGCCAAATCAAATGCTGTTCAATTAGCTAGAGGTATTTTAATTGGACAAAATGCTAGAGTGGTTAGCCAACCTGTATTAAAAATTGATGAATATGATGTAAAAGCTAACCATGGTACTGCCATTGGTAGAATGAGTGATGATGAATTATTCTATTTAATGAGTAGAGGATTAAATCGTGAGGAAGCATATAAATTGATCTTATTTGGATTAATTAATCCAATTATAGATGCGATATGGTATAAGGATGAATCAAAGAAATTTTCTGACGCTGTTATAAATCTAATTTAGAGGTATCTTATGAATATAGATGAAATAAAAAAGGATTTTCCTGTATTACAAAACAATCCTAATCTGCATTATCTAGATAGCGCAGCTTCAAGCTTAAAGCCTAAGTGTGTTATCGATAAAATTGATTATTATTATAATAATTTATCTTGTAATGTTCATAGAGGTGTTTATAGCCTTTCGTATCGTGCAACAGACATGTATGAAAACGCAAGAAAAATTATTGCAGATTTTATTAATGCGAAAGAAGAAGAAATAGTATTTACAAGAGGTGCATCTCAATCACTTAATTTAGTTGCACAAAGCTATGGAATGAATTTCATTGAAAAAGATGATGAAATTATTACAAGTGAACTTGAACACCATTCTAATTTCATGCCTTGGCTAAATGTATGTAATAAGAAAGGGGCAAAGCTTAAATTTGTAGAATTAACAGATGAAGGTAGAATCACTGTTGAAAACTTTAAGAAACAATTAAGCGACAAAACTAAACTTGTAGCACTTACTTATGTATCAAATGTAATGGGCTATATTACTCCTATTAAAGAAATTATTAAGATTTGTCATGAAAGAGGTATTGTTGTATCAGTTGATGCAGCTCAAGCTGTACCTCATATGGCAATTGATGTCAAAGATTTAGATTGTGATTTCTTGTCATTCTCAGGACATAAGATGTGTGGTCCTTCTGGTATTGGAGTTTTATACGCTAAGTTTGATTTATTAGAGAAAATGCCACCTATTGAATTTGGCGGAGATATGGCTGATGAAGTTTATAAAGACAAAATGAGTTATAAGGTTTCTCCATATAAATTTGAAACAGGTACACCTATTATAGACGGTGCGATTGGTCTTGGTGAAGCTTGCAAGTACTTAAAAAAGATTGGCTTAGATAATATTGCAAAGCATGAAAGCCATTTAGCAAGACTTGCGATAAATGAACTTGAAAAGATTGATGGCGTAACTATTTATAATAAGAGTGTTGAAACAGGTGTTATCGCATTTAATATTGAAGGAATCCATCCACATGATGCCGCTTCAATATATGATGAAAATGGTGTATGTATTCGTGCCGGACACCATTGTGCACAATTAGTTACACGTTGGTTAAACCAAATTTCAACTACACGCGCTTCTTTCTATTTCTATAATACAGAAGAAGATGTATACGCATTAGTTGATGCGGTTAAGAAAGCTAAAGAATTCTTTACTATGTTTTAGGAGGATAAAATGGCAGATTTAACTAATTTATATAGACAAGTAATAATGGATCATTATAAAAACCCTTTAAATAAAGGCTTAACTCATGATCCTAAATATCAATTTTTACATTTAAATAATCCTAGCTGTGGAGATGATATGAATGTTGAAGTTGAAGTTGTTGATGGTATAGTAAAAGATGTTAGACATGATGGAAGAGGTTGTTCAATTTGTTGTTCAAGCGCTTCTGTTATGTCAGAAACAATTAAGAATAAAACAGTAGAAGAAGCTTTAAGAATATGTGAAGACTTCTATTTAATGATTGAAGGAAAAGAAATTAGTGATGAAGAAACAGAAGCTTTAGGAGAAGCAATAGCTTATACAGGTGTATCACAATTTCCTGCACGTATTAAGTGTGCAACATTATCTTGGAAGGCAGCAGAAAGAATTCTAAGAGGTGGTAATGGTGAGTCAAAATAAAGAAAATATTGATGCGAAAAATATAATCTCTGATGACTATCAATTTGGATTTAAGACTGACGCAAAGGTTTTATATTCAACTGGTAAAGGTTTAAGTGAAGAAGTTGTAAGGCAAATCTCTAAATCTAAAAATGAACCAGAATGGATGTTAGAATATAGATTAAAAGCTTTCCACCAATTTGAAAAAATGCCACAACCTACATGGGGTGTTGATTTATCAAATATTAATTTTGATGATTACACTTATTTTATAAGAACAAGTGAAAAGACAACATCTGAGTGGGATGAGGTACCTGATGAGATTAAACAAACTTTTGAAAAAATTGGTATTCCTGAAGCTGAAAGAAAATATTTAGCTGGAGCTTCAACTCAATTTGAATCAGAAGTTGTATATCATAATAATTTAAAAGAATTAGATGAAATGGGTGTTATATTCTTAGACACAGATACTGGATTAAAGAAATATCCTGAAATCTTTAAGGAATATTTTGGTAAAGTAGTACCTGCATCAGATAATAAATATGCCGCACTTAATTCTGCAGTTTGGTCAGGTGGTTCATTTATTTATGTACCAAAGGGTGTAAAAATTAATAAACCACTTCAAAGCTATTTTAGAATTAATAGTGAACGTATGGGTCAATTTGAAAGAACATTAATTGTTGTAGATGAAGGTGCATCACTAAATTATGTAGAAGGATGTACAGCACCTATTTATTCTAAAGATTCATTACATGCAGCAGTTGTTGAAATAATTGTTCGTGATGGTGGATATTGTAGATATACTACAATTCAAAACTGGTCTAAAAATATTATCAATTTAGTAACTCAAAGAAGTGAAGTTGGTAGTGATGCAACTATGGAATGGGTTGATGGTAATATGGGTTCTGGAATGAATATGAAATATCCTTGTTGTGTACTTAAAGGAGATAGAGCTCGTGGTACTGTTATATCAGTTGCGTATGCTGCAAAAGATCAATTTCAGGATACAGGTGCAAAAATGATTCATATTGGTGCAAATACTACATCAACTATCATTTCTAAATCTATCTGTAAGGGTGGCGGTAAAGTAAATTACCGTGGAATGGTTAAGCAGTTAGGCAATGCAAAAGGTGCAAGAAGCCATGTAGAATGTGATACATTAATATTAGATGATAAATCTACATCTGATACAATTCCATTCAATGAATCTAGAAATAGTGATGTATATCTAGAACATGAAGCAAGTGTTTCAAAGGTTAATGAAGATCAATTATTCTATTTAATGAGTAGAGGATTAACAGAAGAACAAGCTACAAAGATGATTGTAATGGGATTTATTGAACCATTCGCAAAAGAATTACCTATGGAATATGCAGTTGAACTTAACAGACTTATTGATTTAAGCATGGAAGGTTCAATTGGTTAATCTAGGCAATAATAATAAGATAAATGACAATATATGACAAAATATTGTCTTTTATTTTGCCTTTATGTTATAATTAAAATTAAGGAGAAAAGGATTAAAATAGGGAAAAGGAAGGAATAGAGATTATGGATAAGAAAAGTATTACAAATGATATTGCCTACATTGGCGTAAATGATCATGATATTGATTTATTTGAGGGTCAATTTAGTGTACCTAATGGTATGTCTTATAATAGTTATGCCATTATGGATTATAAAGTAGCAATTGTCGATGCAGTAGATAATCGTTTTGCAGATCAATGGCTAAATAATATAAGACTTGAATTAAAAGGTAGAAGACCTGATTATTTAATTATTTCACACATGGAACCAGATCACTCTGGTAGCATCATGGATTTTGTACGTGCTTATCCTGCTATTTTGTTAGTTGGTAATGATAAGACTTTCGAAATGCTTGATAATATGTTTCCAAATAATCATGCAAATTCACGCATAATTGTTAAAGATGGTGATACACTAGATTTAGGAGAACATATTTTAAAATTTATATATGCTCCAATGGTACATTGGCCTGAGGTTATGTTTACATATGATCAAAAGGAAGGTGTATTATTTACAGCTGATGCCTTTGGTAAGTTTGGCGCTTTAGATATTGATGAAGATTGGGATAAAGAAGCTAGAAGATATTATTATGGTATTGTAGGTAAATTTGGTAAACCAGTATTATTAGCTTTAAATAAAATATCTAATTTAGATATTAAAGCTATTTGCCCACTTCATGGACCTGTTCTTCTTACAAGCCTTGATTATTATATTTCTCGCTATGAGAAATGGGCAAATTATGAAGCAGATCAAGATGGCGTATTAATTGTTGTATGTTCTGCATATGGATCTACAATGAAAGTTTGCAATAAGCTTCGTGAATTAATGGAAGAGGATTATAAGAGCGTAAAAGTTATAGACTTATTAAGATGTGATATGTCTGATGCGGTAGCTAAGGCTTTTAAGTACAAGAAATTAGTTCTTGCATCTATCACTTATAATGGTGATATGTTTCCACCAATGAAGAAATTTATTGATGCATTATGTGATAGAAATTATCAAAATAGAAGTGTAGGATTTATACAAAATGGTTCTTGGGCACCAAATTCAGCAAGAGCCATGCAAGATAAATTAAAAGATTTAAAAGATATTAAGATATTACCTACTGTAACAGTAAAATCTTCAGTTTATAATGACAAAGAATTAAGAACTTTGGCTGAGGCGTTAAAAGATTAATATATAGGAGGAATTATTATGACTGAACCAAAAGATTTAAAGGGTACTCAAACAGAAAAAAATTTACAAACTGCATTTGCAGGAGAATCTCAAGCAAGAAATAAGTATACTTATTTCGCATCTGTTGCAAAAAAAGAAGGATATGAACAAATTGCTGCAATATTCTTAGAGACTGCTGAGAACGAAAAAGAACATGCAAAATTATGGTTTAAATATCTAGATGGTATTGGAACTACTGCAGAAAATTTAAAAACTGCTGCAAGTGGTGAAAATTACGAATATACTGATATGTATAAGGAATTTGCAGAAGTTGCTGAAAAAGAAGGTTTCAAAGATTTAGCGTATAAGTTTAGAGCTGTCGGTGAAATTGAACGTCATCATGAACAAAGATATTTAGCTCTACTTGATAATATCAATATGAAAAAAGTATTTGCTAAATCTGAAGAAAAAATGTGGAAATGCAGAAACTGCGGACATTTAGTAATTGGAAAAACTGCACCTGCAGTATGTCCTGTATGTAATCATCCACAAAGCTATTTTGAAGTTAATGCTGAAAATTACTAATATTTAATTTAAAAGTGGTAAATAAAGTCTTTGAAAATATAGGAATAATCTCTTATATTTATTCAAAGACTTTTTTGCTTGATAAAAACATTTATGGTATAATTTTTTTATAGAAAGAAGTGATATAAAATGGTGAAAGCATCTACTTTACAAAGATTTGGTGCGTTTATAATAGATATAGCAATTATAATCTTTGTATATAGTATTATTATAAGATTTGTAAATGTTAATATTAAGATTCCTCAAATGGGTGAAGAAGTTATTAATGCAATGGGAGATGATTTAAAAGCTTTTTATTTAAAAGACCCATCATCTTTCCCATTAAGAATATTTAGTGCTGATAGTAATATTTCAAATGCATATCAAGCGTGGATTCAAAGCAATGAATATTTAAGCTTCTATGCATCTTATAGAAATGCATTATTTTCACTAGCTGGAATTATTATTTTAATAATTACATCTATAGTTTTTATATATATGGTTATTCTACCATATTTTTGGGACAAACAAACTGTTGGAAGATTAATATTAAAAGTTAAAGTTGTTAATGAAGATGAAACTAAGCCAAGCTTTTTAACTTATTTAATTCGTGAAGTTGTAGGCGGAGTATTAATTAATTTATTAAATGTTTTCTTCTTCGTAATAGCTATTATTAATATTGTGTTTATCTCAAAAAAGAATTATACAATAGGCGATATGATTTCAAAAACTAAGCTTATTAGATATGATGAAGAAAGTAAAGCTATTAAAGAGAGTATAGTTGATAGTGATGACGATATCTTAAAAGCTGATACAAATGAGAATAAGATTGAATCAAATGTAGAAGAATATGAAATTGTCGTTGACCCAGAAGATAATTGGAATGATAAGAATGAATAAATACATATTATTAACTAAATCTAATGATATTGATATAAGTTTGTTTAATGATTTTTTAAAGGATTTACTCAAAAATTATGAATTATTAACGTTAAATGATTATTTCTTAATTAAACATCAATATCAAGATGATAAGGAATTAGAAGATGCAATTAATTCATATATGTTTGATGTTGAAATAAATGCTAAAGTATTCTTTGGCACATATCAAAATGATGCTGAATTAGATGATGAATTATTTGTAATAACTAAATATTTTAACAATTCATTAAAGGATATTTTTTATGATAAAAAGAAATTATTAAGTGAATATTTAACGCATGACTTAGATGATTTTAAAAGTATTGTGTTAAAAGAGTATTCAAATGATTTCGATATGCAAAATACTCTTAAAGTATTCTTTTTAAATAATATGAATGTTTTAAAAAGTAGTAAAGATTTATATGTTCATAGAAATACCTTAATTAATAAGTTAGATCGATTTAAAGAAAAGACAGGATATGATCCTAAAGATTTTAAGGATGCATATTTAATTTATAGTCTTATAAAATAGGTGGATTATGGGTATAATACAAAGTTTTATTTCTGAATTTATGACTTTCTATTTAATATATTTTATAGTTAGTTTATTTAGAAGCGCAAAGGGTAGATTAATATCATTTATTTTAATAACACTATCTTATATCGGATATTTAGTTTGGCCAATTATGTCTATTATTGCATTCAGTACTGATATTGGTCAATTATCTGAACTTGATAGAAATTCTCTTGGTAATGAAATAACAATGATTTATATTGTTTATGCAGCTCAAATATTGACTACAACAATTGCGTATTTCTTATTTACTTATTTATTCTATGGCAGATCAATACAATTTAAAAATAGACGTCTTAAAGCTTTTGAAAAAGCATATAATGGTAAACAAAATATATTATCTATTATTTGCCAAATAGGAATGATTATTTTATCAATAGCTTTAATTGTAATAGGTATTGTGTTATTTGCAAATATTAAATCTGTAAGTTCTGGTAAATTATTAATGGTAATTATTTCATCTAGCGCGCTTGTTGTTGTTGGATTAATTATCTTAATAGTTACATTGTTAGGCTTTAGAAAAAAAGGCGTTAATGTATCAAAGGTTGTTAAAATTGAAAAAACTAACGATTTCTATTTTTATATTAAAACACAATATGAATCATATTTATATAAATCTAATGGAAGAACATTAAAAGATTCAATTAATGGATTTGATGATTATTATGTAATTGAGAATTTTGGTACAATTATACAAAATGGAAATAAAAAAGAGATTTATGGATTAAATGTATCATCAGTTGATCATAATTTATTGAATTTAATTAATTTAGATTTAATTAAAAATGATAAATTATATGATTTAATAATTTCTATTGATAAACTTAATAAAGAAGTTATTACAGTAGATGATGAGTTTAATGTTATTAATCGAAAAAATAGATAAAAATGTGCACTTTGCACATTTTTTTTATGAAAGCGTTTTGGTATAATATTTTTGTATTATGGAGGAAAATCTATGGCAACTTTAAGCTTAAGAAATATAAATAAGATTTACCCTAACGGTACACAAGCTGTATTCGATTTTAATCTTGAAATCGCTGATAAGGACTTCGTTTGTTTCGTAGGTCCATCAGGTTGTGGTAAAACAACTACTCTACGTATGATTGCAGGTCTTGAGGACATTTCTTCAGGTGATCTATTCATCGACGGTGTAAGAGTTAATGATGTAGCATCAAAGAATAGAGACATCGCTATGTGTTTCCAATCTTATGCGCTATATCCACATATGTCAGTTTATGACAATCTAGCATTCGGTCTTCGTTTAAGAGGTATTGATAGAAGAGAAATCAATCACCGTGTAAGAGAAGCAAGTAGAATGCTTGGGCTTGACCCATATTTAAAGAGAAAACCAAGAGACTTATCAGGTGGTCAACAACAAAGAGTTGCACTTGGTAGAGCTATCGTTAGACATGCTCGTGTATTCTTAATGGACGAACCACTATCTAACCTAGATGCTAAGCTTCGTGTTTCTACACGTGGTGAATTAATTAAGTTACACAAGAGACTTGGTTCTACAACTATCTATGTAACACATGACCAAATTGAAGCTATGACAATGGCTACTAAGATTGTAGTTATGAAATTAGGTAGAATTCAACAAGTTGGTGTTCCAAAAGAAATTTATGACCATCCAGCAAATGTATTCGTTGGTGGATTCATTGGTACACCTCCAATGAACTTTATTCATGGTACTGTATCTGAAGATGGTATCTTCACTGCAAAAGACGGTACTACAATTGAAGTTCCTGCAGGTAAGGTTGATCTTGTAAAACAAAAAGGATATATCGGTAAAGAAGTATATCTTGGAATTCGTCCTGAAGATATTCATGATGAACAAGAACCTATTATGTTTGAAACATATCCAAATGCTGTAGTTAACTGCAAGGTTAAGATTTCAGAATTACTTGGTTCAGAAACAAACATCTATACTGAAGTTAGTGGAGATGCTGTTATCGCTTCTGTACCTTCTCGTTCAGATTTAACATTTGATTCAGATGTTAAGCTTGTATTCGATATGAATAAGTGCCATTTCTTTGATGTTGAATCAGAAATGAATCTTGAATTCGTTAATGCTGACTAATAAATATTTAAGCCACTAACACTCTTAGTGGCTTTTTACTGATTTTTAATTTACTAGAAAATTATAAAATGTTATAATTATTAAGAAGTGTTATAATCACTAAATTTTAATGGAGGAAAATAATATGGCTAAAAAAGTTTTAACTGATTTAGATGTAAAAGGTAAAAAAGTTTTAATTCGTGTTGATTTTAACGTACCTATGAAAGATGGTAAGATTACTGATAATACACGTGTTGTTGCTGCATTACCTACTATAAAATATGTAATTGAAAATGGTGGAAAGGCAATCGTATTCTCTCACCTTGGTAGAATTAAGTCTGCTGATGATTTTAAGAAGAACGATATTACACCAGTTGCACATGAGTTAGAAAAGGAAATTGGACAAAAGGTTACTTTTGTAAATGCTACTCGTGGTAAAGCTTTAGAAGATGCAATTGCTGCAATGAAAGACGGAGAAATCGTTATGTTCCAAAATACTCGTTATGAGGACTTCGATTTAGCTTCTAATACTGAAACTAAGAAAGAAAGCAAGAATAACGAAGAACTTGGTGCATATTGGGCAAGTCTTGGTGACTTATTCGTAAATGATGCATTCGGAACTGCTCACAGAGCTGCTGCATCTAATGTTGGTATTGCTGCTCACATTGGAGAAGGTAAGTCTGCTGCTGGTTTCTTACTAGAAAAGGAAATTAAGTTCATCGGTGGTGCTGTAGATAGCCCTAAGAGACCATATGTTGCTATTATGGGTGGATCTAAGGTATCTGATAAGATTGGCGTAATTGAAGCTTTAATCCAAAAGGCTGATAAGGTTCTTGTTGGTGGAGCTATGATGTTTACTTTCTTAAAGGCTTTAGGTAAGAATATTGGTTCATCTCGTTGCGAGGAACAAGAATTCGTTGATTTAGCTAAGTCTTTATTAGATAAGGCAAATGGTAAGATTGTATTACCAGTTGATGCTGTTGTAAATACTGCATTTGAAGATGTTCCAGGTACTGCAAAGTCAGTTGATAGCTTTGATGCTAATGACATGGGACTTGATATCGGACCAAAGACATTAGAATTATTCAAAAAAGAATTAGCAGGTGCTAAGACTGTTGTTTGGAATGGACCTATGGGTGTATTCGAAATGAAGAATTATGCTGCAGGTACTATTGGTGTATGTGACTTATTAGCTGATTTAACTAAAGAAGGTGCTGCTACTATTATTGGTGGTGGTGATTCTGCAGCTGCTGCAAACCAATTAGGTTATGGAGATAAGGTATCTCATATCTCAACTGGTGGTGGAGCTTCTCTTGAATATTTAGAGGGAAAGACTTTACCAGGTATTGCTTGTATTAGCGAAAAGTAATTTTAAAAGAAGAAGAATTAGATTAGAAGAAGAGAGGATTAAGCAATATGGAAAAGAAGATTGTAGTAAAAAGTACTGTAGGTCTACATGCTAGTCTAGCTGCAAAAGTAGTTCAAGCTGCTTCAAAATATTCTGTAGACATTACATTGCATTATCATGATAAAGTTGTAGATGTTAAATCTATTCTAGGTTTAATGTCTTTAGCTGTACCACAAGGTGAGAATGTAGTTGTTGTTGCTCAAGGTGACCAAGCAGAAAGAGCAATTGATGAAATTGCTGATTTATTAGAGAGTAGATAGTATAAAAGGAGGGCCTATGCGTAAGCCAATTGTTGCAGGAAACTGGAAGATGTATAAGACCCGTGATGAGGGTATACATTTCGTTTACGATGTAAATGATGAAGTTCCTGACAAAGATGTTGTTGAGACCGTAATATGTGCTCCTTCTATCCTATTAAGATGTCTTACAAGACGTCAAGGTGAAAACCTTAGAATAGGTGCACAAAATATGCATTACGAAGAAGAAGGAGCATATACTGGTGAAATTTCTCCATCTATGCTATCTTCAACTGGAGTAACATATTGTATTATTGGACACAGTGAGCGTCGTCAATTCAACGGAGAAACAGAAACCGATGTTAATTTAAAACTAAAGGCCGCCTTAAAACATCATATAATTCCAATTGTTTGCGTCGGAGAAACAAAAGACCAATATGAACACGCAGACACTGATTATATCTTAGGACTTCAAGTTAAATTAGCATTAAAGGATATTTCAATAGAAGATATTCCAAACATAGTGATTGCTTACGAACCTATTTGGGCTGTTGGTGCTAAACAAGCAGCTCCAACAGATTTAGCAAATGCTAAATGTGGTTTCATAAGAAAGATAATTGCTAAGACATATAACAAAGAAGTGGCAAATCAAATTAGAATCCTTTATGGTGGTTCAGTTAATAAGACTAATTTTAGAGAACTTATTAGACAAGAACACGTAGATGGAGCACTACTTGGTAGAGCTTCTCTTGATTCTAACCATTTCTTAGAAATTTGCCAAATGGCAGTTGATTATGTAAAAGAAGTAGAAAAGGGACAAGCTGAATAGCTTGTCTTTTTTAAGAAAATTATTGAGGAGAACTTATGGTAAAAGAGATTATTAAAGATAAAGAAATCCTATCTAAAGTTTGTGATGATATCACAAAAGGTGATAGACAAATTATCCGTGATTTAGTTGACACATTAAAAGCTAATAGTGAAGAGTGTGTTTGCTTAGCTGCTAATCAAATCGGTTATACAAAGAGAGTATTAGCATATTTTGACAATGGTAGAATCTTTGTAATGGTAAATCCTAAGGTTGTCGGTCATTCAATGGAAGCTGTTGAATGCGAAGAAGGATGCTTGTCATTAGAAGGTGTAACTAAAGTTTCTAGATATAAGACAATTAAGATTAAATTTGAAGATGAAAACTTCAAAGTTAAAACTAATTCATATAATGGTTTCGTTGCAGAATGTATTCAACACATGCTTGACCATTTTGAAGGTACATTAATTTAATTAATTTGCAAAAAAAAGAGATTATGAATTTTTTCATAATCTCAATTTTTTTATTATAATGGTAAATCTTTTTTCTTAAATTTAATTGAACCAATAATATATCCAACTAAACCAACTAATATTAAAATTATAAACTTATAGATATATGCATTTTCACCATTTAGTATTGATACTACATCAAATAATGTAATTAATGATACATAATTGAAGTTGTTTAATGCACTTATTCTTACAACAGAAGGAATAACAGGAGAACCAAATAATCCTAGCATTGTAGCAACTAAGAAGAACATTGAAATTCCACCGCCTAGAGCCATAGCTTTCTTTGATCTATCGAAGAAGCAAGAAGTTAAGAAATTAATTCCTGAGATAGCAAATAATGTAATAAATGCACCTAAATTGATTAATACAAGTTTACCATATGTTAAATCAGTTGTTACATTTGCAATCTTGAAGCAAATACATGATGTAATTGTTGTACATACAAACATTAAGAATAAAGAACCTATTAAGTATAAGGCTTGAGTAAATGTAACTTCTTCTCTACGAGTTGAAGTTGATAATACATAAGCCATAGAACCTGTATCAACTTGTGAAGCGATTAAGTTATTACTTGTCATAATTACATAGATTATAGGTAAAAGAAGACCTGCCATCTTGAAGAAGATAGAACCAACAATTAGACCATATAAATCCATTGTACCTAATTCTTCAATACCATCACTTACATTTTTAGGTAGTTTATCTAATAATGATCCAGCAACAGCTAAATATTGTGCTTCACTTATCTTTTTTGTTTCTTCATGTAATTTATCTTGATCATTTTTGATTGAATCATCTAATCTATTAATTTCATAATTAATCTTTTCTTGGAATTCTAACATTGATTCATAAGAAATAGTCTTAGTATTTGAATAGTTAAATCCCATATTGTCATATTTTTCTTCAGATACATTATATTCACTAAGCTTATCTAGAATAGTTTTCTTATATTCTTTATCTGTCATACGATTAGCTATTAACATAGATAATGAATTATATTCTCTTTCATATTCATAATCTTTTCTTTCATCACTTATAACATATTCATTTAAATAAGTAGAAGGAGTATTTGATTCTTCATATGAATAAACATCAATTTGCATGTAATCTAAATATCTTTCAATGAATTCATCAGGAATTGCTTCATTACATTCAACATATTTATTATCTAATAAATTATTAGGGTTAATTGTAACCATAATTGCACCGTAATTTATATTAGACTCGTTATTATTATATTTATTTTTAATAGCGTTTATTGCAGCGTTATATGAAGGAATTACATATAACTCTTTAAATTTTTCTTTTGTATTGTTAGTAGCTGTTAAACTAATATTAGCTAGTTCACTACTTAATTCATCTTGAGCTCTTTGTGTATATGAAGCTAGATTTTGATTTAATAATTGAGTTGATACTTCAGATTGATGAAGAGGAGTATTTATTTGTTGTTCTGCTAAAACTTTATATTTATTTGTTACATTGACTGTTTCAATCTCTTTATAATAATTAATTGTTTCGTTTATAGCTTCAGTTTGGCTCATTCCTTTATTCATGTATTCAACCACTTTAGCTTGACCTTCAGTACTATTTAAATCCTCTTCAACTTTTGTACTTACTTCTTGTTCGATATCAGCTTTGTGTGAGTAAACATTAGTAGCTATTTCATTTGTAATGTATTCTGTTACATCTTGGGTTACATAAGAAGTAATTTTATTTTTTACTAAAGTTTCTCCCTCAGTTTGTGCACCAAGCTTTATTTTGTTTAATTCATCATAGTTTTCTTTTGTGTTAAGTGCATTAAATGTTGATACAAATGTTGTATCAAATAAATACATATCATCATTTGATGTTTGATACATCTTTAAAGAACTCTTTTTAATTTCAGATTTAATTAATTCTTCAATAATTGTATCTTGTACACCATCTTTAACAGAAGAAATGTTAGATGTACCAGATATCAACATTACGCATGATAACATAAAACATACAGCGCATGTGATAATTAACCACATAATACCATTGGCTTTTATACTTTGTTTAAATAATGCTTTTGAAAATAATTTATGATTCTTTTTCATATTACTTACTCTCCTTAATAACTTCATTAAAATGCTTTTCTAGTGTATATTTAACTTCTGAAATAAATTTAACATTTAAACCTTTTAAAGATTTAAATAAATTATTTATTTCACTCTTTTTTATATTAATTGTATATTGCATATATTTTTCTTGAACACGTGTGATATTAAAATTGAAATCTTTGAATTTATCAAATGATTCTTTATCCACAAATTCAATTTTAAAGTCCTCACTATCTCTATTTCTAATCTTATTCATATCACAAATATCAATTATCTTACCATCAGATATTAATGCTACTCTATCACATGTTTCTTCCATTTCATTAAACATGTGGCTAGACATGAATATTGTCTTTCCTTTTTCATGTTCTCTTTTAATAATTGATAAGAATGCATCTCTCATTAGTGGGTCAAGACCTGTTGTTGGTTCATCTAAGATAATGATAGGTGCGTCAGCCATTAGTGCTGCGACTAAGGCTGTTTTTTGTTTCATACCCTTACTCATTCTTTTTAAGTTAGCTTTAGGATCTAATTGTAATTCTTGAATAAGTTTATCTGCATATTCTAGATTTGATATATTTTTATATTCAGCTTGGCTTTTAATAAAATTAACACCAGTTTTTAAATCAGGGAATGCTATTTCACCAGGTACATAACCTACTAGTTTTGCAATTTCACTTTGATTTGACCATGATTCAAGTCCATTCACATAACAACATCCTTTTGTAGGTTTTATAAATCCTAAAATTGATCTGATAGTAGTGGTTTTTCCACTACCATTCGTACCTACAAAACCTACCATTTCACCTTTATTAATTGAAAGATTAATATCAAATAGACCTCTGTTATTAGAATAGTCTTTTGTTAGGTGTTTAATTTCTATTAAACCTTCATTTTTTAATTCCATTATAATGCACCTCCAAATTCTTTATCTTCTTTATAGAATTTCATAAAGTAATCTTCTAAGGTTTCTTTTATATGGTTAAATTCTTTAAGTGAATAATTAGATAAAAAGTTTATAACTTCATTAATATCTTTATCTTGGCATGTAATAAAGATTTTATTTTTTTCATCTTTTTCTTTTACTATAGTAATAATTTTTTTATCATATTCATTCTTAAATCTTTGATAATCTTCCTTTGTATCAAATACTAAACGATATTGCTTCAAAGTGGCATGCTTCAAATCATTTGCGATAAATTCTGATACAATCTTTCCATCTTTTATAATTGCGATTCTATCACAAGTTGAATCAACTTCAGAGAAGATGTGGCTTGATAGAAGAATTGTTTTGCCTCTTTTCTTTTCTTCAATTATAAATTCAATAAATTTTTGTTGCATTACAGGATCTAGTCCTGATGTTGGTTCATCTAAAACTAACACTTCAGGATCTGACATAAATGCGCATACAATAGCTAGTTTTCTTTTAACACCAAGAGACATATGCTTTGTATCACCTTTTAAGACATTATCTTTTAATTCAAATAAGTCTAACATTTTAGTTAGCATATCATAATTATGAATATGATACATATCTTGCATCATCTTAATGAATTCATATCCTGTTAATCCACTAGGCAAAGCTATTTCACCAGGAATATATCCTACTTTGTTTAATACTTTTGAATATTCTTTAAATGAATCCATATCAAGTATTTTAGTTTCTCCACTATCAGGATGAGAGAATCCCATAAGATGACGAATTGTTGTTGATTTTCCTGCTCCATTAGGGCCTAAAAATCCAAATACTTCACCTTTATTTATTTTAAAAGAAACGTCAAACACACCTCTACCTGAACCATAATCTTTAGTTAGATGATTTACTTCAACAACACTCATATAAATACCTCCTTGGTTCTAAAATTATACTCGAAATCAATTTCATACTCGAGTTTGATTTTTAGACACAAACATAGTATACTTATTATTGAAGAATAAACAACAGACAGTTTTCATTCTCTAGTATGATTTCGGACTAAAGTATGAAAATTGACTGGTTTTCGAGGTGATAAAATGACTTTATATCGTAATTCAAGAAGAAGTAAAAGACTAATTAGAGAAGCATTTGCTGAATTAGTTGATGAAAAAGGTGATATTAATAAAATTACAGTAAAAGAAATAATTGATAAGGCTGATATTTCAAAATCAACATTTTATGCTCATTATGTTGATATCTATGCGGTAATTGAAGAATTTGAAAACGAAATAATTTCAACTATTAATAATTCAATTGATGATTTTTTGAAAGATAAAAATAATCAAGAATTTATGCCATATATTAATAGATTGCTTGAACTATTTACTGAAAACGAAGAATTGTATAAAAAATTATTTAAGGTTGAAAATGAAGTTAATTTTGTGGATAAAATAAAAACTATTATTTTAAAGAAATTAGAAAATAGTTTGAAAGTAGAATTAAGACTTTTCCCTAAAGAACAATTTAAATTCTATTTAGATTTTATTACTAATGGTATTACATATTTAGTTGTTGATTATTTCAAATCTACAGTAGATTTATCTCTTAATTTTATCGCAGATGAAATGAATAATATGTTAAAGATGTTAGTTTCTTTTTTAAAAGCGGAAGAAGCTAAATTAAATAATTAAAAAAAAGAACTTCTCTTTGTTGACTCACCAACAGAAAGAAGTCTATTTATTATATTTCTTCATTGAAGCTTCATATATAAGTATTGAACAAGCTACACTTACATTTAAAGAATTATTAGATCCATACATTGGAATAAACACTTTTTCATGCTTGTGATTATACCAATCAGGATTTATTCCAAATCTTTCATTACCTACTACAATGGCAATTTTGCCGTTATAATCATATTTTTGGTAATCTTTACCTAAATTTGGTTCTCCAAGGAAAATTGTATAACCATTTTCTTGTAAGAACTTTTGGCATTCTTCATAACTTACAGAAGATGTTGGTATTAATAGATTACATCCTCTAGAACTAGATACTAGATTTGGATTATATGGTTTAGTTCTTGTGTCTACAAGAATTAATCCACCAACTTTTGCGCTATCACATGTTCTATAAATAGTTCCTATGTTTCCTGGTATTTCTAATTGATCACATACTACAAGATAATCTAAATTCTTCATTTCATCTAATGAACGTAGTTTTAAATCAATTATTCCAAATATTCCAGCAGAATTATCTTTTCTTTTTAAAGTTTCTACATTTTTCTTAGATATTACATATATATTTTCAGATTTTTCTTTTAATTTTAAAATATCATCCATTGTATCTTTATGATATTCTATTTCATTAGAATAAAATAAACTAATTATTCTAATATCATATCTTAAAGCTAATCTAAGTACAGATAAATCATCTGTCGCAACAAGGCCTTCTTTACCATCTTTTAATAAAGTTTTTAATTCTTGAAATTCTAAACTTGATTTTGAAATTAATTTTTCCATGTTTTACCTATTTATTCTTAGCTAGATATTCTTTGATTTTTTCAAATGTTTCATCTGAAATAATATGTTCAATTTTGCATGCATCATCTTCAGCAGTCTTAGGATTAACACCAAAGCTTTCAAGTAAAGAAGTTAGGGCTTTGTGTTTTTCAAATACAGCATTAGCCGCATTTAATCCTAAACTTGTAAGTTTTATAGATTGATCACTTAATACTTCAATATAACCATTTTCTTTTAATGATTTAAGTGCGATTGATACGCTTGGTCTTGAAAAACCTAATTCATTTGCTACATCAATAGCGTGTACTTCATCTTTTATTTCACTTAATCTTAAAATTGTTTCTAAATACATTTCTTGTGATTCATGTAATACCATTTTTAGTTATCTCCTTTTAAAAAGATTATATTTATTATAACATAAAATCTATTATTCGTTAACATTAGAAATTAGATTTAGCAAGATACACAAAAATATTGTAAGTTTGTAATATTTATTACATTTAAAATCAAATTTTTATTGTATAATAAATTGAGGGGATTATTATATGAAAAAGAAGATTTATTATTTTACAACTTTATTTATTATTTTTATATTATTTTTATCATCATGTGGAAAAAATGATGATAAAACTTTAAAAATAGCTACGCCTACAGGTGCTCCATCACTTGCACAGTTAGATATATCATATGATGTTTATAAAGAAAAAGAAAAAAGATTTGAAATATCCATTTTATCAGGACCTGATGAAATAAAGGCCTCTTTTTTAGAAGGAAGATATGATTTAATTTATGCACCTATTAATATTGGTGCACAAATATATAACGCAAATAAAGAATATAGATTAGTTTCAGGTATAACATTTGGTAATTTATATTTTGTATCAAAAGATAAAATTGAATCTATTAATGATTTAACTGATAAGGATATTATATTATTTGGTAAAAATACAATTAATGATTTAATTGCTTCATATATATTAACATATAATGAAATTAAGACTAAATCTATTAATTATGTTTCAGATGTACAAGCTAGTAAAGCTAGACTAATTGAATCTAATAATAATGAAGTATATTTAATTGCTGACCCAATTAAATCTGTAATAGAATCAACACTTGATGTATCTATATTATCTATTCAAGATTTATTTTATGATATAAAAAACATATCAGGCTTTGCCCAAGCAGGACTATTTGTTAAACATAGTTCATATGTTTCAAATACTAATTTAATAAATGAATATATTAAATTAGTAAAAGAATCAATTAATTCTTTAAATAATGAAGAAAATATAACTAAGACTAATAATATGATAAAAGAATTAAAATATTTTAATTATTCAGATGAAATAATGATAGACGCAATCAAAGGAAGTAATATTAGATTTGTTGAGGGTTTAAATATGAAAAATATTGTGGAAAACACATATAATTTAAACTTAAAATTATTAGGAGGTAAACTTCCTGATGAAGATTTCTACAAATTATAAAAAAATAATTGGTATTATCATTTCTATATTATTAATATATTTATTATTTTTATTTCTTTATTTAACTAAAAATAATAGTTTAGCATTTCCTAATCCTAATAATATTATTAAAGAAGCGGGCTTATTATTAATAAAAAAAGAAACATATATATCTATTTCTTTATCTATTTTAAGATTATTATTATGTTTATTAATATCATTTGTATTAGGATTAGTTTTAGCCTCATTAAGCTTTTTTAGTGAATTAATAAAAAATATCATTAATCCTTATATTTTAATATTTAGATCAGTTCCTGTTGTAAGCTTAATTATATTATTTATTATATTATTTGGTAATAAAGAAGCGTGTCTCTTTATTACATGTTTAATGCTTGTGCCTATATTTTATGAAAATATATATCAAAGCTTTTTAAACATAGATCCTAATATTGTAAGAGCTTATAAGATTGATTCTAATTTTAATTTAAAAATATTATTTAAAATATATATTCCTGAATCTATAAAAGATATAAAAACGTCTTTTATAGAATGTGTAGGACTAGGGTTTAAGGTATTAGTAATGAGTGAATATTTATCTGGCAAAACTAATTCGCTTGGTTATTCAATACTTGAAGCTTATCAAAATAATATTGATATGGTATATATTTATTCATGGACTTTAATCTTAGTAATATTATCCGTTAGTATTACTAAATTATGTAATTTAATTAAGAACAAATCTTAAATATATTTAATTGTTATAAAAAGGAACTTATAAAGTTTATTTTGTATTTTAACTTTATAAGTTTTTTATTTTGCATAAAAAAAGATTCCACAAAAAGTGGAATCTTCATTTAAACTATCTGTTGTAGAATTCAACGATTAATTGATCATTGATGTCTGTTAAGAACTCGTTACGTTCTGGGTTTCTAACTAATGTACCAACTAAAGTGTCAGCATTGAAAGAAACATATTCAGGTCTAGCAACAACAGCTTCTAGAGAAGCCTTAACGATTGCGAAATCCTTAGCCTTAGCTGAAACAGTAACTGTTTGACCAGCTTTTAATCTGTATGAAGGAATGTCTACCTTCTTACCATCAACTAGGATGTGACCATGGTTAACTAATTGTCTAGCTTGAGCTCTTGTTGAAGCGAATCCTAAACGATAAACGATGTTATCTAGTCTTCTTTCAAGAAGAATCATGAAGTTATGACCAGTTTGTCCAGCCATACGAGAAGCTTCATCGAATACTTTACGGAATGGCTTTTCGCTCATACCGTAAGTGAATCTTACTCTTTGCTTTTCTTGTTGTTGGATACCATATTCCTTTAACTTACCTTGAGATTGTCCATGTTGTCCTGGTGCATATGGTCTTCTTGCGATTTCCTTACCAGTACCTGAAATTGAATAATTTAGACGTCTAGAAACTTTCCAGCTTGGTCCAGTATATCTTGACATAATTAAATCCTCCTATATGTAGATATATTCGGAATAAAAAACGAATTAATGTCTATATTTTATTATACTTATCGTTGACTCATCATTTCACCATCAGCAGCGAAGGTTACTTTGTGCCTTTAAAGGATCGATATTATATATAATATAATAATATAAACGCTGCTTTTTACTCACGCCTTATTATTATAGTGTTTTTCTTATATAAAGTCAACACTTATTTATTATGTTTTTGTAAAAAGATTTTTATAAAAATGTTTGGAATTAATTATTAAACTCTTAAGAAAAAGATATTAATCATGACTAAAGTGAACCCTGCTTTTTATTTTGAATAATTCCATATTATAAATTATTGCCATTTTTTTATCACTCACTACATAATTAACTCGTAAGTTAATAACTATCGAGTTAATAAAAAGTGAGTGATTGATTCATGCGGTATGTGGTATGATATTGATGTTAAATTTTTTAAAAAGAGAAATATGGATATACCAGATGATTTTAATAAAAAAATAGCTCCTCTTGGTTTAAATAAAGCCGCTGAATTTACTAATCTTTAATTGTTTGATTATTATAATTGCAAAGAAAAAGATATTAAGCAGGACTTCTCACCCTGCTTTTTATTTTGCATAAATGCATTTAATGTTACCGTTTTTCGTTTTTTTGTAAAAAGTGGTAACGTTAAATTGACTTCGTAGAAATGTTATAAGTTAATACAAATATGCTAGTAGAATTAAATTATTCATATGTTCAAATAGCTTATACTATACTTGCAAGTATAGATACAGAAAATAGAGAGTATGAACCATTAGAAAATATTAAAGACAATTTCAATTAATTATATTGACATGAAAGTATATATTGGCTAAAATAAAGTTGTACTTTACTTTTGGCATAATTTAAGAGGGTGTTATTGTGTATACTATCAAAAGAAATATAGAAGAGATATTAAAACAAAGGGCATCAAATAATAAAGCAATATTATTGACAGGCCCAAGACAGGTTGGGAAATCAACTTTATTTAACTATTTATTTAAAAATGCTAATAAAGTGACATTTGATGATGATTTATTACTTGCTCAAGCAACAGATGATCCACAAATGTTTTTATATAATAATCCATGTCCTTTAATTATTGATGAGGTTCAAAAATGTCCAACAATATTTAATAGATTAAAGATTGTATTAGATAATACTGACGAGATGTCTAATTTCTATTTAACTGGCTCTCAAAAGCTACAATTGATGGAAGGCATAAGTGAATCTTTGGCTGGTAGAGTATCTATTGTTGAACTTGATGGATTATCAATGAGAGAAATAAATAATATTTCTTTTAATAAGCATTTTGTTCCTACAAAAGAATATTTGGATGAGAGAGAAAAATGTTTAGTTGATTATAAGGATATATGGACAAAAATTCATAGAGGTTTTTATCCGGAATTATATAGTAATACTAAAAAAGAGTGGGTTGATTTTTATCAATCATATGTTAAAACTTATCTTGAAAGAGATGTTAATAAAATAATAAAAGTCAAGAATCATTTAACCTTTGTTAAATTTATGACAAGTGTTGCTGCAAGAACAGGTCAAGTTTTAAACTATAAAACCATTTCAACTGAAGTTGGTGTATCTGAGGTAACAATTAAAGAATGGATATCTATTCTTGAAAAGAGTGGACTAGTTTATATTTTAAAACCATATACACCAAGCGTATTGTCAAGAGCGATAAAAAGTCCCAAATTATATTTTAGAGATACAGGCTTAGCATGTTATCTAACAAGATGGTTAACTCCAGAAACTTTAAAAAATGGTGCTATGGCTGGAGCTATGTTTGAAACATTTGTTATAAATGAGATATTAAAATCATTTTCAAACGAAGGATTAGAATATGATTTTAATGTATTTTATTATAATGGTAAAGATAAAAAGAAAAAGAACATTAATGGAGAAGAAATAGAAGTTGATGGTGAAATAGATTTAATTATTTCAGAAAATGGCATATTATATCCAGTGGAAATAAAGATGACAGCAAATCCAAAAGCAGATATGACATCGGAATTTGATGTTTTAGATAAGGTAAAGGAATCTCAAAGAGGTATGGGTACTATTATATGCATGTATGATAAGAAAATGTATCTTAGAGAAAATCTTGTTGTTTTACCAATTAAGTATTTATAAAAAACTTTTTTAATCATTAAGTGCTCGTATAATACGCAATGTCACTGCAAAAATTATGAAGCTATCATAAAATTAATTTAATGAGAAGGAGTAAATGAATGAAAGTTTATCATTATAGTCCAACATTAAAATTAGGGGATAAAATGATTCCTGGATATCAAAAATATATTAGCTTATGTGAGCCATTTATCCAAGCTTTAGAATATGGTAAAGAATGTTTTTATGACATGATTTTAAATGGTAAGTATATGTATGCAGTAATGAAACGTTCTGGACTTAAAGAATGGGCTGATTATGCAAAATGGGGCAACAGAAGCTATTTTTGAATACATTCGTAAAAATGAATTTCCACAATGTATTAGTAGATTATACTGTAATTATTTTTATGTGGATTTGCCTGAATGTATAAAAATGTATAATGATGATTGGGGCGAAGCCTCTTTAGAAGAAAAAGAAGCAATACATCTTTATGAAATAGAAATCTCTGGAAATTTAGAAAAAAGAGATATCACTATTTTTGATGAAGCTTATGATGCTATAAGTGAAAAGCAGGATATCGAATCTGCTATCAGACATGCAAGGAGATATTTTGAGTGTGAATATAATGATAAGCCTATTTTTGAATATCTATCTGCAAAAGAAACAATAGCACAAAAAGATATTTCAGATATGCTTAAATAGGATAAAACTAATTTTCTTAAAAATATACTATATAATAACTATATCGTAACTAACAAAATTTTATAAAACAGCGTAGTCAAGCCAAAAATTAGCGTTGCCTGTATCTCTAAGCGTTAATTGTTTGATTATTAAATTCTTAAGAAAAGATATTATCCATCCTGCTATTATTTTGTAGAAAACTATTCAAAAATTCCACTATTTTGGAAAAGTGGAAAAATGAAAGAAAAAGATTTTTATAAAAATATTTGAAATTAATTTGAAAAATTAATATACTTTAAATATGTATTTTGGAGACTATATTATGAATAAAAATATAAAGGGCATAATTTTTGACTTGGATGGAACTTTATTTGATTCTTGCGGTATGTGGCATGATATTGATGTTAAATTTTTTAAAAAGAGAAATATGGATATACCAGATGATTTTAATAAAAAAATAGCTCCTCTTGGTTTAAATAAAGCTGCTGAATTTGCTAAGCGTGAATATAATTTATCAGATGAAATAGAAGATATCATCGAAGAATGGCATGAAATGGCTATATATGAATATACAAATAATGTATTAATAAAACCATATGTTAAAGAATTCCTTGAACATCTTAAACAAAATGGTATTAAAATGGCAATAGCTACTGCAAACGATGATAAATTTTACATGCCTTGCCTTAAGAGAAATAATATATTTGAATATTTCGACTATATATGTGACGTAAATGAATTTAAGGGCTCAAAAAATGATCCAGGAATTTATTTACATGCTGCACAAAAATTAAATCTAAATCCTAATGAAATTGCTGTTTTTGAAGATATTCCAAATGCGATTAAATCAGCAAAAAATGGTGGATTTTATGTTGTTGCAGTAGATGATTTAAATGAAATTAATTTAAGAAAAGAAAAAAAAGAACTTGCTGATATGTTCATAAGTTCTTTTAGTGAATTATTATAAAATTCTTTCTAAATCTTGAGATAGATTATTAATAAATATCTCAAGATTTTTTTTGTCTTCTTCGTTAAATCTGTTAAATGAAGTAGAATCAATATCTAATTCTCCATAAAATTTGTTATGTACAAATATTGGAAGTACAATTTCAGAATTAGATCTTGAATCACATGCTATATGTCCTTCAAATTCATGTACATTAGGTACAATTTGTGCTTTTTGTTCAAGAGCGCATTTTCCACATACGCCTTTTCCAACTGGAATTTGTGTACAAGCTACAAGACCTTGGAAAGGTCCTAATATTAATTGATTATCTTTAAATAAATAAAATCCAACCCAAGATACATCTTCAAGGTATTGATTTAATAATGCAGATGCATTAGATAAAATTGTTATTTCATATTTATCTGAATTAAAATATGATTCAGAAATTAAGTTTAATTCATTATAATTTGTCATAATATCACCTGGGAGTATTATATCATATATATAAACTTTTATTGATTTTAATGCTTAGATATATTAAAATAGGTAGGTATGAAAAGAGGTTAATTTTATGATATATAACCAAATATTAATCCGTTTTGGAGATTTAACTTTAAAAGGTAAGAACCAAAGAAATTTCGTTTCTAAAGAAATGGCTTTAATTAAGAGTAAACTTGCAGGTCTTGATGTTGATATTATAAAAGCTCATGAACGTGTATATGTTGACTTAAAGAATGAAGATTATAAAAAGGTAATTGAAAGATTAGACTTAGTATCAGGTCTATCAAGTTATTCTTTAGTTTTAACTGCTGAAAAGAATATGGATGATATTAAGAAAAAAGCTTTAATGTTAGTTGAATCTGAAATTAAAGGAAATACTACATTTAAGGTTTCAACAAGAAGAGCTGATAAGAGATTTGAACTTGATTCATTAACTGTATCAAAAGAGGTTTCTGGATATATTTTATCTGATAATAAATTCCCAGGTCTTCATGTAGATGTACATAATCCAATTAATGAACTTCATGTAGAAATTCGTGATGAAGGTGTTTATTTATTCTTAAATGATATTCGTGCTATGGGTGGATATCCTGTTGGTATTGGTGGAAAAGGATTATTAATGCTATCTGGTGGTCTTGATAGCCCTGTTGCTGGATATCTTGCGATGAAACAAGGTATTGAAATTGAATGCTTACACTTTGAATCAACACCTCTTACTTCAATTGAATCTTCTCAAAAAGTTGTAGACTTATGTAAGATTATTTCAAAATACATGCCTCACAACAAAATTAATCTTATAATGGTACCATTTAAAGAACTTCATATGGCATTACTTGAAAATGTTGATGATTCATATAAGATTACAGTTATGCGTAGAATGATGTTTAGAATTGCTACTAAACTTGCTCATAAGAGAAAAGACTTATGTATTGTTTCAGGTGAGTCTGTTGGTCAAGTTGCATCTCAAACACTTCAATCAATGGTAACAATTAATAGTGTTACTAATACACCAATTATTAGACCACTTGTTACAACTGATAAAGTTGATATTGTACGTTTAGCTCATAAGATTGGTACATATGAAACTTCAATAAGACCATTTGAAGATTGTTGTACAGTATATCTTCCAGTTAACCCTGCTACAGCTCCTAAGATTAATATTGCTGAGCATTATGAAGAAAAATTCGATTGGGAACCTATGGTAGATTGGTGCGTTGAAAATGTTCGCGTTGTATCAATTTCACCAGATACACAATTAGATTTACCTTCATTAGGTTTTGAAGTTCGTGATGTTATTGATGAATATAAAGCTAGTTTAAAGGAAAATAAATAATGATTACTTCAGTTAATAATCAAACTGTTAAAGATATCGTTTCTTTAAGAACTGCTAAAGGTCGTAAGAAACTTAATATGTTTATTGTTGAAGGTTCTCATCTTGTAAAAGAAGCTAAAGATAATGGTTATCTTATAAAGTCTTATACAACAGATGAAACACTTGAAGGTGAAGTTGTATCAAAAGAGGTTATGAAAAAAATTTGTGAAACAAATACTCCTGTTACACAAATTGGTCTTTGTAAAATGTTAGATAAGAAGGAAATATCTAAAAGAGTTTTAATATTAGATCAAATTCAAGACCCAGGTAATCTTGGTACAATAATGCGTAGTGCTAAAGCTTTTGATTTTAATACTATATTTTTAGCACAAGGTACTTGTGACATTTATAATGATAAAGTAATTAGAAGTTCACAAGGTTCAATTTTTAAACTTAATTTCATTCAAGGTGATAAAATAGAGTTTATTAATTCATTATCAAAAACTCATAAAGTTTTTAATACTAATGTCAGAAATGGCAAAGATATTAAAGGCGTTGAATTACCTGAAAATATAGCTATTATTCTTGGTAATGAGGGTAATGGCGTAAGTGATGAAATTAATAACTTACCATTAGATAGTTTATTTATAAATATGTCTAATATGGAAAGTTTGAATGTCGGAGTAGCTGGTTCTATTTTAATGTATGAAATAGCATCAAGAAAATAATATTTTATATGACTACCATTTGGTGGTCATATTTTTTTTAATTTAAAAAGTTTAGCTTTTTACAATTAAATATAAAATTGTATTTTATTTACAAACTTATCTAATTTTGTTATAATGCTTAATGGTGATAAAATGGCTTATGAAGATAAAACTGAAAGTAATATGGAGTTAGTCTTTGATGTAATAAGCGAATCAATTGAATTTTTATTTGATAGAATAAAAGGTGATTTCTTTACATTATATGGATTAACAATAAAAAATATCTTAGCTAATTCTGTACTTCAAGAAGAATTTAGTGAAGAAGATAAAAAAGAATTAACTAAAATTTATGAAAAATTAGAAGGCAAAGATATTTCTACTGAAGATATTAGAAAAGCTATTCAATCATTAATGCTAAGAGGTCTTCAAGAGGTTAAAATGAATAATGGTGGAATAACACCTGATACAATTGGTATGTTATTTGCATATTTCATTTCTAAATTTGATCCTGTTTCAAGAAAAGTAAAAATATTAGATCCTATTGCTGGATTTGGTAATTTATTATTTACACTTGAAAATCATCTATCTCTTGATATGGATTTATATGCAATCGAACATAATCAAGCTTTAGTTAACACAATGAAGTTGAATGCTGATTTAATGGATATAAATATTAACATTTATTTCCAAGACACATTAAATTCAAATGTGACTGATATGGATTATGTTGTATGTGATTTTGATTACTACGATCCAATTGAATCTGGCTATTTCCCATATAATGTAGTATTACATCATATGCAAAGTCTTAAAGAAAATGGTTATATGATTTGTTGTATACCAGATGATTTCTTTAACTTCGATGGTGATGGACAATTCAAAAAGTCTCTAGTTGAAAATGGTTCTATTGTTGGTCTTATAGAACTTCCTGATGAGTTCTTTAAACAACAAAAGAAATCTATTCTTATTATTAAAAAAGGACAATTTGATAATAAGAAATGTTTAATGGTCAAACTACCAAGTTTCGATGATCCAAAAGAATTTAATAATGTATTAGTTCAAATCGAAATGTGGTTTGATGAAAATATAAATAACAAAAATTAAAGTGAGGATAATAAAAATGGCAAAAATTATGGCTGTAAATGCTGGTTCTAGTTCAATTAAGTTCCAATTACTTGATATGCCAGCTGAAACATTAATCGCTTCAGGTGTTATGGAGCGTATTGGTACTAAAGATGCAAATGGTAATCCACAAAATGGTATCTTTACATTAAAGTACAATAAGAATGGTGAAAAGGTTAAAGAAGAAACTAACCCAATGTTACCAGACCACGCTGTTGGTGTTGAATTATTATTAAAGACATTAGTTGAAAAGAATATCGTTAAAGAATTAACTGAAATTACTGGTGTTGGCCACCGTGTTGTTCAAGGTGGAGAATATTTCAAAGATTCTGCATTAATTGATGGTCCAGATGGTACTGTTATTAATAAGATTCTTGAATTAGCTGACCTTGCACCACTTCATAATAAGGCACACGTTGTTGGTATGCGTGCATTCTTTAAGGCTCTTCCAGGTGTTCCTGAAGTTGCAGTATTCGATACTACATTCCACCAAACAATGCCAGAAGAAGCATATATGTATGCTACTCCATATGAATGGTATACAAAGTATGGTATTCGTAAATACGGTGCTCATGGTACAAGCCACAAGTACGTTTCTCAAAGAACAGCTGAATTAATCAATAAGCCACTTGAAGATACAAAGATTATCGTTTGCCACTTAGGTAACGGAGCTTCAATTTCTGCAGTTAAGGGTGGTAAGTGTGTAGATACTTCTATGGGTCTTACACCACTTGAAGGTATTCCTATGGGAACTCGTTCTGGTAATATTGACCCAACTGCATTACAAGTTGTTGCAAAGCATGAAGGTTTAACTCTTGACGAATTACTAACTATATTAAATAAGAAGTCAGGTTTACTTGGTATGGGTGGACGTACAAATGACGCTCGTGACGTAACAAAGGGTATGAATGAAGGAGACCATAGATGTATTATGGCATTCAACGTTCAATCTAAGCGTATTGCTGACTATATCGCTTCATATTATGTTTATATGGGTGGATGTGACGCTATTGCATTCACAGCTGGTATGGGTGAAAACTTAACTCACTTACGTGAAAAGATTTTAAACCGTCTATCTGTATTAGGTGTTGAAATTGATAAGGCTGCAAATGATGCTGCTTATGGTGTTGAAGCTAAGATTTCTACAGCTAACTCAAAGATTGCTTGTTGGGTAGTTCCTACAAACGAAGAAGTTATGATTGCTCGTGACGTTGTTCGTATTGGTAACGTTAAGTAATTAATTTAAAACTTTAGGGCTTCAAATGAAGCCCTTTTATTTTTATGAGGTAAAATATGCAAGAACAATTTATAAGAACTGAATTATTAATTGGTAGTGAAGCCTTAGAAAAACTTAATAAATCACGTATTGCTGTATTTGGTGTAGGTGGAGTTGGTGGATATGTAGTTGAAGCTTTAGCTAGATCTGGTGTTGGAAGAATTGATTTAATCGATGATGATAAAGTATCAATTTCAAATATCAATCGTCAAATTGTCGCTACATTTGATACTATTGGTAAATATAAGGTTGATGTGATGAAAGAAAGAATTCTTTCAATTAATCCTGATTGTATAGTTAATACTTATAATAAGTTCTTTTTACCTGAAAATGCTTGTGAATTTCCATTTGAAGAATGGGACTATGTAGTAGATGCGATTGATACAATTGCAGCTAAAATTGCAATAATTATTAAATGTAAAGAATTAAATATTAAATCGATTTCTGCAATGGGTGCAGGAAATAAATTTAATCCTCAAGGTTTTAAAGTCTCAGATATTTCTAAAACTAAAATGGATCCTTTGTCTAGAGTTATAAGAACCGAACTTAGAAAAAGAAATATTAAGGATGTTAAGGTTGTATATTCTGAAGAAAAACCTATAACACCTAAAAATGTTGTTAGTGAGAATAATAATAACGAAACAGTTGCACATCAAAAAAGGGTAACACCTGGTTCTAATGCTTATGTTCCTGCATCATGTGGATTACTAATCGCATCTGAAGTTATAAATGATATTATTAATAATTAATATACATATTTAATAAATGTGTAGTTTTTTGTTGAAAAATAGAAAAAAATAAAAAAATGTGCTATAATTATTTCATAGAATGTTTATAGGAGGTAAATTATGGCAACAAAAGGAAAAAATGATTATTTTGGATTAAGCCCACTAGTTAGCTTAATTCTAGCAATTTTTTTACCTACATCTTGGATTTGCGGTGCAATTACTAGAATACAAGAAGGTAAATATGTAGCTGGTATTCTTCGTTTAATCTTAGGATGGAATATCATTTGGATTTGCGATTTAATTCTTATGATTTTAGATAAGCATATCCTACGTTTATTAGATTGCTAATTAAAAAAGGAGAATATTATGGCAAAAACTGGAAAAACTGGTACAGTTGGATTAGTTGCATTTGTTGCAATTATATTCGTTGCTGTAGCATATTTGTTTGTAGGTCTACAAGCAATGTTTAACGCATGGGGATGGAGTTTTAACTTTGGTAGAGTTCCTGGAGTTTTACAATGGTTAGCTTCAATCTTAATGACTGGTATTATTATTTATACTAGTTATGATTTTGCTATGAGACAAACTAAATTCTGGAGAATCGTTTGGTGGGTTTTAGCAATTGTTGCTATCATCTGCGTTCTTGGTTTAGGCGGTTTCAACGCATTTAATGCTTAAAACGCAATTTATAAATTAAGTGGCTTAGGCCACTTTTTTTTGTACATAAAATTTACACAATTATTCCATAAAGTTTTCATATAATTAATTAAAACTTAAAGGAGTTGATTGTTGTGTCTACTTTTGGTGAAAAAATTAAAGAAAACTTAACTATATTAGGTTTAGATAATGAAAATGAAATTGATGAAAATAAACTTAAAAGAGCTTATTTAAAACAATCTAAAAAATATCATCCTGATGTATGTGAAGAAAAATATAAAGATGGTTTAATGTTTAAAAAAATAAATGAAGCTAATTCATTTATTAAAGATAATTTATCCACAGTAAATGATTATTTATTAAATCCTTCAAAATATTCATATGAGGAAATGAAACAAAGTAATAATCAATATTATTATAATACTAATATGGATGATTTGTTTTCTCAGATTTTTAGAGCTTTTCAACAGTCTAGTCAAAAAGTTTATAGTGAGGAAGAAATTAATCGTATAAAAAAAGAAAGAAGAAAACAAACTATTAAAAGAAGAATTTTTGCAGCCTTTGGTTTGGCATTTGCGGTATTTATCGCATTTTTTATGCCTAATTTAGGATTAGCATTTTCTTTAATTGCGTTACTACTATTATTATAAGTTAGATTCATATCTTACTTTTTTATATTAACTCAATATAATTTATGGTATAATCTTTACGTTAAAGGATGTGATTTGTATTATGCAACAAACAGAATTAAAAGTAGGACAAGAAGTAATTGTCGATATTAAAAGATTAGGAATTAATGGTGAAGGTATTGCATTCTATAAGAAATTAGCAGTTTTTGTAAATAATGCTATTCCAGGTGAAGGTATTAATGTAAAAATTACAAAAATTGATAATAAAATGGCTTTTGCTGAAGTCGTTAATTTTAAACATCAATCAGAGTCAAGATGTGAACCAGCTTGCCCATATTATAAAGATTGTGGTGCATGTCAAACTATGCATATCAAATATGATAAGATGTGTGAATTTAAGAGAGAAATGGTCAAAGAAGCAATTGATCGTTATACTAAATTAAACTCAAGATCTTTTGAGATTAAACCTACATATAAAATGGAGAATCCATTTAATTACAGATTTAAATCTCAATTAACAGCTACATCACGTTTTGATAAAATTGAATTAGGTCTTATGAGACCAGAATCAAATGTTGTTACTCCAATTAAGAATTGTTTAACTCAAAATGAAATTATTAATGATATAAATAATAAAGTTCAAGATATTTTAAATAAATATGATTTAACAGCTTATGATAATAAGACTCAAAAAGGTGATATTAGAAATGTAGTTGTTCGTTTATCACATTTTAATAAAGAAGCACAAGTTACAATTGTTTATTCTTATAAGCATTTAGATGAAAAATTAGCTAAGATTGCAAAAGAAATTATTAATATTGAACACGTTGTATCTGTTGCAAAATCTTACCATGATCAATTTGATGATGGCTTAGTTATTCAAAAAGAATGTGTAATATTAGAAGGTAAAAAGACTATTGTAGAAAACATTGGTAAATATAAATTTGAACTTTCTCCTGAAAGTTTCTTCCAGTTAAATCCTGTACAAACTGAAAAACTATATGATTTTGCAGTAAAGGCTGCAAAACTTTCTCATAAAGAAACAGTTCTTGATTTATATTGCGGTGCAGGTACAATAGGTATTTACATGTCAAATTTAGCTAAAAGAATTATAGGCGTTGAAGTTAATAAACAAGCTGTTGAGAATGCTAAATTTAATGCAAAAAACAATAAGGTTAAGAATGCAGAATATTATGCAGGTACAGTAAAAGAAGTATTACCTGAATTAGCAAAGAAAAATATTAATATTGATGTATTAGTTTGTGATCCTCCTCGTATGGGATTAGGTGCTGATGTATGTAATACAATACTTGAAAATGAATTTAAGCGTATTGTATATGTATCTTGTAATCCAGCTACACTTGCTAAAGATATTAACATATTAAGTAAAAAATATAATGTTAATTACATTCAACCTATTGATATGTTTGGGTTCACTTCTCATTGCGAATCAATAACAACTTTAACTTTAAAGAAGTAATATAATACACCTTAAGAGAAATCTTGAGGTGTTTTTTTAGTATGACGGGCATGTTATAAATCTAGGGTGAAAGTCCCAAGAGGCATAATTGCCAGTGAACTCGATAGCGACTTGCAAAGCATAAACCGGTGACGGAGTGTGAAAAGAAGCAATAGCGAAATAGTGGCCCAACGAACAGAAACTTGATAATAAGGCCCATTAGGCGGATGAGTTGACTAAACACAACAAAGTCCAAAAGGCAATCGTAACCCTAATCGGTAAATCAAGTGGGTAAACTAGGAAAGATTTATGGCTTATCCCGTGAGACCTTGTGAACAAGTGAAGCCTAGACGTTTTAAAACAACTATAGAAAACTTGGTTAAAAAGTTTGTCACAAGGAGTCAGCAGAGGTCATAGTAGGTAGAAATGCCGAAGGACTGAATGAAACTGCATATAAAGAAGCAAACAAATCTCTTTGATATGTATGATGAGCCCAAGTAATAGAAACGTATATGATATGAAAAGGCAGTAAAGTGTAATGTGAATTCAATGATACTTTGTTAGCAATAAAGAAAGAATATGCAAATTTCAAACCGCCCATTGCCGAACGGCACGATGTGGTGGTGTGAGAGGGGATGAAGAATAAATATGAAAAATATTTATTCTTCTACTCTACTCGATTTGCATTGTTCAATATTTACTGCTATAATAAAAACGAAAGGAACGTGTATGTAAAAGCATTGATTTGGTGTATTACAATACATCAAAACAGCAAAATATGTACACGATATAGATTATGGAAAGAATTTTATATCATGGTAGTGAATTTATAATAAAAGAGCCAGAATATCTAAAAGGGAATATTCACAATGATTATGGGCTTGGCTTTTATTGCACAACTATTAAAGGACTTGCAAAAGAATGGGCTGCAAAAAGAAGTGGTAAAGGATATATCAATAAATATAGTTTAAGAGATGATAGATTAAAAATTCTTGATTTGACGAAGCCTCCATTTAATGATGTTTTATATTGGGTTAGTTTATTAATGCATAATAGAGAATTATCAAGTAGCTTAAGAAATAATTATCCAAGAGAATTAAAATATCTTGAAGACAAATATTTACTTAAAGTTAGTGATTATGATGTTGTAATTGGATATCGTGCTGATGATAGTTATTTCCATTTTCCTGAAGCTTTTGTTAGAAGTGAAATAACACTTGAATCATTGAATTCGATTTTTACAGCAGGAGATTTAGGTAAACAATATGTTCTAATATCTGAAAGAGCGTTCAAACTGATAAAGTTTATTGATTATCAAGAAGTGTCTGAAAAAAGCCAAGAGGATTATTATAAAAGAAAAAGTGATGCAGATAAGATCTTTACTGATTTATTAGAAGCTGATAGGTATAAAAAAGGAATTAGACTTAGAGATTTGGTGATGGATAATGAATGATTATGAATTAGATAATTTAAGAGAAACTTTTTCTAGGTTATTTGTATTAGCAGTTAGAAATAAGATTAATTTTAAATCATTTACAAATATGCTTTCAAATAGCTCTTTTATAGATGCAATTGAAAAAGATAAATATAATGAATTATTTAATAAGCCAATAGAACAGTTATTATTTTCTATTACTGGCTATGAACCAAAAGAAGATAATAGCTATGGTATATACAATGATGCATATTGGTGCGGTCAAAACTATTTTGATTTACATATTAAAACAAAAAAGTCATTTGTGTACCTTTTCTTAAAATTACCTTTTGAAGAAATGATGAATATATATTCTATTTATCACGAAATGGATTTTTCGTCATTGGTTGATTACTTCCATAAAAAGGAAAACGAAAAAACAATATTAAGAATACTATGTGAAGAAAAACGATGTTCCTTAAATGATTTATGTAAAGCTACTTCATTAAGCTTAAATACGTTGAGAAAGTATAATTCTAGCGATGATATTCTATATAATGCTTCATTTCAAAATATTGCAAAATTAATTCAGTATTTTAATGTAAGTTATCTTTTGTTTGTGAGGTAATAATATGATTAAAAAAGTTGAAATATTAAAAGATTATACTGAATTTGTTGATTATTTTTATGCTGAAGGTGATTTTATTGATCCGCACATTATTAGTGAAGAAGATAAAATAAATTTACTAACACAAAAAAGAGAAACAAGAGAATCTCTTGTGATTTTATCAGGCAATAAAGTGATAGGTGCATTCGTTTTGCTAGTGTTACCAGATGAATTATATATTGAAATGCTCCTTGGATTATCAAAAGAAGAGAAAGCATATTTAGAATTGTTTGAGTACCTAAAAAGCAATTATAAAGGGTATAACTGCGATTTTGTTTTTAATGCTAAGAATTATTTATTGAAAAACATACTAAAAGGATATGATGCTACATTCGAAACTGAACAAATGAAAATGATATATAGTCCTAAAAAAATAGATATCTCATTTGATGAAATAAAGCCTTTAGAAGATAAGTATTGTGATGAATATCTAAATATTCATGAAAAAGATACTTATTGGAGAGGGGAGAAAGTAATAAAAGCTAAAGATAGGTTTAGTGTTTATGTGGCATTAGATAATGATAAAGTGATTGGATACATTGATGTTACTAATTGTTTTAAAGAAAATGAACCATATGATATTTACGTTAAAGAAGAATATAGGAATAAAGGATATGGAAAGAAACTATTAGCAAAAGCACTATATGAGAATAAAGATAATGATATGATGCTTTTAGTAGATATTGATAATATCGCAGCTATAAAAGTATATAAAAAATGTGGATTTATTGAAGATAAATATCCACATTATTTAACTGCACATATCAGTAAATTATTGTAGACATGTTCTCTCAACCACAAAACTTTAGTTGCATCGTCGAAACAGTTTGCGCGTTATCCTTGTCAACTGACCGAACATTTTTTAAGGATAAAATGTAATAATTATTATTACTAGTAATAATAAAAAGATTTCAAAAAACGTAACATAACAAAACGCCCCTTTAGGTTATATGAAAGTCTAGAGGGATTTTCTATATTTTTTTTTTTTTTAGTCAAAAAACTAAAAAGGAGATATATAAATATAGTATGTTAGAATAATCTTATAGTAAAAAGTTATAAATAATTTAAGACAAAGAAAAAGAATGTCTAACATCAACTGATAATCGAATTAATTTGCTTTTTATGCTATATTTTTATCAAAGAATAAATGAAATTAGTATAAATTAATTGGTTAAATAAATTTGGATAAGAAAGAGGAATATTATGGAAAAATTGTTTCAATTCATTTTGGATAATTATATAAGTGCTCCAAAACTAGTTAGTAATATTGATGATGTATATAAAGTTATAAAGCATACCTTACCTTTTGAAATTAAAAACTTTCTAAATGATAACAAATTAATTGTTAGTGGCTCTATGGGACAAGGTAGAAAATCAGATTGTCCATGGATATCAATCATGAATGCTGATATTACTAGAACAACTCAAAGCGGTTTATATATTGTCTTTTTATTTAAAAAGGATATGACAGGTTTTTATTTAACTTTAAATCAAGGAATTAAAAACTTTAACGATTTATTTAAAAATAAGAAGTATGAATATGCTACAAAAGTGACGAATTATTTTAAAGAAGAAATTATCGAAACATCATTTTCAAAGTCAGAAATTCATCTGGGAAATTTCAAAAAAGGTGAGAGACCATATGGTTATGAAAAAACTACTATTTTATCAAAGTATTATCCTTCAAACGAATTCAGTGACCTTATTTTGAAAAATGATTTGATTGAGTTAACTAAAATTTATAGTTATATTTCTAAACATTTTACAACGACAAGTTATAATGATGTAATTAAACAAATATTGGCATCAGATTTACCGATAATGGTTGATGGCGATATCGCTATTAATGAAATTAAAAATTTTGTGGATCCTAATGATGAAAATCCTTTTGGCTTTAGAAGAAAATTAATTGAAAAGAAACCGTATGTAGATATAACTAAAAGCTTTAGTTCCTTAACTAAACCGAAAATTGGAAAGATTGATTATATAAAAAAGGCTTATAAAGATATGAAAGCAGGTTTACTAGGTGAATCTTTAGTTATGGATTATGAAAAAGAACGTTTAATAGCTTTAGAAAGAGAAGATCTTGCTTCAAAAGTTGATTGGGTAGAAAGATATGCTGACGGATATGGTTATGATATTTTATCTTTTGATGTTGATGAAAATGGAAAAGAGAAAAAAATGTTGATTGAAGTCAAATCGACTTCATCACGTGTAGATACTGAATTCTATATAAGCAGGAATGAAGTTGAAACCAGTGTTAAGTATAAGAATAATTATTGTGTATATAGATTATATGATGTATATGCGGAATCTCCAAAATTTTATGAAGCATATGGTGAAGTATCAAAAAACTTTATTTTAGATCCAGTTACTTTTATGGCGAGATATAAATTTCCAGAAAAGGCCTTTTAAATCTTTTATTTTATAATTAAAATTTTAATAAGTTTGTAAAAATAAGGTCAATTTTTGTTGGCCTTTTTTTATAAAAAGCTCACTTTTTTATTGCAATATTTTTGAAATATTACAAAATTGTATCAAAAACATACAAAAAATGTTTCAAAAATGTTGACATATTTTTGAAATAGTTATATTCTATAGAAAAAGGATCGGTGATAATAATGGAAGAAACTAAGCGAGAAAAATTTATAAGATTAGCAGAAAGCAGAATGAATAACGTTTTAAAACAAATTGAATTACTAGGGAATTTATCTAATACGAGAGCGTATGAGTATTCTCAATCTGATATAGATAAAATGATTAAGACATTAAAAGATGCGTTAGTAGATTTAGAACATTCATTTAAACCAGATAAAAAGAGCAAAAAATTTAGTTTAAAATAGGTGCGGTATATGATTGATCTTGATCGTTTGTCTCTCTATAATTTTACAATACTAAAAAAATGGTCTAAACAATTTGAATGCTCTGGTCTTTCAAAGTTATCTGATATTTATAATTATTCTGTTATCGATTTTTCTAAAAAAATGAATTTGGGATTACAAGATTCTTTAAGCTTATTCAAATCTTTACAAGAAATTAAGAATAAGCTTGTTAATAATACTATTTTTGAAATTTACGATGGTGACTTGATTAAAAAAAATAATGAAGAGAGTAAAAATGATATAGCATGTTTGAATTTATCGGTTCGGTCTTATAATGCTTTAAAGCTTAATTGCATTAATACTGTTAATGATCTACTTAAACTTGAGATTAACGATTTAATTAGGTTTAGAAATTTAGGGAAAAAAAGTATTAAAGAAATTATTTCTGTAATTAATATGCTAAAAGAAGGTAGTGGAATAGAAATCGATAATAAAGTCGACTATAAAACATATTTGACTATTGACAATCTTAATTTATCACGTAGAACGTATAATTGTTTAATGCATTCCGGATTAATTAACGTTGATGACTTTATTAATTATACTAAATATGATTTTTATAATATCGAAAACATGGGGGAAAAGAGTGTTGATGAAATATACAATATTCTCAATAATTTAAAAAAAGAATATAATAATGGAACAAATTTTGATTATAAAAATAAGATTGTTTCTTTAAAAAAAGATGTTTCTGATTATATTTATCATAATATAAAATTGAGTAAATTTAATATATCAGAAATTGACTATGATTTATTAATGAGATTAGGAATTACATCAAATAATACTTTTTATGAGTTATTTAAATCTATTGATAATGCAATTAATGAATCGAATCTAAATATTACTGAAGATGAATTTAAGGCTTTGTATGATTTTATATATAAGTACTTGCCTATACAGGAAAAATTTATTGGAATAATTGATATTACTGATGATGATAAAATCATCCTATATGATAGATGTCATGGTAAAACTTTAGAAGAAATTGGAAAAACTTATAATGTCTCGAGAGAAAGAATTAGACAAAAAGAAAGTAGTATAAAAAAGAAAATAAAGTGTTCATTTTCGTCAAATAAATTAGAGAGATTTCTTTTGAATGATTATTTTTATTTGGATTCTAAAACCGGTTTGCCAGATGAACTTTATGCATTATATTTTAATATACTTGATGAACTTTTAGATGTTACTAAAATTGAAATAAACGAGCAATTTTTTTATGTATCGAATACACTTTTTAATAAATCAGTTGATATGGTAGATAGATTAAAAGATTTGATTGATAAAAATGGATTTGTGTTTGAATATGAATTTGATTATTCATCAATGGATAATTCATTGTTTAGTTATCTTTTAGACCAAAAAAATATTTATTTTAATGGAAAAACTTTTTATTTAAAAAGAAGCGATTCACATAAGGTTGTTGACTATATTAAGAGATTTGGTAGTATTGATTTATCTAGTTCAAATTTAGGTAAAATATGCGAAGAGTTACGAGAATATTTAGATATTTTGAATTTTGATAGACACAATATAATATCTTCTGTTACAAGGAAAGGTGTTATATCAATTGGGGAATCAAAATATTGTTTATTGGACTCTATTCCTAAAATAGACAAAATTACTATTAATAAAATTTTAAAATTCATAGAAAAGGGAAGAATCTGTGATTGTTCTGAAATATTAAATGAATTTAAGAATGAATTACCGGCTAATTTTACACCAGAAACATTATATTTTTCCATTAAGCAAATGTATCCTAATGAATATAATTATGGTGGAACTAATCTTGTTATTTCACTTAAAGAAATGGCTGCAAGTAAAGCTTCTTCAATATACAACTTTTTGTCACAGCAAAGTGAACCAATTTCTAATACAATAATTATGAATTATTTTAGGGTGGATAAGACAGCACTGAGTGTTATTGACTCGCAAAATACTGATATATTTTATATTGACGACGTGAATCTATGGTTATACAGCAAAATGCCAGATATAGATTATATACTAGACAAAATGAAATTGTATATTTGTAGCAAAAATTCATTTTTTGTAACAGATTTTTACAAATATATGAGAAAAGAATATGAAGATATTTTACAAAGAAATTTTATTACAAGTTTGGAAAGATTTTCACGTTTAATAAAATCCAAGTGTAGTGATTTAATTAAAAATTATGAATATGACAGATTTAAGAAATACTATTTTAAAAAACAAATAATTTCGGATTCTGGCTTTGATTTTGATTTTTAGAGGAGGTAAAAAATGGAAAAAAAATGGTTTTTTAGTTTTGATAATGCAGTAGGTGAAGATTTTAGTGATCATGGAACTGAAACATTTAAAAACAACAATGATGGCGCTGAAAAATTTAAAAAATTTGCTAGAGAAATGGTTCAAAATTCTATTGATGTTAAAAACGAAAAAATTGATGAGCCTTTAGTTGTTGAATTTAGTTTATTTGAAGTTGATAAAAAAGATTTACCTGATTTTGCTGATTTAGCAGAACATATTCAAGGAACAGTTGATCTATGTTTACAAAAGAATAAGCTAAATAATGCTTATAATACTTCAAGAAAAGAATTGCAAATATTAAAAAAAGATAAATTCAGAATATTAAAAATTTCTGATTATAATACGGTTGGAATTAAAGGTTCGACTGATTTAGATGCTGAAAATAGTAGCTGGAAAGGCCTTGTATATAATGATGGTGATTCTGTCAAGTCAAGCAGTGATTCGCTAGGAAGCCATGGTTTAGGAAAAGGTGCCGCTTTTGCAATGTCAAATTTAAGAACTGTATTTTACAATACAAAAGACATTGATGGAAATCGTGCATTAGAGGGTGTTTCTAGACAATATGTAAGTTCTATTAATGGTAAAAAGAAATTCTATAAAGGATATTATGGAAAGTATGAAAATGACAATATATATCCATTTGTTAACGACGAATTAAAGGAATTTTCTGACATTTTTGATAGATCTGCTCCTGGATCTGACATTTATGTTTTAGAACCTGATGTTTCTTATTTATCAGATGAACATATAAAATGGTATCTTATTGAATCTGTTGTATGTAATTTCTTTGTTGCAATTCGAGATGGAGCGTTGGAATTAAAGGTAAATGGTACAGAAGTTAATCAATCGAGACTTGATAGTATTATTGTTATGCTCAATAATTTTTATGAAAAGAATAATCTTGAAAAGAGTGATGAATTAATTGCAACAGAACAATATCTTAAGGCTTTAGATTGTGGCGATATTATTGAAGAAGAACTTAAAGAATATGGAAATATAAAACTATGGCTATATAAAGATTCTAATACTAAATGGAAAAATGTCGCTATTATACGTAAGAATGGTATGTTCATTAAAAATATTGATGTAAAATATGCTAATCAAAAATTTGCTGGTGTTGTAATTGTTCAAGGCCTAGAAGGAGTTGAATTTTTAAAAAGTATTGAAGATCCTAACCATATGGATTTTGATCCAAGCAGAGATACTCCTGAAAAATATGGCTCTACAGATGAAAAGCAACGAAGATTAAATTGCTTTTATGATTGGATAAGAAATCATGCTAAAAATTTTACTAAAATAATTTCTGAAGATAAATTTACATTGTCTGGAATGGAAGATTATATTCAAATGCCTAGCGAGGAAGAAAAAAAATATAATCCTAAGAATATTGAGCCTACAGTTATAAAAGTGAAACCTTCTAAACCTTCTAAATCTAGGGTCGCGAAGAAAACGACTGTTGATAATTCAGAAGATGGAACAACACTTGTTTCACCAGCCGGTGGTGAAACTCCAGGTTCACATATTCCAAATCCTAATCCAAAAGAAACAAATAATCCAAAAGAAGATGAAAATTCTACTAGAAAGAGCTTTGTTAAATCTTATGTTGCATCTTTTGAATTAGGCCCTGTGATTAAGCATAATGACAATGATTCAGTATTAGTATTTGAAATTACAGAAACAGATAAAGATTTCAAATTAAAACTTTGTGCTGTTGATGAAGATGGCAACGAGAATGGATTATTACCAAACATTATTTATGCATATGATGTAAACAATGGCGTAGAATTAGAATGTAAAAGGCACATTGTATCTGGGTTAAAATGCCAAGGGGTTATGAAAATTATTATTAAATTTGATGAACCAATTGTTTCATGCGTTAAACCAATTATTTACTGGGAGGAATAATTATGAAATCAATAATTGAAAGAAATTTTCCATATCCAATTTTATTAGAAAATGGTGGGGATTATAATGATGCACGTTTCAATGTTGAATGTAAAACTAGATTATCTGATGATAGTAAAGAATTGATAATGAGTTTTAATTTTATAATTGAATGTCCTACAATAAGGCGATTAATTGAAGAAGGTAAAGCATTCCCTTTTGTAAATGTGTCACAAAGAACATATCGTAAAAGTGGACCTTTAATTAATGGAAATGAATTTAAAATTCCTATGGACTGGCTTTCTCCTAATCACAACTTAGAAGTGATGCCTATGCTTGTTGCTAAATCCGATTTTGATTTTGATTACGATGAAAGTATGAATTTGGTTTTTTCTTATTTTGATGATTCTTTTAAAATTAAGAGAGGTCAAATTTTGGGATATGGTAACTTTTTAACTATTGAATTGCCAACAAATTCAAAGATTGGAAGTATTTTTACTATATCTAAATTAAAGAAAAAAGAAGACATTGATAGAGGATTACCATATATTATATCTTTAGATACTCATGCAATTGATATTAAAGTCCTTCCTGATATATATGATTCTTTTTTTAAATTAAAAGACACTGATTCATCATATAGAAAACTTTTGTATTCAACTTTCGTTTATCCTGCAGTTCAAATGGCAATATTGAATATTTTTCAAGATTATGATGGAGTAAAGGATTATAAATGGTGTATAGCTATTACGAATAAAATCAGTAAACTTAAAGGAATTAATTTTGAAACAAAAATAGATTTTACATCTGAAGAAATAATTGAGTATACTAATTTAGTACTCGAAACTTTATTACAAGATGCTTTTAATGATATTGATAAAGGAGGAGAAGAATAATGATTTTAAAAATGTATACTGATTATCTTGTTAATGATTTAAAAACAAATAGGATTAATAATATTAATTTGTATGATACAAATAAACACTCTTTTGTTTCTTCTTTATACAATAATTATGATCTTGAATTATATAATATGGAAAAAGAAGTTGATTATCCTGAGTTGGATTTAACTATTGCAACAAAGGAAAATGGTAAAAATCAATGGGAAATAGATTTTAATAATGCTGTTAAATTACATAAAGAATTTGTATTAAAATATGATGTTCCTTTAAGTATTTTGAGTGATGAAAGATTTATCACTTATTTAACACATGATATATATTATGAATATATGATATGCAGATGGCCAGTTAATGGGAAGGAAAATCGTTTAAATCAAAAATATTTTTTACCTACAGGCGGACAAGGTTTTACTAGAAATATGTTTATGAGACTATTCTGGTATGCTTATATAACCTATGATTCTTCTCTAGCAGATCCATATGAATTAACAAGAATTGCATTTGAATATGCAGACCCAGTTAATCAAATAATGGAAAGAAAATATGGAAAAAGCGAAAGAATCGTTAAAGCAGCTCTTCGTGCTATAAAAAATATAGGTTCTAAAGAATTGAATCAAAAGAGGACAATTTATGGTAAAAGAATAAATAATATTTTAAGTTTATATGCACTTGATGTTTTAAAAGAAAATGAATTGGTTTCTCTTTTTGAAAAAGAAATAAAAGGAATTGTTGAATCAGATATTGTTGACAGCTCTTTAGTCGAGGAGGAATAACGTGTATAATAATGCTTTATTTGGCTTTATGGTACAAAGCTCAATTTGCAAAAAATATGGGATTTTTCCTACAAACGAAAGATTAATTAATACTTTTAAATCTAATTATGAGCCTGGATTAAGAAGCTATATCGATGAAATTATTGATGATGTTTTTTTAAATTTAGATTTAAAACCTATCAAGTGTACAACATTTGATATAGATGAAGATGGAATAGAAATACCATATAATTTCATATTATCTAATAATCAGACATTATCAATTAGGACAAACATTAATGGATGTAAAGTAGCACCAAGAGTTGTTGGCCAAGCTGGTTTTGAAAAATTAAATTATTATTTTGCTGATATTTATGGAAAATGTATAGTTAACCAAGATGATATAAAACATTTAATGATTAATCAAATAAATGAAGCGTTACCAATATTTATAGATAAATTATTTGATGCAGATTATATTCTATGGATTTTCCAAGATAAAAAGGAAAATAACAAGTTTTCTTATCAATTACTTAAAGGAAACTCAATTGTTGATATTGACTATTCATTAGATAATTTTACTTTTACGAAAAATTATTTTGACTGGAACGAGAGTACCACATTAAAATATAAAGGGAAATCAATTGCTGAAATCCAAGTTCATAAAAATCGTTCATTTAAGTTTAGATTTATTATGAATAATTTTATCTCTATGATTTCAGTGTTTGAGAAAAATAATGAAACTTTAGGAATAACTGCAGAGAAGACAATTTGTGATATTTTTGGTATAAAGTACCCTAACAGTTTTTTTGATAGAAGTTCACCTGATTTAGAATATCAAATAGAAGATACTATAAGAGAAGCCTTTTGTTATCTTCCTAAACCTATTAAACATTGCGGTAGCGAGCCTGGAACTCGTGGTGGAACAAGTAAAAGTCCATATGACTTCTTATTAGACGGTAATAAAACATTATCTTTAAAAACAAACATTGGGAAAATGGTCTGCCCACCTGAAATTGGACAGCCTAATAACACAACATGCTATTTTTATTTTAAGGATTTGTTGAGTACTAATAAAGTAGATAAAAAAATATTTAAAAAGTTAGTTTTTGATAAGATTGATTTAATGATTCCACGCTACCTATTACATTTATTTGAATCTGATTATTTATTAAGAATTTATGCAGATAAAGAATCTTTTGCAAAGGGGGCTTCACTTTATCAGTTTGATATATGCCCAAAAGATTATGGTTCTGATTTTAGATGGGAAAAAAAGAAATTTTCATTTTCAAAAAAATCTATTACTGAATGGAATGAAAGCAATACTGTATATTATGATGGGATAACTCTTGGAGAGTTCCAGGTTCATAACAATAGAAATTGCTTTAAATTTAGATTTAATTTTGAAAATCTACTTAGTATTTTACGTAAAAAATAATACTTTATATTGACCTTTTAAATAAAAACATGTATAATGGACATTGAGTAAACATGCAAAGTGGACATTGGAGGTTTTATTTATGTCAATTATCACAATTGCTGAAGCTGCAGAACTATCAAAAAAAAGTCAAAAAACAATAAGAAGAGCAGTTGCTGCTGGCAAATTAAAAAGTACTAAAATTCAAAATAAAACACGTATTGATAAGCGTGATTTTGATGAATGGCTTCAAAAGGGATGCTGTAGTACAGAAGAGCAAGATAAAAATTGCATACGAAATGATGAAGTTAATTGGATTGATATCTCTGATGAATGGAAAAAAGATGGTTGGAAGAATAAAAAAGATAGAAACGGATACAATTTTATTGATTTATTCTCTGGAGCAGGCGGATTAAGTTGTGGTATGGTTATGGCAGGATTTAATCCAATTGCTAGCGTAGAAATTATGCCTCAAGCAGTTGAAACATATAAGTATAACTTTATTGAACAAAAAAATTTTAAAGAAGAAGTAGAAACACGAGATATTAGAACCAAAGAAGTAAAAGAAAAATTATATGAATCTGTAAAAAATAAAAAAGTTGATGTAATTGTTGGTGGATTCCCTTGCCAAGGTTTTAGTATGGCAGGATATCGTGTTGTTGATGATCCTCGTAATAGTTTATATAAAGAAATGAAGGAAATAGTTGAAAAGCTTCAACCTGAAGTAGTTGTTATGGAAAATGTTGAAGGACTTCGTTCTATGCTAAATGGTAAAGTTGAAGAAATGATTATTGATGATTATAAGAAGATAGGATATGAAATTAATCTTACAGTTCTTAATAGTGCAAACTATGGAGTTCCACAATTTAGAAAAAGAGTGATATTTATTGGTAATAGGGTTGGTAAAAAGAATTATCATCCAAAAGCTCTTTATAATGAAAGTAATTATGTTACTTTAGGAGAAGCTATCAGTAAATTTATGTACATACCTGAAAACAAAGAGATTAACCATCAATTTACTAGACATACTGAAGCTATGAAAAAAAGATTAGCTGCTGTCCCTGAAGGGAAAAGCTTATATAAAAACTATTCAGATTCTTGGAAGAAATCTCCATGGGATAAACCGTCATGCACTATAAAGGAAAATCATGGTGGTACAAACATTCATCCTAAATTAGCTCGCTGTATGACCGCAAGAGAATTGGCTGCTTTGCAATCTTTCCCAGATGATTTTATCTTTAAAGGAACAAAAAAATGGCAACTTGTTCAAATAGGTAATGCGGTACCTCCTTTGCTTGGAAAAGCTGTTGGGCTTTCTGTTAAAAAGATGTTAGATAGCGATAAATAATTAAAAAAATATAAAAAATGTTTGCATAGAACATTTAGAGGTGATTTTGGTTCTACAAATTAACCTCTTTTTTTATTTTTTTATAATTTTTTTAAATTTATTTAATCTCAAAATTTTTCCTGAATTTTCTCAAATTTGTATCAAATAAGAGTGTTCAAATAAAATAAAATGAGGTAATTATAATAATTTGAGAAAACTCCATTTTTAGCCTCAATTTAGGCATTTGACAAACTAAAACTTTATTGATATAACTATAGCGCTATAGCATAATTAATAAATAAAATACAGTGGAAATTTCAAATATGAATGATATGTTTTCAAAATAGTGAAAATAGCTAGTTGACGAGGAAAATGCGCAGGCTCTTGAGTCAATCACACCACTAATTTGAAATGATGCAAAATAAAATGTTAAAAAAGCGACTTAAATACTGAAGTTTTGGTATTTAAGCCTTTTTTGTTGTCTTATGAACTAGTCACTGCTAAAGTCTAGGAGTGATGTATGAAAATGGGGGGGAATGACTAGATGAAAGGCCTTAACTATGTCTTATTGACTAGATCTGGATTAGATGCCACCATCTAGTCATTAAATTCATACTCCTCTAGGATGTTTCTATCAGAGTACTAGATGAATATCAATCTGCCAATTTTATTGATTTAAAATCATATTTAATGTATAATGGATAAATAAGGATGCATTAGTAAATTTATATCAAACTTCAAGACAAAATATTGAAAAACGAATTAAACATATATATGAAGAAGGTGAATTTTAATTAAATCGAACATGCAAAAAAATTTTGCAAGTTCAAACGGAAGGAAATAGATTCTAAATCATTAGATATTTTAAAGGAAAATAAATAGTATGAATAAAAAAGAAATTGGATTAAGAATTAAGACTATTAGAAAAGAAAAAGGTTTATCTCAAAAAGAATTAGCTTCTCTTATGGGATATAAGGATGTATCTACTATAGCTAAGATAGAAACAGGTGTTAATGATGTTACAACTGAAACATTATATAAATTAGCAAATTATTTAGCAGTAGATATTCGTGATATATTAAAAGTTAATGCAAATTATAATAATGATTATGTTAAATATATAAGAAGTATGGTTGGACATAATAAAATAATAATGAATGCATCTGGCGCAATAATAGAAAAAGATGGATTGATTTTATTGCAGAAAAGAAGTGACAATGGTAAGTGGGGTCTTCCTGGTGGCATTATGGAGATGGATGAAACTTATCGTGATGGTGCTATAAGAGAAGTTAAAGAAGAAACAGGATTAGATATTAAATTAGATTATTTAGTTGGTATTTATCATAATAAAAACCTAAAATGGCCAAGTGGTGATAAAGCTCATGTAATTTGTGCCGTATTTAAAGCACATATTATATCTGGTGATATTCAAAAAGATCATGAATCATTAGAATTGAAGTTTTTTTCAAAAGATAATTTACCAGAAATAGCAGCAATTGACCATAAAAATGCAATAAATGATTTCTTTAATGGTATTAAAAATAATATTGATTAAAAGTATTTATCTAATAATTAATATAGCTGAATCGAAAAAACTGTAAAATACAAAAAAACAAAAGGAGAAAACTAATGGACTACATAAAAGTTACAAAAGAAAATATTGAAAAAGAACATATATGTTGTGCAATATCTAATAATAATGATATCCAAGTTTCATCGAAAAAGAATTGGTTAAAAGATA
>CAMNHY010000009.1 GCA_946540005.1 uncultured Clostridium sp.
TTTGTTCAGTTTTCAAAGACCTAATTTTGCTTGTTGATTTATTAACCAACGCGCTTATTTAGTATATCACTCTTATGCTTTTAAGTCAATAATTTTTTATATATTTTTAACTTGTTTTTAAAGAGTTTTACTATTTTGGTCAACTTAAGTGACCTCATGTATTATATGACTTTAGAAAGATTAAGTCAATGATTATTTTTAATATTTTTAATATAATTTTCGATTATAAATTTAATCCTTAAAAAACAATATTTTTGACTTGTTTTGAACTATCTTCTAATACTTGAGCATATTTTTCAATTAAATATATTTAACAAATTTATGCATATAATTTTTCTATTATTTAAAATATCTAATTAACGTCCAATTAATCTTCGTATATCGTTAGATGTAATATATATAAACAATATAATTAATAAAACGTATACAATTAATGTTAAATATGTTTCAAATTTCTTATTTGGTTTTCTTCTTGTAATTGCTTCATAAAGAACAAATACAATTCTTCCACCATCTAATGCTGGAATTGGTAATAAATTCATTATACCAATATTAATAGATAACATTGCTACAAAGAATAAAAATGCTTGTGGGCCTGCGCTTAATGCGTTTTTTACCATACCAAATATACCAACAACTGAAGACATATTATTTAATCCAATTGTACGTGCTCCATTACTTGGTGCAATTAAAACCTTCAATGTTCTTACAACTAAACTAAAATATGATCCACATTCAGCGAGTGCATTAGATAAACATCCTTTAAAATCAATGTGATATGCAGGTTCAATTCCTAACAAATATTGTACTTTGACTACATTTTGCGCTCTTAATACTTCTTCACTATATGTAGTGATAGATTTAGTTGTTTTTACATCACTGTATGTTACAACACCATTTTCTTCACTTCTAGATAAAAATTTGAAATATACTTGAGCAGCATCAACAGAGCTTAATTTATCTACAATATCATTCCAATTAGAAACAGCTTCAAAAGAACTTTCTACATAATTCTTTTTATTCGCGTCCCACTTATCAACTCTAATTTCTGTAATGATATCTCCTTCATGAATTTTATCACCATCAGAATCATATTCAATGGCTACCTTACCTACAACAACACCTTCAACAGAACTTTTATTCTCGTAATTTTCTGCATTTGCTGATGTAATACCAGTATTATAAATATAAACATATGGTCTAACTAATGAACTAGTATTTACTTCACCATTTCTCTTATAAACTATATTGAATGCAGGGTATGAATCTTCTTTATAAATTTGACCTAATTTATTAGAAATATCATTCCATGTTTTTATTTCATAGGTCTTACCATTATAGATAAATCCTTCGATTTCATCACCCTTTTGTAATCCTGCCATCTTGAATGCAGGATATGATTCTTCAACATTGCCTACAACATTAGAATCATAATTAGGTACACCGCGCCAAAAACTTGCGATTATACATAAAACAAGACCTAATATAAAATTCATTAATGCTCCAGCAAATAGAATGATTAAACGTTGCCAAATCTTTTTAGAATCAAAACTTCTTTCATATGGTACTAATTCCATTCTTTCTGATTTAGAAAATACATATGAAGCATTGCTTAATACAGAATATGTATTAATAACACCATCAACTTCTAAATCAAGTTCAAGATCTTCACCATGAATTGATTTCAATTCTTTTCTTTTGCATATACCAACAACATCAGCACTAATTCTATTGTCTAGAATGATTTCTTTAACATTCCCAGATTCATCTAAATTTATACCTAATTCTTTATCTAAATCAATATATAAATCAGATTCATTTCCATCAACCATTTGAACATATCCACCAAGTGGTATCCAACGAAGTGAAATAGTAGTTTCATCTTTTTGCCATTGTTTTATAATAGGTCCCATTCCAATTGAAAATTCACTGCATTTTACACCTGCTTTTTTAGCAGTTATGAAATGACCTAATTCATGAACTAAAATGATTACTCCAATTACTAAAATGAAGGCTATAAAATTAACAACAATCATCTTACTCCTCCAAATTCATTATATAATCTATCTTGTATTTCTTTATCTAGTTTTAAAATATTTTCAATATTCGCTTCAATAGTATATGTTTTATCTAATTCACGACGAATTATTTTTTCAATATCTAAAAACTTAATTTTCTTTTGTAAAAATAAATGTACACTAGCTTCATTTGCAGCATTTAATACTGTAGGATAAACTCCACCTTTTTTACCTGCTTCATATGCATAAGCTAAACAAGGAAATCTTTTCCAAGATAATTCTTCAAAATTAAGTGTTGCAACCTTAGTAAGATCTAGTGCTTCTCCACCAAAATCATAATGATGAGGATATAATATTGCATATGCAATAGGTCCTCTCATATCAGCAACTCCAAGTTGAGCTTTAATTAAGTGATCTTTAAATTCAACTAAAGAATGAACTATTGATTCTTTATGCATAATAGTTTTTATATGCTCGTAATCTATATGAAATAAATGATGAGCTTCCATTACTTCAAAGCCTTTATTCATCATAGTAGCACTATCAATAGTTATTTTAGCACCCATACTCCAATTTGGATGTTTAAGTGCATCTTCAGGAGTAACATCTACTAATTCTTCTCTCTTTTTATTTCTAAAAGAACCACCACTAGCAGTAATAATTAAATTAAGTATTTCATCATGTTCTTCATTATGAATACATTGCCATATAGCACTATGTTCGCTATCAATAGGATATAAATTAACGTTATATTCTTTTATTAAGTCATTAATAATATCGCCAGCCATAACTAATGTCTCTTTATTTGCTAGAGCGATATTTTTTCTAGCCTTTATGGCATAAACTGTAGGTTTTAAGCCTGCACTTCCAACAAGTGCATTAATAAATAATTCATCATTACCTTCTGTATATGATGCGATTTTTAATAATCCTTCATCGCCATACACTTTTTCAAAATTATAATCTTTAAAACTATCGATATCTTCTTTATGTCTGAAGCAAACAATCTTAGGATTAACTTCATCAATAACTGTTTTCGCTTTTGCTAAATCATGACCAACAGATATACCGATTATTTCAAATTTATCTTTATTTTTTAACAAAACATCAATTGATTGTAAACCAATTGAACCACAAGATCCAACTAAATATACCTTTGTCATAAAACCAATCCTTACAATAATACATTTGTTAAACTTGATAGCATTGTAAATACTACAAGTAAGAACATTGCAGCAAATAATGCACTATCAAATCTATCTAATACTCCACCATGTCCAGGGAATATATTACCATAATCTTTCAAATCATAAGTTCTCTTCAATTTAGATGCAACCAAATCACCAAGTTGTGAACAAATTGATGTAAATAATGTTAAAGAGAATAATATAAATACAATTTCAACTTGATTTCTTTGTGCTAAAAATTCAGCATTAAAGAAAAATGCTTCTTCTAATAAGGTTCCTTTTATACTTACAGGACCAAATGCTTGAGCAAACATTTTTCCATATAATACAGCATAAATTGTACCAAAAATAGTAGCAACTAATGAACCACCAATTGAACCTTCCCATGTTTTATGTGGAGAAATATGAGGACACATTTTATGCTTACCAATCAATGAACCAACTACATATGCAAATACATCTGTTAAAACTGTAATAATAAACATATAAATAACAAATCTTAAACCTGTAGCTCTAAGACATGTAAGTGCACCAAATCCTACACCAGCATAAATTATAACAGTTAAGGCTTTACCAATATCAGCACCATCAAAATCTTTATAGATAACTAGCATTGAAAATAAAAGTAGTGTGCTTAACAACATCATTGGTAAGAAACCAATATTAATATTTAACGCTTTAAGCATTTCATAGCTTATAGAATGATTATGTTGTAGTTTTTCGCCTTCCCACTGTGCTACAGTTGAAAGATAAATAAGTATTGTACAAATTATTATCAACCATTTTGAAACACCTGGGAATTTTTTCTTCTTTTCATACATTCTAATAAGCTCATAACTAGCTATTAAAGCTAATCCTGCCATTAATAATTGAAATAGTGGGAATAAATCATTTTCAATTAATAATGGAATGAAAATGATCATCATCAATAATCCTGTTATAGTTCTTTTTTTCATTATTTGCTCTCCTTTAGGCCACCAAATCTTCTATTTCTATTTTGATAATTATCAATTGCTTTCAACAATTCATTTTCATTAAAATCTGGCCAATATACATCTGTAAAATATAATTCAGCATATGCAATTTGTAGCATTAAAAAATTAGATATTCTAATTTCTCCACTTGTACGAATTAACAAATCAACAGGTGGCATATTTCGAGTATATAAACTAGACATAATTAATTTTTCATTAATATCTTCAATACTCAATTTATTATCTACAACATCTTTACAAATACTTTTAACAGCATGAGTTATTTCTTCCATAGAACCATAATCAATTGCAAGAGTTAATTGTAATCCTGTATGATTTTTAGTCTTTTCTTCTATTTCTAATAAAGTATCAATCAAAGGATGTGGAATTCTATCTCTTCTTCCAATAAATGTAATTTTAATACTTCCATTTATTATATCAGACATGTAACGCTTTAAATATCTAACAGGATGTTGCATCAAATAATCAACTTCTTGTTGAGGTCTTTTCCAATTCTCAGTAGAAAAACAATATACTGTTAAATATTTAATGCCTATTTTGTTAGCATATCTAGCTATATTTCTAATATTAAATGCACCTTTTCTATGTCCCATAGTTCTTGGTAAAAGTCTCTTCTTTGCCCATCTACCATTACCATCTAATATTATAGCTACATGATCAGGTACACCTTTTTCAATAATCTTTTTTTCATCAAATTGCTGACTCATTATAATCACTCATTTCTTAACTAAATTATACTATAATTAGAATTTAATTAAAAGAAAAAAGGTGCCTTGGCACCCTTTCATTAATGAAATTATTAGAAAGACATTAATTCTTTACTCTTAATATCTACAACTTTTTCAACTTCAGCAATATATTTATCAGTTAATTTTTGAACATCATCTTTATATGCGTTCTCTTCATCTTCTGGTAATTCAAGTTTTTTAATTGCATCGTTTAAATCACGTCTAACGTTTCTAACTTGAACTTTGAAGTTTTCACCCATCTTTGAAACTTCTTTAACAAGTTCCTTACGACGTTCCTCTGTCATTTGAGGGAATACAAGTCTAATACCTGTACCGTCATTTTGAGGGTTAATTCCTAAATTAGAAGCATTTAGTGCTTGAACGATATCCTTTAAACAAGACTTATCAAAAGGCTTAATATAAAGTTGATTAGCTTCAGGTGATGTAATACCAGCAAGTGACTTTAATTGTGTTGGAGCACCATAATAGTCAACATAAATTTGATCTAATACACCTGGATTAGCTCTACCAGTACGAACTGTATTTAGTTCATGTTGGCATGAAGTAATGACATTAGTCATTTTTTCTTCATTTTCTAATAATAACTCGTCTGCTAATTCTGACATAAAATCTTTCCTTTCTATTAATCTAAATTATCAACAAGGGTACCTATTTCATCACCCTTCATTGCTTTTACAATGTTACCGTCTTTATTCATATTAAATACAACAATTTTTAAATCGTTGTCTTTGCATAAAGCACATGCAGTAGAATCCATAACTTGAAGATTTCTTGATAAAACTTCAGAGAATGATAAATGCTTAAATAATTTAGCACTTGGATTCTTTCTAGGGTCGCTATCATAAACACCCTCAGTACCATTTTTAGCCATTAATAAGGCTTCAGCATTTATCTCTGTTGCTCTTAATGCAGCAGCTGTGTCAGTTGAGAAGTAAGGAGATCCTGTACCACCAGCAAAGATACAAACTCTACCTTTTTCAAGATGTCTGATTGCTCTTCTTCTAATATATGGTTCAGCAACTTGTTGTAAATTTAATGAACTTAAAACTCTAGTAGGTACACCAACAGATTCAAGACCATCTTGAATAGCTAAACTGTTCATAATAGTTGCAAGCATACCCATATAGTCTGCTTGAGCTCTATCCATTCCTAGTTCTTGTCCAGTTTTACCTCTCCAGAAGTTTCCACCACCAACAACGATACCAATTTCGATACCTAAATCATGTGCAGCCTTAACTTGTCTTGCAAGTTCTAAAACTGTTTTTGAATCAATACCAGCAGGTTGGTCACCTTTAAGCGCTTCACCGCTCATTTTTAATAATACTCTTTTGTACATATTAATCTCCTTTTAATTTCTACCTGTTTTTGTAAAAAAAGAGAGGCAAAAGTTGCCTCTCAATTTGATTTTTTTACTTATTTAAACCAGCTTGAGCAGCAACTTCAGCAGCGAAGTCAACTACTTCTTTTTCAATACCTTCACCAACTGCAAGTCTGATGAATGTCTTTACTGTTGATTTAGTATGAGATAAGAATTCTCTTACTGTTTCCTTATCATTCTTAACGAATGGTTGGTCTAATAAACAAGACTCTTTGAAATGCTTGTCAACACGACCTGGAAGGATCTTCTCACGAATGATATTTTCTGGCTTTGGCTTATCTGCCTTAGCATTTTCATTTAATGTTTCAGTTAAAATGATTTGAGTTTCTGATTCTACAACTGAAGCAGGAATATCTTCACGAGAAACATATGATGGGTTGCAAGCAGCGATGTGCATAGCTACATCCTTAGCAACTGTTTCATCAGCGTTAGCTAATACAACAGCTGAAACGATGCTACCACCCATGTGCTTGTAAGCACCGAAAGATTCTGCATCTTCCTTAACGATTCTGTTAACACGACGTAAAGATACCTTTTCACCGATAACTGAAGAATCTTCAAGGATGATTTGAGAAAGAGCCTTACCTTCGAATTGGAAATTTAAAGCTTCTTCATCATTTGAAGCGTTAGACTTTACAAGGATTGAACCAATCTTTTCAACTAAAGCCTTGAACTTGTCATTTGTAGCAGCGAAGTCTGTTTCACAGTTAACTTCATATACAACCATAGTATTACCATCGATTGCATAGCTGCAAAGACCTTCAGCAGCAGTACGACCAGACTTCTTTAAAGCCTTTGCCATACCCTTTTCACGTAACCAAACAATAGCCTTTTCGATGTCGCAATCATTAGCTTCTAAAGCTTTCTTGCAGTCCATCATACCAGCTTGTGTACGATCACGTAATTCTTTTACCATTTGAGGTGTAGCTTTCATATTAATATCCTCCAAATACTACTTTGATTCTTTTGACTCTGTTTCAGAAGCTTCAGCAGCTGGCTTAGCAGCTTTTGGAGCTCTTGTCTTATTACCGTTCTTATTTACTGGTTTCTTACCATCTTTGTTGAATGGCTTACGTGGACGACGTTCAGTAATAGCTGTACCATCTTTCTTAGTTTGAGTATCTTTTGTTAACTCTTCACCTAAGTTAAGGTTAGCATCTTGGCTGTCATCAACCTTTTCAACAACACCACCATTAGCTTCGATAACAGCGTTGTTCATAGTAGCAGTGATTAACTTAACTGCTCTAATAGCGTCATCGTTAGCTGGGATGCAGTAATCAACATCTTCTGGGTCGCAGTTAGTATCAACAATACCAAATACTGGGATGTTTAACTTTCTTGCTTCAAGGATTGCGTTGTGTTCCTTACGAGGGTCAACTACGAATACTGCTTGTGGCATAGCCTTCATTTCTTTAATACCACCAAGGTTCTTCTCTAGCTTTTGACGCTCTTGGATTAACTTAGCAACTTCCTTCTTTGGAAGAGCATCATAAATTCCGTCTTCTTCCATCTTATATAAATCATTTAATCTCTTAATTCTCTTACGAATAGTCTTGAAGTTAGTAAGAGTACCACCTAGCCAACGTTGGTTAACATAGTATTGACCAGATCTCTCTGCTTCTTCCTTAACTGCTTCTTGAGCTTGCTTCTTAGTACCTACGAATAAAACCTTACCACCATCTTTAGTTGCTTCAAGTAAAGCCTTGTAAGCCTCTTCGATAGCGTTAGCTGTCTTTTGTAAGTCGATGATATAAATACCATTTCTTGATGTATAGATGTACTTAGCCATCTTAGGGTTCCATCTACGAGTTGCATGTCCAAAATGAACACCAGCTTCTAATAATTGTTTCATTGAAACTACTGACATAAAAATTTTTCCTCCATAATTTTATTTTGTTTTTTCCTCTGTTTATCATCATTGCTTATTTGTCATATGCACCGCCCCATCTATTAATATAGACGTACATGACGGTGAGCTCCGATAAACATGTGTTTTTAATGCCTTGTAAATTATATCATAGCAAACTAATAATTACAAGCAATTTTGTAAAAATAACTTTTTTTATATGTCACTTTATTTTGTAAAATAAAATTTAAAAGACATACACTTTTAAAATGTATGTCTCATATTTTAAGCTATAGTTTTAGTGCTAGAAGAATAATTATATGTGATATATTTGTTATTATCTAAATAACTTTGAGCTAATTTGTTATCTACAGAAACTAATGTTGAATTTCCTTCTTCATTAAATTTATATGTAGCTTGTACTAAATCAGCCTTTACTGGTACTGCAATAAATGCTGCAACAGTTGCTGATCCTGATGAATATTGTCTGAAGAACATAGGAACATAATAAATTGCAACATAATTATCCTTATCTTCAACTAAATTTGAAGATGTTACACCATAATCATTTAAGTTCTTTGACCAAGTTGTTTGAACAACTGATTCAAATCCTTTAACGGCTGAATTAATATCACTTTCTTTATTCTTAATCTTTTCTGCACAAGTATTTTGAATTGTTGAAGAGAATGATACAGTTTGTAAATAATTTACAACACTATTTGTTGCTCTACCTTCATTTTCAAAATTAGATTTAGATACAGGAGTTAATGTGAATCTAATTGAAGCTTCAATATCTGTAGGTGCATATAAACTATAATAATTACCTTTAGATTTATCTTCTAATTCTTCTCCGCCATCATAAATCTTTGTTGAATAAACTTCTGAAAAAGATTTTTCTCCCTTATTTAGTGAAAACCACTTGTTTGCTATATTTGTTGCTAATGAACTAGTGTCAGCTGTTGATTCATTTTTTTTGCATGATGTCATACCAATGATAGATGCAAATCCTAGTCCTAATAAAATTATCTTAGTTAACTTCATAATAAAGTCACTCCTTCTATTTTTACTGAAAAAAGTTTAACATAAAATGATATTTTTTACAATACTATTCATTCTTTTTGTGAGCCCTAGGATGGCTTGCCATATACTCTGATTTCATCTTTTCAACTGAAACGTGAGTATATATTTGAGTTGTTGATAAACTCTCATGTCCTAAAAGTTCTTGAACACTTCTTAAATCAGCACCATGATCTAACATAGATGTTGCAAAAGAATGTCTTAACATATGAGGTGTAATATGGTATGTCTCACCTGCATTTTCTATAATATCATTTAATATAACTCTAACACCTCTTGGTGTAAGACTTGTACCATTTTTATTTAAAAAAACATTTCTATTATCAATATCAGAACTTTTTCTTAATAATGATAATCTTTCATTAGCTAAATAATGCTTCAAATCTTTAACTAAATCATCAAACATTATTACTAATCTATCTTTAGAACCTTTACCAAATATCTTTATAGTCGAATCAGCAAAATTAATATCTTTAATTTGCATATTGCATAATTCACTTACACGAAGTCCACATCCATATAAGACTTCTAAAATAACATAATTTCTAAAGCCTAATACAGTATTTACATCGATTGAATCAAATAGATGTTTTAATTCTGGTTCTTTAAGTACCTGTGGCAATCTCTTTTCTTTTTTTATAGCTTCAACATTATCAAAAAAGTTTTCTCTGACAAGTTCTTCTTTTAATAAATATTTATAAAATGAATGAAGACTAGATATTTTTCTATCAATACTTGTAATGCTTAATTTCTTATATCTTAAGCTAGATTTAAAATTTTGAGCAACCCTGTCTCTTATATGTAATAAGTCAGGAGCCATCTTTTCTTCTTTTATAAATTTTTTAAAATCTAAAATGTCTTCTTTATAACTTTTAATAGTATTTGAAGAATAATTTTTAACTGCAAGTAAATAATCAAGGTACTTTTCAATTACCTCGTCATCACTCATGTTCAATAAATTCCTTCGCTTTCTTTATATCTTCTAAAGCTCTTTCACCATATAATCTCTTTCTATCTTTCTTAGAATGCTTGAAATTTAGATCTTCCATAATACCAAAATTAGCATTCATAGGTTCAAATCCATCTTTAGAGGCATGAGTTATATAATAAGCTTCAGCTCCCATTGCGGTTGTTCGTGGGAATGTATATAATTCTTTGTGATTTAAATATCTAAACATGTTGATTGCTGCAACTAATCCTGATGCAGCAGATTCAACATATCCTTCAACTCCTGATAATTGCCCTGCAAAGAAAATATTTGGATATTTCTTCGTTTGGAATGTAGCATTAGAATTTAATATTTGAGGTGCATTAATAAAGCTGTTTCTATGCATTACTCCATATTTTGCAAATCTAGCATTTTCTAAACCTGGAATCATAGAAAACACTCTTTTTTGTTCAGGATATTTTAAATGAGTTTGGAATCCAACTAAATTATACATTGTCTTAGCCGCATCATCTTGTCTAAGCTGTACAACTGCATAAGGAGTTGTGCCATCAGGTTTTCTTAATCCTACCGGTTTTAGTGGACCAAATAATAATGTTTGCGGTCCTCTTTTAGCCATGATTTCAACTGGCATACAACCTTCAAAAACTTTAACTTCGTCATTTGGATTATTTCTATTATCTTTTTCAACTGTACCAGGAATATCTTCAAAATCATGAGGAATTACACCTTCAGCAGTAATTAATGCCTCATAAAACTTTTCAAATTCCTCTTTAGTCATAGGACAGTTATAATAACTAGCTTCTCCTTTATCATATCTACTCTTTAAATAAACTTTTGAATAATCTAAAGAATCTGCATATACGATAGGTGCCGCAGCATCATAGAAATGGAAATTATCACTATCAAACATCTTAATAATATTATTTGCAAGTTCGTTTGCAGTTAAAGGTCCTGTTGCAATAATAGTAGGAACACTTGGATCAATTTCTTCTATTTCTTCATAATGGATAGTAATGTTTTTGTTGTTCTTAATTTCTCTAGTAATATAATCAGAAAAGCCTTCTCTATCAACTGCTAATGCTCCTCCTGCCTCAACTTTATTACTTCTTGCAGCTTTCATAATTAATGAACCAAATTCTTCCATTTCACGCTTCATTATTCCTACTGCATTTTCAATTGAATCAGCACGAAGTGAATTTGAACAAACTAATTCACCAAATTTATCTGTTTTATGAGCTGGAGTCATTTTAATTGGTCTCATTTCATATAAATCAACAAGAACACCATGATTTGCTAAATAATATGCAGCTTCACATCCAGCTAATCCTGCTCCGATAATTTTAACTTTCATAATACACCTATTTTACCCACTTAATTTCTTCAACACCTTTTTCTTTCAAGAAATTATTAGTTCTTGAAAAAGGTTTACTGTCAAAGAAACCTCTATAACTTGATAGAGGTGAAGGGTGAGCACTTTCTATAATTAAATGATTTGGATTTGTAATATATTTTCTTTTACTTCTAGCATTACTACCCCATAAAATAAATACAATTGGATTGTTATTTTTATCTAATTCTTTTATTACATTATCAGTAAATGTTTCCCAACCAAATTTTGCATGGCTATTAGCTTCATGTATTCTAACAGTTAAAGTTGTATTTAATAATAAAACACCTTGTTTAGCTAAATAATCCAGATTACCATCTTGATTAACTTTAACACCTAAATCAGTTTCCATTTCTTTATATATGTTTACTAGTGAAGGAGGAAGCTTATCACATAAAACACTGAAAGCCAATCCATGTGCTTGATTAGGTTCATGATATGGATCTTGACCTAATATTACAACTTTAATATCTTCATATTTTGTTAATTCAAATGCTCTATATATATTTTCTTTTAAAGGAAAGCATATATTAGTATCATATTCTTTATTAACATATTCCATTAATTTTTTAAAATATTCTTTTTTAGATTCATTTTCAATAAAAATATTCCAATTCATATTTAATTACCTTTTATATACATCTATTATATTTTATTACAAGAAAAATTAAAAGAAAAAGAGTTTCACTTTAAAATGAAACTCCTTATTAAGTATTTTAATTAAATTACTTTAATTCAGCGAAATACTTAATTGTTCTAACCATTTGGCTAGTATATGAATTCTCGTTGTCATACCATGAAACAACTTGAACTTGATATCTACCATTACCTAATGGTAATACCATTGTTTGAGTAGCATCGAATAATGAACCATAACGCATACCGATAACGTCTGAAGAAACGATTGGATCTTCATTGTAACCGAATGTTTCTGGATCTGAAGCAGCCTTCATTGCAGCATTGATTGAATCAACAGTAACTTCCTTATCGCTGTTTACAACTGCAATAAGAATAGTTGTTGAACCAGTAGGAACTGGAACACGTTGAGCTGCACCAATTAACTTACCATTTAATTCTGGTAATACAAGACCGATAGCCTTTGCAGCACCTGAAGAAGCAGGAGTAATGTTAGCTGCACCAGCACGAGCTCTTCTTAAATCACCCTTACGGTGTGGTCCATCAAGGATCATTTGGTCACCTGTATAAGCGTGAATTGTAGTCATAATACCTGACTCAATTGGAGCAAAGTCATTTAAAGCCTTTGCCATTGGAGCTAAGCAGTTAGTTGTGCATGAAGCTGCTGAAATGATTTGGTCATCAGCAGTTAATGTTTCATTGTTTACATTGTAAACGATTGTCTTTACATCATTACCAGCTGGAGCTGAAATAACAACCTTCTTAGCACCTGCATTAATGTGTGCCATAGCTTTTTCTTTCTTTGTATAGAATCCAGTACATTCAAGAACTACATCTACACCAAGCTTACCCCAAGGTAAGTTATTAGCATCTGGTTCTGCATAAATAGTAATTGTCTTACCATCTACAGTAATTGTACCCTTTTCATCATCACCTACAACAGTGTGCTTGTTTTCACCGATGAAACCAGCATATCCACCTTGTGCAGTGTCATACTTTAATAAATTAGCAAGCATTGATGGCTTAGTTAAGTCATTGATTGCTACAACATCATAACCTTCAGCACCAAACATTTGTCTGAAAGCTAAACGTCCAATACGTCCAAAACCGTTAATTGCAACTTTAACCATAGTTAAATTCCTCCTATATATTGCATTTTTACCGAATATATTTTAATACTTTTACATAATATTTTCAATATATTTAACATCGTATTAAATGAAATTTTTCTTTACTCTTTCAAGATATTGAATACCTCTATTTATAAGTCTAGCTTTTTTATTAGATAGTTTTAAGTTAATTGATTTAAAATCTTTAAAACTTAAGCTTTTAGAATCAGCAGTAATCCAAATTTCATTATTCCATTCACTAGATAGGCAACAAACATCTTCTTTGCCTAAAATTAAAGGGCTAGATAATGTATGATATAAATTTGAATTAATACTTGCTATTTCTGTCATTTGATAAACTTCAAGGCTAGGTTTAATAACTGCACCATGTAAAGATTTATTATATCCTGTAGAACCAGTAGGTGTAGAAAGACACATACCTGTTCCTCTATAATGTTCAAAATGCATGTTATTGATATAAACATCTAATATTAAAGTTCTTCTAGGATTTAAAATAGTTACTTCATTAAGCGCATATCCACATACATTTTCACCAGATAATGTATTTATAGAGTATTCTATCAAATTCAAATTATCGTAAGTAAAATTCTTTTTATTAACGAAAGATATAAATTCATCAAATTCATTTATATTAAAGCTTGAAAAAAATCCTAAATGTCCCGCATTATATGCAATAAAATAAATATTTTCTAATTTATCATCATATTTATGAATTGCTTGTAATGTAGTACCATCTCCACCTACAGTAATAACTAATTCAGGATTTTCCTCATCATAATCAAAACTTAAAATATTTTTTATTTTAGAAGCTATTAATTTACAATCTTCATCTTCTTTTGAAATTATTGCGTATTTCATAATAATCACCACTTATGTTAATTTTACCATATTACTTGATTTTTATCTATAAATATATGATAATGAGCCTAGAAAGAGTGGATATTATGATTAGTCATTTAGAAATTGAATTCAAAACTTTAATTGATGAAAAAACATATAATAATTTATTAAAAGAGTTTAATTTATTAGATAAAACATTCGTACAAACAAATTATTATTTTGATACAAAAAATTACGATTTAATGGATAAAAAAACAGTTCTAAGAATAAGAAAAAAAGATCAATATAAATTGACCAAAAAAGAAAAAAATGAGTTAGGCAATCAAGAAACTAGTATTTATTTAACTGATGAAGAAGCTAATAAAATGCTTAAAAATGGATTTGATGCAAATATTATTAGCGAAGATTGTTATGTTAATTTAGTTACATCACTAAAAACTACAAGAACTAAAACTAATTATAAAAATGGAATAATCTTCTTTGATAAATCCGAATATAACGGAATTACTGATTATGAAATAGAATATGAAGCATTAGATTATGAAGAAGGAAAAAAAGATTTCATAGAGTTTCTAAAACTTCATAATATCTTAGAAAAAACTCCAGTTTCGAAATCAAAAAGAGCTTTTAACTCTTTAAAAAAATAATAAAATTTACTGTACTACTTATTTTAAAGTAGTACTTTTTTAATAAAAAAACTGTATCATTAAGATACAGCTTTATTAATTCTATTTATTCTTTTTTAACCCATGTAGTTGTGTAACTAAAGCTTTTTCATATTCGCAGTCTTTACAATCACCACAACTAAATAAATTTCTTAATTCTCTAGGAATAAAAACTCTAATATCGTCATCATTATATCCTATTTGAATTTTATTATCATCAATGATGATAGGTCTTCTTAAAATGCTTGGATTGTCAATGATAAGCTGTTCAAGCTCACTGGTCTTCATTGAATCAAGATCAAGATCATTTTCAGTAAACACTTTTGAACGAGTGGAAATAATATCATCATAACCATTTTCAGTATTCTTAAGTATCTTTCTAAGATCCTTAATTGTAAGTCGTTCAGTAAAAATGTTTTTTTCCTTAAATGGAATATTGTGTTCTTTCATCCAGGCTATGGCTTTTCTACAAGATGAACAACTACTAGTAGTATAAATTGTTACCATATTATCACCCTTTCGATAATATTATATCAAATATTAAATTATTTTTAAATAAAAATTACCATCTTTGATATAAAAAGAAAACACTAGTCACCGACTAGTGTAATCTATAATTATCATTATTAATTTTAACAAATTGAATTACATTTAAAATAGCAATTACAAATGAGATTGTACTTGTAACATATGCACCATATAACAATTTATATTTATTATTATTTCTTGCTACAAGCTCAAAATCAGCATCTGCAATATGCGTAAAACTTATTTTAAACAAAGTAAATATTGTTATAAATAAAGAAATGCATAATAAGATAATTAATATTTGTTTGTAATATTTTTGAAAATATTTAAATATTGATAATATACTAATTATAAAACCAGCTAATATCAATAATATTACAAGTATATTCATGAATGAAAATTGTAAGAAATATGTTACTGTTCCATGATCAAATATTGGAAAACCTGCAGCATTAAATGCACTAAACTTTGTATTTAAGCCTACATCAATATTTGGCATAAACAATGTTAAAAATAATACTAAATATAAAATACTATAAATTATAGAAAATATTAAATTGTTATACTTCTTCATACTTCCACCCCTTAAATAATACTTGAAAAAATTAATCCTATTCCAACTAATACAATTCCAACAATAATTAAATGCCAAATATAAATTTGTTCATCAGCAGGATGCTTGATTAATTTATATTCAGAATAACTATATGGATATTTAACTTTTCTAAATAAAGTAGAAAAGACTTGCTTAGTAGTATATGAAATAGCATCGAAAGCTCCTTCACTACTTGTCCAATAAATAACTCCTGAAGCGATTGAAAATAAACCAGAAACTTCAAATGCATTTGAAGTAAAAAGTTTCCAATGTTTAGCTAGATCAAATGCTAATCCGCTCTTTTCATCTATATTTTTATTAATTGCATATTGGAAAATCCAAAATAGAAAAGCTAAAAATATAAAAATACTTGAAGTTATTAAATAAAGTTTCCACTTTTTCATGAAGTCACCTCGTTTAAATTAATCTTTTTTTGAATCAATTGCTTCAATTTCTTTTAAATAACGTTGTTCCTCATCATCATTGCATGATACAAAATGACCTGGAATAACTTCTCTAAATGAAGGCTTTTGAACAGAATAATCGTGTGCAACTACAGGATTGTAGGTAATACGAACTCTATGTTTCTCATAGTGTGGATCTGGATAAGGAATTGCAGATAATAATGACTTTGTATATGGGTGTAATGGATGCTTAAATAATTCTTCTGAAGTAGTTAATTCTACCATGTTACCAAAATACATAACAGCAATTCTATCACAGAAATATTTAACAACTGATAAGTCATGGGCAATGAAAATAATTGTAAGGCCTAACTTATGTCTTAAATCATCTAATAGATTAATAACTTGTGCTTTAATAGAAACGTCAAGAGCTGAGATAGGTTCATCAGCAATGATTAATTCTGGATCCATAATTAATGCACGAGCAATACCAATTCTTTGACGTTGTCCACCTGAGAATTCATGTGGATAACGTGATGCATGTTCAGGAACAAGACCTACAGTTTCAAGAGCCTCATTAACTCTCTTTGTGATGTATTCTTGATCTCTAACACCCTTAATTACTAAACCTTCAGAGATAATTTCTCTTACAGTCATACGAGGGTCAAGACAAGCAATTGGGTCTTGGTAAATCATTTGAATCTTTGTTACAAGCTTATCATGCTTTGCAATACGTAATTCTGACTTATATTGACCTTTCAATTCTTTATAAGCTTTAATATCTTCTTCATTACCAGATTGAGCTTTAGCTTTAGCTGCATCTAGTAAAGGTAAGAATTTTTCATTACATTTAGCAATTTGTTCATTTTGATAAATCTTATCGCAATATTTATGATCAAATTTAGCTTTCTTGATAATTGCAGTTTGCTCTTCTACAACAGCTTTAATGTGTTCTCTTACATGTTGAATTTTGATATTATATTCATTATGTAAACGAATTTTTTCTGCTTTACAAGCATCTACATCATCTGAATTAGCATGCTCAAATTCGTTGTAAAGATCAAGACATTCCTTATGAAGTCTCTTAATTTCAGCATTACCACGAATTCTAGTATACTTAATTTCTTTTTCATTCCAACGTGTACCAGCAGCAATTCTGTGGCCTTGGAAATGAACATTACCTGAAGTGATATCATAAAGTTTAATAATAGATCTACCTGTAGTAGTCTTACCACAACCAGATTCACCTACGATACCAAAAACTTCACCTTTACGAACTTCAAATGTAACATCATGAACAGCTTTTAATTTACCTTCACCTAATTTGAAGTATTGTTTTAAATGCGAAACACGAAGGATAGTTTCAGCATTTTCAAATTTATCAACAACCATAAACTAACCTCCTATTTCTCTTCATTTAATATACTATTGTTGTTAAAATCAACAATTGTTTCTCCGCTTTCGGCGTAGTCTTGTTCAACAATATGACGCATATTCTTAATACGTTCAATTACAATCTTTGGTGGATTAACCTTTGGAGCATCCTTATGTAATAACCATGTTGCTGCATAGTGAGTATCACTAACTTTAAAGAATGGAGGTTGCTTTTCAAAATCAATCTTCATTGCATATTTATTACGTGCAGCAAATGCATCTCCCTTTGGAGGGAATAACATATTAGGTGGAGTACCTGGAATTGAATCAAGTTTTTCATTAGTATTAATATCTGGCATAGCAGATAATAATGCCCAAGTATATGGATGACGAGGTTCATAGAAGATTTCGTCAGCTAAACCATATTCTACAATCTTACCAGCATACATTACGGCAATTCTATCAGCCATATTTGCAACAACACCTAGGTCATGTGTAATAAAGATGATTGATAATTGACGTTCTACCTTCAACTTATTAATTAATTCAAGAATTTGAGCTTGAATAGTAACGTCTAAAGCTGTTGTAGGTTCATCACAAATAAGAACCTTTGGATTAGAAGCAATCGCAATTGCGATAACTATACGTTGTCTCATACCACCTGAGAATTGGAATGGATATTGATCAAATCTCTTTTCAGGGAAAGGAATACCTACTTCTCTCATTAATTCTAAGGCTTTATCTTTAGCTTTAGCTTTAGTAATTACTGAAACTTCTTGAATAATATATTGATTAATCTTTTCAAAAATATATGAAGCGTTAGTCTTCTCATCTAATTCATGATTTGCTATTCTTGTAACAAATTCTTTTAAGTTTTCTGTTACTTCATTAGCTTTAGTTACACATGGCATTGAATCTCTTTGTGCAACTTGCTCTCTATCGGGAACTAGTGTGCCTTTCTTATTTGCAAGTTTTACTTGTTGAGCATATTTTTTATCAGCAGCTTTAACAGCACTTTCATTTAACTTAATAGTATTGAAATATGATTGAACAAATCCTAATACAGCTGGTAAATAAAGATTATCTGGTGTTTCTTCAAAGATTAATAAAGGATTAATATTTGCCTTTAACACCTTATTAAATGCTTTATATTTAGAAATTGTTTTCTTATCAAATTGTTCAAAATTAGAAACATCATTTGCTGCCTCTAAAATTGTATTAGCTAAATCATCATATTTAGAATTTATATTTTTAACAGAAATTTCTAATGTGGCCTTAACTTTTGAAATGAATTCAGCAATTTCATTCTTTTCTTGTTCACTGCCAGTATATTTCTTGTTAAATACACTCTTATAGAATAAGTCTGAATAATCTATTTTAGCTTTTTCTTTATAAGAATCAATTGAATTTTTACATTCATCTAATAATTCTTTAACATGATCTTTAATTTCAACAATTTCAACTTTACCTTCGTCAGCCTTTTTAGTAATTGTTACTAATTCTTTATAAGCTTCATGAGCTTTAGATTCAAAAGGAATAACATCATTATTAAAAGAAGCACCAAAATATGTTAAGAAATTATTACTTGAAGTATAGAAGTTTGTATTAGATAAACCTTTTAGTTTTAATAAATCATATACAGCGTTTAATCCAGCAATAGACTTATCTAAATAATAATTTGAGTAATTATATTCGTATAAATTCTTTTGTTGAATCTTATAGGCATTAATATATTTAGATAATAAATCTTTACCTTCAGCATCTTCAAGAAGACCTTGATTAATAGTTTTTCTTAAAATAGATAAATACTTCTTAGCTTCCTTAACATCAGCCTTACCCTTTAAAATTGTAGATTCAGTTATTTGCTTACCTACATGCATAATTGGGTTTAAACTTGACATTGGGTCTTGGAAAATCATGGCAATCTTTGCACCACGAATTCTTACATAATCTTCTTCTGAAGTCTTTAATAAATCTTTACCTTCAAATAGAATTTCACCATCTTCAACTATTTTATTATTAGCAAGAATACCCATAATTGCACGGCTAGTAACTGATTTACCTGAACCAGATTCACCTACAATTGCAAGAGTTTCACCTTTGTGAAGATCAAAGCTAATATCACGAACAGCCTTAACTGTACCATTGTTAGTTCTGAAAGAGATAGTTAAATCTTTAACTTGGACAACTTTTTCTTTATTTTCCATTTTATTCAGCTCCTCTCAATGATGGGTTAAATGCGTCACGTAAACCATTACCAAATATGTTGAAGCAAATCATTAATACAGCAACAAATATAGATGGGAATAATAATACGAATGGTGCGTTAAGCATACACTTTTGACCACTAGATAATAATGAACCTACAGATGCAATAGGACCTGTTTCAAAATTAATAATACCTAAGTAAGATAAACTTGATTCAGAGAAAATAACTGATGGAATATATAATACACCACTAGTTACAAGTGGACCAACTGCATTAGGTAAAATATGTCTAAAGATAATTCTTCTATCTTTTGCACCTAAAGTTCTTGCAGCTAATACATATTCTTGTCCTTTATATCTATAGAATTGTGAACGAACTGTACCAGCCATTCCAGTCCAACCGGACAAGAAGAATACAAATATCAAAATTCTAGCTTTCTTTTCAAACGTATCAACACCTACATGGAATACCATAAGCGAACATATAACAATTGTTGGAACATTTGTTATTAATTCAATAATACGTTCAATGATTAAGTCAACAACACCGCCATAATAACCTTCAATGGCACCAATAAAAATACCTACTGAAATGTTGATTATAGATACAACAATACCTAATAATAAAGAGAATCTAAATCCATTACCAAGTCTTGAGAATAGATCTTGACCTAAATCATTTGTACCGAATAAGAAATGAGGCTTAAATCCATGCATATAAACATAATAATTATAATAATTAACTCTAACAGTATATGTTTTAGCTAAATCTGAATAATAAGCAGTAGAGAAATATACATCATCACTAACAGTCTTTAACGCTTCTTCTGATGTAACTTTATCACTAATAACTGCTGACTCTAATACATTTCCTTTTGAATCATATTGTGTATATTTGCTATATGCAACATTTCCACCCCATGTGTCTTTTTCAGCATAAGGGACGATTATTTCATTTTCGCTTCTAGACCATGAATTAGCTCTAGTAATATAAACATCTTTATTAACACTAGAAGGAGTATAGTTATCAAGTAAATGATTATCAACACAGTATTTTAATAAATTCTTATAATCTTCTTCATTTAAACTTAAAAGAACATAAGATCCTCTATAATGATATGAATCATATGTTACTTCATATTGTGTAGCATCAACATAGAATTTATTAGGTGTTACGTTGGCATAAACTTTCCAATCTACACCTTTAACTGCAAGTCTAAAAGTACCATCGTCGTTTTTTAAATAATATTTATTTTCAGCAACGAATTTTTTATCTTTTGTTAATTCATATTTAGATTCACCACTATGACTAACATATGTACCTAATGGGAAATAGTTTTTATAAATATTTAAACCATCAAGATTAATCTTAGAATCTAATTTTCCATTACCATTTAATCCAAATAAACCATTCATATCAGGAGTTACATATTTTAAATATGGATCTGTATATGTAGATTCATAACGAGAAGTAGCAGGAGCTAAAATTGAAAAAAGAACAATTAATATAATTATAACAAAGGCAACGATTGAAGCTTTATTTGTTGCAAAACGAATCATTGCATCCTTAAAGAAACCAATATTCTTTGTTTCGAATTTTTGGTCATAGATTTTCTTATCAGATTGAACAAATTCAAAGTCTTCTTTTGAAATTTCAATATTTTCCATTATTTTCTACCTCCCATTCTGATACGTGGATCAATTAATCCATATGATAAGTCAACGATTAATGCACCAACGAATCCTAATATAGTATAGAATGATGTCATAATAACATAAACGTCATAATCAGGTGGAGTAGCATTAATAGCTTTTAATGTTAATGAACCAATACCTGGAACACTAAATACAGTTTCAATAACATAACTACCTGCAAGAATACTAATAAAATTCCAGATAATAATAGGCATTACAGGAACCATTGAGTTTCTTAAAGCATGTCTAACAGTAGCTTGACCTCTTGTTAAACCTTTAGCTCTAGCTAAAAGCATAAAATCAGAAGTTAATACTTCTGTTAACTCCGCTCTTGTATAACGTGTTAACGAACATATTGTACCAAATGATAATGCTAATACTGGTAATACAACAGTTCTAGCATCTTGAGTAGAATATTTTAATGTATAAGTCAATCCAGCTTTATATGAAATAAAATATTGCATTAATAATGCAAGTACGAAAGATGGAACTGAAATAAATAGCATTACAATAATACTAATTAAATGGTCTTCCCATTTATTCTTCTTTAATGCAGCAATAACACCAAAAAGCAATCCAAGTGGGATTGAAATAATAATAGAAATAATATTTAATTGAACAGTAACGCCAATTCTTTCTTTAAAAATTTCAGCAACAGCTGTTGAACCATTTGTAGCTGAAACTGATGTAGATGTACCAAAATCACCTTTAAATACATTTCCTAAGAAAATGAAAAATTGTTTAATAATTGGTGCACCATTAACTACTTCTCTAGCATGAGTATCAGGATTAATCCATGTGAATGTACATCCGATAGACTTGTAGTAAGCTCCTAATGCACGAATTTCAGATTCTTTAGTTGATGCAATTGATACTGGTAATAAACGGATTAAAGCAAATAATATAAATGTAACAATGAATACATTTACGATCATTAACAATAATCTTTTTAGAATGTATTTACCCATTCAAATTCAACTCCTTTATATATTTTAACTTTCTTAAAAAGTTTTACATTTATAATACTATATTTTTAATATAAATGCAATCAAATAACAGTCCAATAATAAACCAAAAAATAGAAGTGGAATATCTAAATCCCACTTCTATAACCTTTTAACACCCGCGAAATTAGTAATTTAATCCCTTAGCGATTTCTGCTTCCCATTCAACTGAATCATAATTATATGACATATATTGAATTCCACCGAATCCAACACCAGTTACATAAGTCTTAGTTGGATATGCAACCTTATATGAATATAATGATTTTGAACCATTTGCATATAAAGGGATAATTTCATCTAATGCTAAATATGCAGCCTCAAGTCTAGATAAGATATATACTCTAGTTTCTGCACTAATTGCTCCTGTAGCAACTTTAGCGGCAGAATATTCACCTTGATTAAGTGCTAAATACCATTGATAGAATGATTTCTTAACAGCAGTTCCGTTAACAACGATTTCTGTTGATTCAACTTCAGGATCAAATCCTGGCATATAGTTAACAGCTTTAGAGAAATAGCACTCTACAAACTTATAAGGGTCAAATGTAGCACCACCCCAAGCACAGAATGCAAGTACAGTTTTACCAGCTAGTAAGTCAGCATAACGAGCAGATGCAGTACCATTACCAATTAATGTAAACTTAACATTACCGAACTTTGTCTTTGGTAATACAGTATTAATATATTTGTTTATATTTGTTAGAAGCATAGTATATTCAGATGATGTTGTATTAGTTAATCCAATGTTAAATTTAATTTCAGCACCATTTGTATAATCACCAGCAGCAACTGCAGCATCATATGCTTTATTGAAATAATCAATAGCTAATTGTTCAGAATATGAATCCTTAACAGATTTAGCACCTTCGCCATAAACTAGTGAATAAACTTCTTTTGCAGCATCTTGATTACGATAAACTTCACCATGTTCTGCGTCTGACATATATAATGTGTTTAATAATAATGCAGAAGCTGATGAACCAGGTGCGGCAAGAGCAGCATCTTCTCTGTTCATAGCATATGAGAATGCCTTACGGAAATCATCATATGAGAATAATACAGCATTTTTTGTAGTTCCGTCACTATCAAGTTTCTTTAATAAATCCTTATTAGAATTTGTAAATAGTGACATTGTATATGATGTTGGAGAATCTAATAATTGAGATGATGTTAAATAATCATTAACATTATCAGCTGTTAAAGTTACTTCATCATATTCACCCTTCTTAAATCCCATTAAAATTGTTGCATCATTTTCACAGAAATGATATACCATTCTATCTGTTTCATATTGTCCTTCATGACGTCCATCAGAATAACCGTACCAAGAATCATTTCTAACAAGTGAGAATTCAGTTGTTGTATATGTATCCATCTTATATGGTCCATATGAAACAGAAGTATCAACAGTATGATTGTATTTAGTTGATTTGTTTCCATCTTTACCTGTTTCAGTTAAATCCTTATATACTTGTGGATCAACTAACCAAGTTGAAGTCATTTGTGTCTTGAATGTAAATACATCAACAGGTTGATCTAATACAAGTAAGATTGTATAATCATCAACTTTCTTTAAACCTACATTTTGATCAAACCATGCTTCATCTACTTCTGGATATGTATAATTAACAAATGATTCATCTGGGAACCATCCTTCAAACTTATCCGCATAGCTACCTAATCCTGCTTCATTACAGAATTGAACATATTTTGCATAAGCTTCTGTATATGTAGAACCTAAATTGATATAATCACCATTTTCAGTGAAATATTCATCAGTGTATTCTGGATGAGCAGTTTGAACATCTTCCTTAGTATAACCAAATGAATTATCTAAATTTACCCAATACTTCTTTTCTTTTACATTTGTGTCTATATCTACTTTTGTAGGATCAGAAAGATTATCAAGTGCTACAACTTTAGATGTAGAAACTAATGTAGTTTGTCCTTTGTAATGATAATTTGCCGAATTAGTAATTGAGAAACCATTTGCTTCATAATTGTTTGCACGATAATTCTCATATTTTGAATCAATTAATAATTTATAAGATTCAATAAATGTATCTGCATTTACTGCATGACCATTATCAAACTTAATGTCATCTCTAAATGCAATTTCATAAGCATAACCATCACCATTTTTTGCTCCTTGAGGTACGTTATACTTACCTTGATAGTCTGCTGTTACATCTTTAGGCTCAGCAGTAGCCATTTCTGGATCAAATGTATATCCATTATAATCTTCATTAAAGTTAAATGCATAGAAACCGATAGATGTATAAGATAGTGGTACATCATCTAGATTAGATTGCCAATCAAGTGGATCCCATGCACCTTCTGAGAATGTTCCACCATATGTAGTATTGAAAACATACTCACCTTTTTTTGCATTAGGTGTTGTAACCTCAGAAGTTGTTCCTGGTTTGCTACATGAAGCTAGTGTTCCAACAGCAGCTACTGAAGCTAAACCAAAATATAAAGTTTTTAATAATTTCTTCTTCATTGTCTTTTGCTCCTTTGTCGATTGCTTGAATTGATTTTAACATATTACGCTAACTAGTGCAATAGTTTTCAATAATAAAGTTTCGTGAAAACGTTATCATTATAAATTTAAGTTTGATTTTATGATAATCTTATCGTATTTAATTTGCTTATAAGAGATAATTATTGTAAATAATTGAAAAAAGTATGACTTTAGACACTTGAATTTTATTCATAAAGTATCTATTATTTAGAATTTAATTTTAAGGGTCAAAAAAATGGGCGTTTTTAGCGTTTTTTAAGCATATATTTGGCTTGATTTCAAAAGATTTGGTATAATAATAAAAGAATTGTATCAAAATCATATTTTAGAATAAATTGAATTTTATTTCAAAAAGTGTATTTTATACGATTATTATTAAATTTTATGTAAAAATTAGCTCATTATGCTTTAAAATTAATATAGAGGACTTAAAATATGAAAAAAAAGATAAGTTATTTTAAATCAATTAAATTAAGAGATCCTGCAGCTAGAAATAATTTACAAATACTTTTTACCTATTCTGGCGTAAAAGCATTAATCAATTATAGAATAGCACATTGGTTTTGGAAACATCATATGAAATGTATTGCAGATTTAATTACATATCATACTCGAAAGAAATATTCTATTGAAATACATCCTGCAGCAAAGATTGGTAAACACTTATTTATTGATCATGGTGCTGGTGTTGTTATTGGTGAAACTGCAATTATTGGTGATAATGTTACTATGTATCACGGTGTAACTTTAGGTGGTAGAGGTACTTCTCATGGTAAAAGACACCCTACTGTTGGCAACAATGTAATGATTGGTGCAGGTGCACAACTATTAGGTAATATTACAATAGGTGACAACACAAGAATCGGTTCTAATGCTACTGTATTAGAAGATGTTCCTGCAGGTCAAACAGTAATTGGATATAAAGGAAAAGTTTTATATAGAGAACCTGATTATTCAATATAAAAAAAGATTTAGTCTTATTAATATGTACTCAATGTCAAGGACACTAAAAATGGTATATGTTATTAATAAGGAATTAATTCTCTAGGGGATTCGCGGCTTAGATTGAAGCTGATTGTACATTTGTACTTTCGGCTTCTTTTTTATGTAATAACTGAATTCCACCTTCAAGTAAATATATACGATATTCAACTGAGCTCCTTTTACCTAAATCAATTTGATATCTATAGTTGTTGTAATAATCCATATAATCATCTAGGCGTAAAATAGTTTTTGCCCATAAAATCATCTCATTTCTATTTATTCTATTATGCAACGACAAAAAAACCTACAAAGTAGAAACATCTCTTTTATAAGTGTCTACTTTATAGGGTCTATTTTAGAAAGTTTGATTCTTATATTTTTTTAGTCTGCATATGTTAATGAATAATATGTTAAAAGATTTAAATCATGAGTAATGTTTTTATTAATATTTAACCAATATTGATAATCATATCCACTGTTTAATTTTGAGTATTGTCCTTGCTCATAATATGACTTCCATGTGTTCATAGCATATGTTGTATACGCTGAATCGTAGTTCACAGTAAATGTAAAAGTAACCTTTTCTCCATTTTTTATATTGGTACCATCACTCTTTTTGTTGTTTGTAAAAGAACCTGCCGCTCTAACATAGCCATCTATGGAATAAGCCAAATCAATGTTAAAGTTCTTGATATCTCTACCTGTTTTGTTTTCAAAATAAACATTGAATGTAAATGTTGAAGCATTGACACTCCAATACCAATTTTGAGTACTTGTACTTAAATATGATTTAAAACCATTATCATCTTGTACTTGAGTGCTTGTTCTAGTAGTTGTAGTTGTAGTACTAGGAGTAGTTGTTGTAGTTACTACTGGTTCTGTTGTTGTTTTGGTTGATGCACTAGGAGTAGTTTTAGTTACAGGTTCTTTGGTAGTTGTTGTAGTTGTAGTAACAGGATTTGAAGTGGTCTTTTCCAAAAAAGAAAGATTAAGTTCAGGTAAAAATCTACAGCTTGATAAAGATACTAAGCTAACTCCTAAAACTATAAAAACTAATTTCTTTAATAATTTATTCATTTTGTTCGCCCCTTATTTTAACATCTATATGATGTTACACACGTTTTTTATATTTATATTTTACTACTTATATAAGTATTTATCAAGGCTATTTATAGTATCTATTTTATGTGACTAAATCTTTTTTTATCTTTCAATATCTATACATCCAGAAAATTCTCTAACTTCTCCTTCTGCTTGTAAAAATAAATCAGGAGTTTTAGATTCTAATTTAACTTTTTTACATCTATAATATACAACATTCTTTTTTACTAATGTATGAAGCCCTAAATATATAAGTGGGAACAACATTAATAATTTTGTTAAACCTATATTATATACAATATATAAATCTAGATAATCATCATTTCTTTTTGCAAATGGTGCTATTTTCATACCACCGCCAAAATATTTTCCATGTTGGCATGTACAAAATAGCACTTTATCATAATGATGCTTTATACCATCAATTTCTAAATCAATACTAAATGGTTTAAAATCTTTAAATGCAGCTTTTGCTACTTTGAAATAAGTAGATTTATGAATATTCTCATTAATTCTCTTACATACTAGTGCGTCTACACCAACACCTACACCATTTATAAATCTAATAGTTTTCTCATTCATTTTAAATGTGGGAAGATTTTTTAATTCATCAGTAATTTCAAATAATTTACCTTTATGTTCTTTAGCATAATCATTACCAGAACCATCTTTAAGAAGATAAACTTTTGTATTAATATTATTTGTATCAATATTATTAATAAAGTGATGTAGTGTACCATCACCACCAGAAATTACTAATTTATCATTTTCACCAAGTTTATTTAAATCATCATTTAGAGTATTAATATCTAATTCTTTAATTAATGTTTCCTCTTTTTTGGATAATTTTTTATATAGTTTATATGCTCTTCTATTCCCACGCCCGTTATTAGCATTTTTATTATAAAGAATACAAATCATATAGATATAATTAATTTACTTTAACAAGTGCGTATAATTTCTTACCACGGCGAATAACAATAAATTCATTACCAATTGCATTTTCTTTAGTTAATGTATAATTTAAATCATTAATCTTATCACCATTTACCATAACTGCATTATTTGTAATAAATTCTCTTGCTTCTCTCTTAGATTTTGCAAGACCTGATGAGATTAATGTATCAATTAATAATGCACCTTCATTTACTTCATTTAAAGGTAAATCATTAAATCCCATTTTTATTTCTTCAGCTGTTAATGATTTAATATCACCAGCAAATAAAGCTTTTGAAATCTTTAAAGCTTGTTGATATGCTTCTTCACCATGTAAGAATTTTATAACTTCATGTGCTAATGTTTGTTGAGCTAATCTATCTTCTGGTTTAGCTTTATGTTTTGCCTCAATATCTTCAATTTCTTCTTTAGATAAGAAAGTTAAGAACTTTAAGTAATCAATAACCTTTTCATCTTCAGCATTAATAAAGAATTGATACATTTCATATGGTGATGTTTTTGTCTTATCAAGCCAAATAGCTTTACCATTTGTCTTACCAAATTTTGTGCCATCAGACTTAGTTAAAAGTGGCATTGTGAATCCATATAATTCAGTTCCACATTTTTTACGTGCAAGTTCAATACCAGCAGTGATATTACCCCATTGATCTTGACCTGCAACTTCTAATGTTACATTCTTAGTTTGATTTAAATGAACAAAATCAAGAGCTTGTAAAATCATATATGAGAATTCAGTAAATGAAATACCTTCATCTAATCTTCTCTTAATAATATCTTTTTGTAACATGTATGTTACATTAAAATATTTACCATAATCTCTTAAGAAATCTAAGATATTGATGTCCTTTAACCAGTCAGCATTATTAACAACTTCAAATCCAAAGATATCATGAGCTTGTTTAGCTAAGCATTCATAATTATGCTTAACTTGTTCATATGTAATCATAGGACGTTCAGCATTTGGCTTTGGATCACCAATTAATCCTGTACCACCACCAACTAATAAAATTGGATGGTGTCCTGCTTCAGCTAATCTCTTAGAAATTAAGAAACTTGAAAAATGACCAATGTGTAGTGAATCACCTGTTGGATCTGTACCAATATAGAAAGTCATTCCTCCAGCATTTAATTTTTCTCTAAGGCTTGGATCTGATACATCTTTAATTAATCCACGCCATTCTAGTTCTTCATAAATACCCATAATAATTATCTCCTTTACAAATAAAAAAACGTCCCCAATCTAAGGACGTTAAATACGCGGTACCACCTTAGTTCTAGATTTAATCTAGCACTTAGCCTTTTAACGAGAGGCACTCTTAGGTCTTGCTGAGTGTAATTTCATCAAATATATTTTATTTCTTTCACCAACCGAAATATCTCTAATTTTAAATATATTTAACTACTATGTTCAGGTCATCAACCTTATTAATATATTTGTATTGTAAACTAGTTACAATTGATTGTCAAATATTAATTTTATAAAGTTTGTCTCTTAATTACTTTATGAGGTAATACAACTTTAATAGAATCAACTTGTTCACCCTTCATAAGTTTAGTAAGTAAGCGCATTGCTACTGCACCAATATCATATACAGGTGTATCAATGCAAGTTAAGCTTGGACGAGCTAACATTGCATATTTTGTGTTTTGATAACCACAAATAGAAATATCTTGAGGAACTTTATATCCTTTATTAATCATAACATTCATAAATGATACTGCTATACTATCTCTAACTGCAATAGCACCATCTACTTTATTTTTTTCAAAATATTCTTCAAAGTGTGGAGTATTAATTGAAATATCGCCACTAGTTCTAAATATTTTTGAAGTTAATCCATTCTCTTCCATAGCTTTAGTATATCCTGCTTCTTTTTGAGTATTAACAGAATATCTTCTTACAGTAGAAAGTAAATAGATATCTTTTCTACCTTTTTCAATTAATTCTTTAGTTATTTGATATGATGCATCAAAATAATCAATAGCTACACTAGCTAATTCAGGATCATCTGATATAACATTTGTTAATACTAATGGAATATTAGCATTTGAAGTTTGTTCTTTAACAATGTTCATTTGAGCAGTGTCTAATTCATCATTTAAAAGTAAGACACCATCGACTTGTTCTGCAACCACATCACGTATGCTGTCTAATACATTTGTATCGCCAGACATTGAAAATATTTTAATAGAATAGCTATATTTTTTAGCAATATCTATAATACCACCTAACAATTGAGATGTAGATGCTCTTGTAACGTCACTTAAAACAATACCAACTGTTGTAGTCTTATGGCTTGCTAAACCTCTAGCAATAGCATTAGGTCTATATCCTAATTCTTTTATAACCTTTAATACTTTAGCTCTAGTTGCTTCATTAACTTTTTCAGGATTATTTAAAACTCTTGAAACGGTTGCCAATGAAACCTCAGCTTTACCAGCTACATCATATATAGTTGCATTTGACATGATAACACCTCTTTATTCAAATAAATTATATCATTTATGAAAATCGTTTTCAATACGTTTTTGAAAACGCTTTTAGCAAAAAAGCATTCATTTATGTTCAAATAATTGCAACAATAATGAATGCTTAATGAATTAAATTCAATCTACTTCATAGTATGAATTTTCATTGTATCTGTGATTCCACAACCAATATATGAACCACCTAATATAATGATCTTATCACCTTTTTTAACTAAACCAGTCTCAGCTGCTTTCTTTGCAGCATATAAGAATAATTCGTCTGTTGAATGTTGTACTTCAGCTTTTACAGGTCTAACATTCCATACAAGTCCTAATTGATTATAACCTTTTTCATTTACTGTTACAGCAATAATAGGACAATCAGGTCTATATGCAGCTAAAGTTCTTGCTGTTACACCATTCATTGTAACACAAACAATAGCTTTTGCATCAATTTGGAAAGATGCAGCAACAGCACTATTGCATATTGTAGATAATACACCCTCACCTAAATTTAAATTATTTCTATAAAATCTTTCTTGGAAGTTAATATCATCTTCTGTTGCAAGGGCAATATCTGACATAGCACTTACTGCCTCAACAGGATATTTACCTGCTGCAGATTCACCTGATAACATAATAGCACTTGTTCTATCATAAATAGCATTAGCTACATCTGATACTTCTGCACGTGTAGGACGTGGATTATGTTGCATTGAATCTAGCATTTGAGTTGCTGTTACAACAATTTTTCCACTTCTATAACATTTTGAAATTAAATCTTTTTGAATAGCAGGTAAGAATTTGAAAGCAACTTCAACGCCCATATCACCACGCGCAACCATAATACCATCAGAAGCTTCAATAATATCATTCATATTTTGAATACCTTCTGTATTTTCAATTTTACAAATGATTTTTATATCTTTTCCACCATTTTCATCAAGAAGTTTTCTCATTTCAAGAACGTCTTCTTTTCTTCTTGTGAATGATGCAGCTACATAATCTACACCTTGCTCGCAACCAAAGATTAAATCGTTTCTATCTGTTTCTGAAATAAATGGTTGATCAATTATAACATTAGGAATATTAATTGATTTATGATTTTTAATAACTGAAGTATTTAATATTTTAGTAACAACATTTTTTCCTTCAATTCTTTCAACACGAAGTTCAATTGAACCATCATCCACTAATATTGAATCACCTTTTTTAACAAAGTCAGCTAATCTTGGATAGGTAATACAAGTTTCTTTTGAATTACCAAGAGAACCATCATCTGGTTTTATAACAAATTCATTTCCTTCAATAAGTTCAGCACTACCGCCTTCAAAATCTCTAACTCTAATTTCAGGTCCTTTTGTGTCAAGCATGATAGGAAGAGAAATATCTAAATCTTTTCTTAATTTCTTAATTCTATCAATTCTTACTTTATGTTCTTCATGTGTACCATGAGAGAAATTTAATCTACAACAATTTAGACCATGTTCTACCATTTCTTTTAATTTATCATAAGAATCTATTGCAGGTCCTAATGTACATATAATTTTAGTTTTACGCATCGTAAATGCCTCCATTTAATAATAATTATCTTCAATTGATATTATACTATAATTAAACTTTAAAAATAATAGTCAATTCAATTAAATTAGTTTGAATTTGAAAATGATTTAAATTCAATATTATTTGAATTAGAAACATTAAATAATTCCTTAATATAATCACATTCAATATTGACATTAAAATTATCAAAAGTAATGTTTGAAGCGCCATTTATTGTCAACGCATAAAAAGGTGAATCTAATATATCAAGTTTTGAAGGTCGTAAATCAATCTTTTCATGTGGATAATCAGTTTTCTTATTAATTACTAAATTAATATTTTCAAATTTGCAATTTGAAATATTATTTTCTCCATATATTAATAAGCCGTTTTCACTGTTTATATTGATATTTTTAAATAATAAGTTATCAATATGTCCGACTTCATCTTCTCTTCTTACAGCTGTAATAGCTATACCCTCATCTGAACCCCACCAATGAATCTTTGAAAAAAGTCTTAAATCCATATCTATATTTTCAAATGTACAATTTGAAATATTTCCTCTATCTCTTAGCATTAAAGATATACCTCTGTTTGAAGATATAATTTTAATATTATTAAATCTAATATCTTTAAAATCATTCCATGTTTCTGTACCAATCTTTATTGCAGCACTTGTTGATTTAAACACGCAATTACTTACTTCTATATCTTCGCAATCTCCGTATTTAATGCCACCTTTAGTATTTTTTAGCACAACGCAGTCATCTGCACAAGATATATTACAATTAGTAATTTTAATATGCTTAGAATGATCAGGATCTATTCCATCACAATTTGTCAATTTTAAATTATTATCAATTTTAATTGAATCAATAGTAACATATTCATCGCCAACTAAATGTAAAGTCCAAAATGCACTTCTTGTTAAAGTTACATTTTTGACAATAATATTTTTACAATTTTCAAAATATATTAATGGGATTCTTGGATAAAATGAGCCTTCAATATGCCATTTTGTAACTGTTCCATAAAAGATTTCTTCATTACCATCAATAATACCTTTACCAGTTATTGATATATTTTGGCAATCCTTGGCATAGATAAAATACTTTGTTGGCATACCATCATAATCACAATTTTCCCATGTAGGTCTACTAATAGATTCATCTCTATGTCTATCAATAGTTTTAAATCTATTTAAATCATCATGTAAAACAATTCTTGCATCTTCTTCTAATTGTAATTCAACATTTGATTTAAATATAATTGTAGAAGCTTTATATATTCCCTTAGAAATATATACGCATCCACCTCCATTATTACTGCAGCTACTAATAGCTTCATTTATAATATTTGCATAATCTAATTCTTCATTTTCTTTTTTAATAATAATCTTCATACATTCACCAATAAAAACAAATAGAAAGATTTCTCTTTCTATATTTTTAAATATTATTTTTCTTCTTCACATTTACAATGTTTTTTTGTTCCATCGCAATTACAACAGCCATTACTATGACAAGTTTTTCCTTTTTCAGTAACAACTATCTTATGATTTTCATCAGTTTCGAAAACTACTCCAAGATCAAATAATGTATCTAAGTCATCTTGTGATATTTTAATCCAAACGCCATCAATCAAAACAAGACCCTTTTCGTCATTTGTAGTATCAAAATGTAATTCCCTTCCTGTAGGTCCTTCATGAACTATATATAAAACAAGTGCTTTCTTTTTTGCATCTAATAAACATTTATTAACAGCTAAAGCTGCATCTTTAGTAAATAGCATAATATCACCTTGAAAAAAGTATATCACTATTTAAAAGAAATTTGTAAAAAAATGCTCATTTTTTATTAATATAAAGTATTAACCCAAATATAATAATTAATGAAAAAATAATTGAAATAATAAACCTTTGTTTTTTAGTTTTAATATATCTATAAATAAATATTAAAATACCTACAACAAAATAAATGACCCAAGGTATTAAATTAGGTTTATCCATATTTTGTACAAAACCAACAATAAAAGTAACAATTACTAATATAATAAAACTTAATCCCCACACAAGAATTAAATAATCAGTATTATTCTTCTTCTCATCTATAATAGAATTATTAAATGATTTAATTATCTTCTTTTCTTCTTTATCCATTTGAAAAATCCTCTCTATAAGATAATTATACCATATAACATTATTTTTAAGAATAATTGACAATATAAATGAATATTGATATACTACAGTTGGACCAGGATAAGCGATTATCTCTGGAAGTCGCACACATTAATTTGTGTGCTCGGCATATAGTGGGTTAAACCCACTTTTTTATTTATTATATAGCTTGAATAAAATATAAAGTTAAAAAATATGTAGTGATATGATGGCTATTTAGAAATTATATTCGAATGAGCTTTAAGTTTCATAAAAAAATAATAACATTATTAACAGTCGTAAAAAATAAAAAAAACACTATGTCATATGACATAATGTTGATTACTCTTTAATGGAGCAGGTGATGAGAATCGAACTCACGTCAGCAGCTTGGAAGGCTGAGGTTCTACCATTAAACTACACCTGCATATAAAAAAGATGGTCGGAAAGACAGGATTTGAACCTGCGACCTCCTGGTCCCAAACCAGGCGCTCTACCAAGCTAAGCTACTTTCCGATATGACTATTCGCATATTATAATGCTCAGTCAATGATTGATAAGATAAAAATTAATAAATGGCGCGACATAGAGGATTTGAACCCCTAGCCTTTTGGTTCGTAGCCAAACGATCTATCCAGTTGATCTAATGTCGCATATAAATGGCGGTTCGAACGGGGATCGAACCCGTGATCTTCTGCGTGACAGGCAAACATGTTAACCACTACACCACCGAACCAGCGCTCCATTATAATAACACATTAGAGCCAACTTTGCAAGCCTTTTTTTATATTTTTTTGTTTTTTTTATTTTGGCTTGTGACTGGCTCTCTAACCAGTCACTATTATACCAAAAAAAACTTATTTTGTGTAGGCCTTTTTAATTAAAAATAAATCAGCCAATGCAATAGCTACGGCATTTTCTAATACAACTGGCGCTCTTAACGCAATACATGCGTCATGTCTACCTTTAATTACTAATTCTTTAATTTTATTTTCTTTAAAATTATATGTTTCTTGTGCTTTAGAAATTGAAGCTGTAGGTTTTACAAATACATTAATAACTAAATCATTACCATTTGTAATACCACCATTTATGCCACCATTATTGTTTGTGCTAGTTTTACCATTTTGATCAATAATTAAATCATTAAATTCAGAACCGTATAATTTTTCTCCTTCAAATCCAATACCAAATGATACACCTTTAACTGCACCAATAGAATATAGGATATGACTTATATTTGATTCAACAGAGTCAAAGAATGGTTCTCCTAATCCTTTGTCAACATTCTTTACAATAATTCGAATCTTTCCACCAATTGAATCACCATTTTTAAGAGCCTTATCAATTTCATTATCGAATTCTTCTTTGTTAGAATTATTATGTAAAGAAATAATATTTGATTCAAAATTATAATTAACAATCTTTTTTGCTACAACACCAGCAGCAACTATACCTAATGTTAATCTGCCTGAAAATGCTCCTCCACCTCTATAATCATTAAATCCATTATATTTGATGTTTGCAGTATAATCACAATGTCCAGGTCTAGGATGATCAACTAAATTTGAATAGTCTGAATCATTTACATTCTCATTATCAAATTTAATTAAAATAGGCGCTCCTGTTGTATATCCATTAAATACACCACTTAATATATGTGGAATATCTTTTTCAACTCTTGGTGTCATTCCTTTTTTTCCTGATTTTCTTCTTGATAAATCATTGGAAAAATCGTCAGCACTTAATTTTATACCTGTAGGTGTTCCATCAATTAAGACTCCAACACAATCACCATGAGATTCTCCAAATATTGAAACTTTAAATAATCTACCAAAACTATTCACAACAAATCACCTTCTTAATCTCATTATATATCTTTTTATAATCTAAATTATAATTCTTATTTAACCAAATATCTTCACTCATCGCAGCTTGCATCAACAACATCATTAATCCATTATAACTATTTTTATTATAGCTCATTAATTTAGTTACAGAAGGATTAAAAATAATATCAACTATTGCTAGAGCTTTAGAAGCTTTATTAAAATCAAGAGGAGATGCATCCACATTTGGATACATTCCAACAGGTGTTGTATTTATTATAATATCATTTGCATTAATTTCTAATTTATCATAACCAATTTCATTATTACTTGGTTTTCTTGAAACCAAATAATATGAAGCATTTAAATCTGCTAAAGCCTTTTTACAAGCTTTACTAGCTCCACCTGTACCTAGTATAAAACATCTCTTGTTATTTACATCAATGTTATAATATTTTAATTCTTCAATAAACCCAAAATAGTCAGTATTAGTACCATGAACTTTTCCATCTTTTAAATAAATAGTATTTACAGCACCAATCTCTTTAGCATTTTCATCTATCACATCTAAATATTTCATAACTTTTTCTTTATAAGGAATAGTTACATTATAGCCATTTACTAACCCATTTCTTAAATTATTAATATATTCTTCTATTTGATTTTCTTTAATTTCAAATAATTCATAAGTTGCATCTATATTTTTATATTTGAACAACAAATTATGTATTAATGGTGAATAACTATGAGATAGTTTTTCACCTAGCAATCCAAATTTCATTTTAATCCTCATTTAATTTAGTTTGAAAATCTTTACTAACTTTTAATAAAGATTTAAAAAACTCTAAATAATATTCTTCTAATTCTTTATCGTTTAATAAATTAATATTTTTTTCTATAATTAAATCTTCTCTATTTTTATCTAAAATTGGAAGATTATTTTCTTTTTTATATTCAGCTACAAGTCTAACAGCTGACATTCTTCTTTTAAATATATTCATTAATTCTTTATCACACTCATTAATAATTAATCTTGCATCATCTAATTTACTCATATTTAACAATACCTCCAAGAGCTTGATAAATCTCAAAGAAATCAGGATAACTTTTACTAACTGCATTAGCATTTTCAATAACTACATCTTCTTTTGCCACTGTAGCTAATATTGCAAATGCCATAACAAGTCTATGATCATTTACGCTTGAAACATGACCACCTTTAACAATTGTTTTACCTTCAATAACTAATGTGTCTTCTGTTTCAGATAAATTACATCCTAATTTATTTAATTCTTCTTTAACGCATGTAATTCTATCACATTCTTTTATGCGTAATCGTTTTGCATTTACTAATCTAGACTTACCCTCGACTTGTGTTAAAATTGCAGCAAGTGCAGGACCAAGATCAGGTGTTTGAGAGACATCGATATCTAAACAATTAAACTTATTAGGAATAGCCTTTAAAACGCCATTTCTAAATCCAACAGTAGCACCAATTTTTTTAATATCATTAATTATTTCTTTGTCACCTTGAAGTGATTTTTCTGATAATCCTAAAATATTAATATCATTACCTAACATATTAGCTTCAAGCCAAAATGCCGCTTGTGAATAATCACCTTCTACAATATATTCACGAGGTTTATATTTTTGAGCTCCTTTAATAATAAATTCATTATTATTAAATTCAATATTAACTCCAAACTTCTTAAGAATATCTAATGTTAAATTAATATAACCTAAGCTTTCTAATTCTGTAGTAATTATAATTTTGCTATCTCCGTTGCATAAAGGTAGAGCAAATAACAATCCTGTAATAAATTGGCTGGAAACATTTCCTTCCAATTTATATACACCATTATGTAATTTTCCCTCTACAGATAAAGGTAAATAATGTCCTCTTGGCTTAGTATATGAAATACCATGCTTTTTAAATATATCAAAATAAGTATCGAGTGGTCTATCAACCAATTTATTATGTCCATGAAATTCAACAGGATTTGAATCAAGTAAAGCTATAGGAATTAAAAAACGTAATGTAGAACCTGATTCATTTGCATCTATAACTTTTCCAATACGACGTGGATAAGTTCCATCTATTATTAGATAATCTTCATGTCTTTCAATATTAGCTCCAAGTCTAGACATAGCGTCTATTGTGGCTAATATATCATTAGAATAAGCAACATTTCTAATAATAGATCTACCACATGCTAAACTAGCTGCAATAATAGCTCTATGAGCTAAGCTTTTAGATGGTGGTAATACCACATCACCACTTAATTTATGAGGTGTTATTCTAACATTCATTATACTAACTCCTTTAACTTCTCTTCATCTACTTTATATATACAAGTTTTTCCAACCTCAGATATTAATATAAAAGAAACAACTCCGGCTAAATTTTTCTTATCATAAATAGTCTTAGATAAATATTTCTTATAATCATATTCTTTTGTTGGTAAATTATATCCATTTAAGATGTCTACGACATCTTTATAAATATCTTTATTAGTAATGTTTAAATCAATACCAAATTTTATTGCCATAAGCATACCTATAGCTACAGCTTCACCATGCTTATAACCTTCCTCAAGTTCAATGATATGACCAAATGTATGACCAAAATTTAAAATCATTCTATTTCCTTGATCAAATTCATCTTCTAATACAACTTTTTGTTTAACCTTTAATGATTCAAAAATAATATTTTCATCAATTTTTGGATGTGCCTTTAATTTATCAAATAAATCCTTATTACCAATTAAACCATGTTTAATTAATTCACCCATACCATTTGAAAATTCTCTTTTATCTAATGTATCAAGCGTTTTAGGGTCAATTAAAACTGCTAAAGGCTGTTTAAATGCACCAACTACATTCTTTCTACCATAAAAATCAATTCCCGTTTTGCCACCAATTGAAGAATCCATTTGTGACAATAATGATGTAGGAATTCCAATATATGGAATACCTCTATAAATACTTGACGCAATAAATCCTGTTAAATCACCAATAACTCCCCCACCTAAAGCTATTAATAACTCGTTTCTTCTAATATCTAATTTAAATAATTGTTCTAAGACATTAACATATGTTTCAAATGATTTAGATTTTTCTCCAGCTTCTACTATAATACTCTTAACTATAAATTCATCTTTTAAGATATTTTCTAATTCTTCTAAATATAATTTGGAAACATTTGTATCAGTAATAATATATATTTTTTTATTATGATATACTTCTTTAATATATTTTTTTGAATTTAATAATATTCCATCTTCAATATAGACTTTATATGGATTATTTTTAAGATTCATATCAATAATTTTCATATTATTTTTCCATCTTCTCTCTAATTAATTTCGCACTAACAAATTGTTCTTTTAACAATTCTTCATCATTTGTATCAAGTGCTGTTCTTATCTTTTCTAATTCAGTTACAAAATTATCTAATTCATTAATTAAATAATCTTTGTTTGAAAAAAATAATTCAGACCATAAATCTTTATTAATTTTAGCAATTCTTGTTAAATCTCTATATGAATCACCAATAAAATTGATTGTATCATCTTCAGTATCGCTATTTACTAATGCTACAGCAATAGCATGTGTTAATTGGCTAGTAAAGCCAATCATTTTATCATGTTTCTCTGGGCTTATGACACTAATTCTATTAAATTCTAAATCTTTCGCTATTTCTCTTAATACTTCTATTCCTTTATCATTAACATCATCATTAACTATTAAGAAATTAGCTTTTTTAAAAATAGTTGGATCACTATATTCAATACCAACTTTTTCACGTCCTGCCATAGGATGATGTGAGATATATTTAGCTGGTTTACTAATCTTTTTAGCTTCTTCAACAAAGCATCTTTTAACTCCACATACATCTGTAATAATTTGTTTATCATTAAATAAATTATGATATTTATTTAAAAAAGCTAAAATGTTGAAAGGATATAAACCAATTATTATCAAATCAGATTTTGGTATAAAATCTTTAGCATCCAATGCGGCCTCATCAACAATATTATTTCTAAGTGCGTAATTAATAGTCTCGTAATTTATATCAACGCCATAAATATAATGACCTTTATTTTTTAATCCTCTTGCATAAGATGCACCTATTAATCCCAATCCTACTACTAATATATTCATAATTACTTCACCATATATTCTAAAATTTCAATAAATATTATTTATCTTATTATTATAATAGCATTTTTTTAAATTCTTTTAAACTTACAAATAAAAAAAGAACTCTTTAAAAGAGTTCAAATAATTTAATATTTTTTTGAATTAGCACGCATCGCATTTAATATTGCGATTATAGCTACTCCAACATCACCAAATACAGAAATCCACATATTTGCATAACCTAGGGCTGCAAGTATTAAAATTAAGACTTTAACGCATATTGCAAATACTATATTTTCATAAACAATTCTCATAGTTTTTTTTGCTACTTTTTTTGCACAAATTAAACTTTCTAAATCATCATGCATAAGTACTATATCACTAGCTTCAATAGCTGCATCGCTACCTACTCCACCCATCGCAATTCCAATATCTGATTTCATTATTACAGGGGCATCATTAATTCCATCCCCAATAAATGCTACAAATTCATCCTTAGACTTATTATTTATAATATTATCTAATTCTTTCACTTTATCTTGTGGTAAAAGATTTGATTTAAATTCAGTTATATTTAATTCTTCACTAACATTTTTTGCAATATTGTCATTGTCACCAGTTAGCATAATAGTTTTTGCACCTATCTTATTTAGATATTCTACAGTTTCCTTAGCCTCTGGTTTTACTTCATCACTTATTGTAATAAATCCAATAAATACATTGTTTTTGGCAACATATACAATTGTACCATAAGAATTATTTACAGGGTATTTAATATTATATTTATCCATTAATTTATTATTACCACAAAGTATTATATCATTACCTAAATTAGCTTTTATTCCCATTCCTGAAATATCTTCTAATTGGTAATTTGAAGGAATTTCTTTTTTATATTCAGCTTTAATAGATAATGCAATCGGATGATTAGAATCTTTTTCAGCAATGGCGGCAAGTTCTAATATTTCATCTTTTTTATCAATTGGATATATTTCTTTAATTTTAAAATTACCTTTTGTTAGTGTACCTGTTTTGTCAAATACGAATATATTTGTCTTATTGAATCTTTCTAAATGAATAGAACCTTTAATTAAAATTCCATTTCTACTAGCACCACCAAGTCCTGCAAAAAAAGAAAGAGGTACAGATATAACTAATGCGCAAGGACAAGATACAACTAAAAATGATAAAGCTCTATAAATCCATAATGAAAATGTTGACCAATTTCCATTAAATCCATTAATTAATGGTGGAACGATTGCGACAATTAATGCTAATACTACTACTATTGGAGTATAATATTTTGCAAACTTATTAATAAAGGTTTCTGATTTAGATTTTTGATTGCTTGCGTTTTCAACAAGTTCTAAAATCTTTGTTACAGTTGAATTACTAAATTCTTTAGAAGTTTTAATTTCAATTGATTTTGTTAAATTAATTGTACCTGATAAAACTTCAGATCCTTCTATAACTTCTCTAGGTAAAGATTCACCTGTAAGTTTTGAAGTATCTAATGTTGAATTTCCTTTAATAATTACACCATCTAGTGGAATCTTTTCACCAGGCTTTACCAAAATAATTGAGCCAACACTAACTTCATTTGGATCAATAACATCTATGCTTCCATCATCTTTTATTAGATTTGCATAATCTGGTCTAATATCCATTAACTCACTTATATTCTTACGACTTTTACCAGCTGCATAGCTTTGGAACCATTCACCTACTTGATAAAATAATAATACTGCACATGCTTCATCAAAACCTTCAGGTCTATGATAATTTATACCTGTATATATACCTAGTCCAAAAGCTCCAAGTGTCGCAACAGCCATTAAAAAGTTTTCATCAAAAACTTGTCCATGAATTATATTAATAAAAGATTTTTTCAAAACATTAAATCCTATATAAACATATATTAAGAAATATAATGCAAAAGTTAATATCCATCCATAATCATTATTAATAATAGATGATAATCCATATGGAAACAAATTATTAAATCCTTTTTCTAATATAAGATTTGTAATTGTAACGATTAAAAATAAAATCGATGAAATTATAATTTTCTTTAATAACTTTCTTTGTTTTTTTGTCATAATTTTACCTTCCTTAGTTGAACAAACGCTCAACTATTGTATAAAATTTTAATAGCACTTAGTGCTATTAAATTAATCATTTATTTCAAAATCAGGTTCAACCTTTTTTGCAGCCTTTAAAGCTTTTTTTATGATAGAATCATGATCTTCAGCATCTAAACTCATCTTTTGAGTCATAAAATTGATGTTACAATCATTTACACCTTCTACTTTTTTTATAGCCTCTTGGCATTTTAATGCACATGCTGCACAATCTACTTCTATTGAATAAACTTTTTTCATAATATCCTCCTTATTTATCCTCACTTATATGTTCTAATCCATATTTAAAGATGGTAGAAATATGATCATCATCAAATGAATAATAAACTTCTTTACCATCTTTTCTAGCTTTAACTAATTTAGCATCTCTTAATATTCTTAATTGATGTGAAACCGCAGATTTTTGCATACCAACGCATTCACATATTTCAGTTACATTTAATTCCTGATCCTCTAATGTATATAATATTTTAGATCTCGTTGAATCCCCTAATACTTTAAATAGATTAGATAAGTCTTCTATTTGTTTGATACTTGGCATATTCTTTTTTATATCTTCTAAGCTCATAATATCACTCCTTATCTACTTTTATTATACTACGGTTGAACAGTTTGTCAACTATTAAACTGTAAAAAATAAAATTAGCATATTACATGTCGTTTGTAATATGCTGTTATATTTTATATTATGATTGTACATTAATAATTTTATTTGAATACTTAAAAAATTCATCCGTTCTTCAAAACCTATAAAACTCTATAATACTATAAAGTTTTTGTTTGATTCCTTTATAATTGAGTCCCAAAGATTTTTATCTTTAGTTAAAATTAACTCTCCAAAGGCGTTAATTTCGCACGAACGTAT
>CAMNHY010000010.1 GCA_946540005.1 uncultured Clostridium sp.
ACTACGCTAAATTTAAAGCTTTTTTTAACACCTACTACGCAGAATTTAATGAACCATAAAAAAACTCTAAAGTAGGCAAATTTATGTCTACTTTAGAGATATAAAACAAATAAATTATATTTATAAATTTTAGAATAAATCCTTTACTTCTTTAAATAAATCTTTATTCTCTAAAATTTTATCTTTATTGCCAATTACACAAATACTATTAAAATCAATAGCTTTTTGATATAACTTAGCATTATTTTTAACATCTTCTAATGTACAATTAATTAATTCTAAACGATTCTTTTTAATATCATCATATGTTGTATTTGTCAATACTCTTGCAAGAGCTCTATCACCTTTAAGGGAAACATGACATGAATCATCTAGTAAGCCTATAGCTCCAATCTTAGCTTGAGTTAATTCTTCATTAGATAAATCTAAATTATTTATCCATGAAGGAATATTTTGATAAGCTTCAATTGTACTTACAATGTTAGGATCTCTATATGATGCAAATCCTATAGATTGGTTATCAACAACTCTTGATGAACAACCATAAGCTCCACCCTTTACACGAACAACTTGCCATAAATATGCCATAGATAAATAATTATTTAAAGTCTTTATAGAACCATTAAATTCTTCATCAACACGTCCACCTTTAGCAACGAAATTAACGTCAATTGGTGCCATAAATCCTTCATTTAATATTTCTTCTTTAAATATAAATTTATTACTACTTTCATATTTATCGAATAACATATTAATAAATTCTTGTGTATATGGTTTATCTAATTCAAATTCTTCTTTAGTAGATGTAACATCTACAATTAAAGAATCTTTTGTAAGAATCTTTTGAGGTAAAGAATTTAAAATAGATAATGCTTCTTTAGCTTTTGTATCAAAGTTTTGAATTAAATCATTTAAGAATTCTAAGAATTTAATACCATTTACATTTTCTAAATAAGCTTGTCCTTCAACTGTATATGATAATACTCTACGCAATGCATAAGCATTACCTGAGCCTACAATTGATGATTGAAGTTCTTCCCTAAATTTAGCTAAAAGTTCTTTAAAACGCTTTAAATCATCAAATTTAGAATTAAATAACATATCATTAACTAAATCATTAGTAACTTTTAAGTTTTTATCTAATGTTGAGAAATTTACTGTAAAATATCCTTGATAATTATTACCTTTAACTAATACATCAAAATTAGTAGTAATACCACCTGTATATTTTTTAGTTAATACATCCATCTCTTGATATGTATGATTTTTTGTATCAAATAACTCATATACCTTAGCTAATAATTTAATATATTGTAATTCTTCATTAGAGAAATTATTTAATTTAAATAAATATTTCTTATAAACGATTCCATTAGTAAAGTAATTAGAAAAATATTGATTATCAGATATTTTTTCAATTCTATAATTTTGAGGATTTTCATTAATATCTTCTAGACTAAGCTTAGGCATAGAAGCTAATGCTTCTTCACTATCTTCTTCTTGTTGATATTTTCTTAAATTCTTATTTTTATTAATTAATTCATCAATTTCATCATCTGTTAATGAATTCTTAAATTCTTGAAGTTTATTAGCTAAAGCTTCTTGATCTTCTTTAAGACAAGTTAAAGATGGTGCTAATTCAACAAATGATTTATGATTTGAATTTAAGATTTCTTCTTTTATTAAAGATACAAAGTAATTTGTATCTATATCTTTACGTAATTCATCAAAATATTTTAAGCTTTTTAAATATTCAAATGGTTGATTATCATCATATAAGAATGATGTTAGAAGATTCATACCAAATATTAAACCCTTAGGCATAGTTGCAAAGTTGGCTTCTCTTGTACTAAATTCTAAGAAGTTTAAAGTTGATTCTAATTCTTTTGAATTAACTCCATATGATACTATTTTACTTAATTCTTCATTAATAATCTTTTCAAACTTTTCTTTATTTTCCTTCTTACAACCTTTACCAACAATTGATAAGAATGGTTGATAAATATCTGATTGGAAACTTGTTTCTAAAGTTTGACAAATACCTTCATTAATTAATCTTTGTTTAATTATTGAAGATTCAGAATTAAATAAAACTTCTGTTAAAATTTGCATCGCAATTGTTTTCTTTACATCAAGGGCTGTACCAATTGAAACATTATATGAGAACATATATTTATCTAATAAATCATCTTCATTTGATACAGGATATTCTCTTATAACATTAATTGGTTTAGTAAATGGTTTTTGTAAAGATATTTTTGATGGAGATTCAATGTAATCATATTTAGATAAATATTCATTATCTAAATAGTCTAATCTCTCTTCCATATCACAATCACCATAAATAAAAATATATGAATTAGCTGGTGAATAGAATGTTTTATGGAAATTTAAAAATTGTTCATAGCTTAAATCTGGAATATATTTAGGATCTCCACCTGATTCAAATCCATAACATGTGTCAGGATATAGTGAATGCATTATTTCTCTATATAATACGTCATCTGCATTTGAAAATGCACCTTTCATTTCATTATAAACAACACCATTAATTTTGATAGGTTCATTCTTATCTAAAATCTCATAGTGCCATCCTTCTTGTAAAAATATTTCTTCATGAGCATAAATATTAGGATGGAATACTGCATCTAGATAAATATCCATTAAATTCTTAAAATCTTTTAAATTTAAAGATGCAACTGGATACATAGTCTTATCTGGAGCTGTAAATGCGTTTAAAAATGTATTTAAGCTTGATTTTAATAATTCAACAAATGGATCTTTAACAGGATATTTGCTAGAGCCACATAAAACTGAATGCTCTAGGATATGTGTTAATCCTGTTGAATTAATTGGCGCAGTTTTAAATCCAATCATGAAGACCTTATTAGGGTCTTCACATGGAATTACAACTACTCTTGCACCTGATTTATTATGCTTATACAAATATGCTTTCTCATTAATATCAGGTAAAAATTCTTCTTTTACTTTAGTATATTTATTATTCATTTAATACAATCCTTTATTATTGATGGTTAGAAACCTTATCTTGGATCATCTTAATGAATTCTTCTACTGTTACTGTTGTTTGCTCTTGCTTACCATATTCTCTATATGTTAATGTGTCATTTGCAACTTCATTGTCTCCAATTACTAATTGATATGGAACTTTAGCAATTTGAGCTTCACGAATCTTCTTACCTAATTTTTCATCACGGTAATCTGTTTCAAATCTAATACCAGCACGGATAAACTTATTTACAAGCTTATCGCAGAATTCTTGATGATATTGTAGGTTTACTGGAATAATCTTAGTTTGAACAGGGGCTAGCCATAGAGGTAATACACCCTTAGTTTCTTCAAGTAAGAATGCAATAAATCTATCTAAAGAACCTAAAATAGCTCTATGAATAACAACTGGTCTTGTCTTGCCACCTTGTTCATCAATATATGTTAAATCAAAGCGTTCTGGTAATTGATAATCTAATTGAATAGTAGATAATGTTACATCATGACCGATTGCTGACTTAACTTGTACATCAAGCTTTGGACCATAGAATGCAGCCTCACCTGGAGCTTCATAGAAATCAGCATTTAATTCTTTTAATACGCTTCTTAATTCATTTTCTGATTTTTCCCAAAGGTCGTCATTACCGAAATACTTTTCTTTATTGTTTATATCACGAAGTGATAATCTGAATTTATAATCCTTGAATCCAAAGTCTTTATAAACATCAAGAATTAATTGTAATACACCCTTAAATTCTTGACCAATTTGATCTGGACGGCAGAAAATATGTGAATCGTTTTGAGTGAATGCACGAGCACGCTCTAAACCTGTTAATGCACCTGAAGCTTCAAATCTGAAGTCATTTGCAATTTCTGCAATACGAACTGGTAAATCTCTATATGAATGTAATTTAGACTTAAACATTACCATATGGTGTGGGCAGTTCATTGGACGAAGTACATAAGCTTCATCATCTAATTCCATTGCAGGGAACATATCATCCTTATAGTGAGCCCAGTGTCCTGATGTCTTATATAATTGAACATTACCAAGAGATGGAGTCATTACATGCTTATAACCTAATGCATATTCCTTATTCATAATATAATCAGCTAATGCACGACGAACAATGAATCCATTTGGTAAATACATTGGAAGTCCACGTCCTACTAATTCATCGAACATGAAAATACCCATATCTTTACCAATCTTACGGTGATCTCTTTCTTTACGATCTTCAATTAATGCTAATTCCTTTTCTAAATCTTCTTTAGTGAACCAGCAAGTACCATAAATACGAGTTAATTGCTCATTCTTAGAGTCTCCTCTCCAATAAGCACCAGCTAAAGATAATAGCTTAAAGTGTTGAATTACACCAGTAGACATAACGTGTGGTCCACGGCATACTTCTGTATAATTACCTTGTCTATAAATACCAACTTCATCGCCTTCAACAGCATCAATTAACTCAGTCTTATATTTATCATTCTTAAATAATTCATGAGCATCCTTCTTATTCATAACCTCATGAGTAATTTTAATATTAGCTTTAGATAATTGTTGCATTCTCTTTTCAATCTTAGCTAAATCAGAAGGTTGAATTGGCTCTGGGAAGGCAATATCATAATAGAATCCTTCTTCAATTTCAGGACCAACACCAAATTGAGCACCTGGATATAAATCAAATACTGCATTTGCAAGTAAGTGAGCAGCTGAGTGATTTAATACATCAAATGCTTCCTTATCACCTTTAACAACAAATTCTAGATTGCAATCATGATTAACTTTATCAGATAAATCAACTAATTGTCCATCTACTTTAGCTACAACGCATTGTTTAGCTAAACTAGATGATAATAATTTAGCAACTTCAATGTAGCTTAATCCTTCTTCAACTTCTTTTACTGAACCATCTTTTAATGTAATTTTAATCATTTTTTTCTCCTCCTAAGGACATAAAAAAACGTCCTTAATAAAAATTTAAGGACGTGTTATCGCGGTACCACCTTAGTTCTAGGTATAAACCTAGCATCTCATTATATCTTTAACGGGAACAACCGGAGCATATTTCTATGTCACTTCCATGGTAGTAATTTATAATAAGGGATTTAAGTAGCTTACACCATCCTACTCTCGCTTAAAATATTATTATAAATGTTATCCATTTCATAAGTTTGAATATATTTTACTACTATTTTTTTTTATAGTCAACACATATAACTTTTAACTTTTTTAAAGTAATTCTTTTCAAATTGTGTTATGATACATTTAGGATGTGATATAAATGAAATTCCCAGCAGGTGTTAAAAATAATTATATTAAAGTTGAAGAAAAGAAAGATTTACCAAAGAAAGTTTGGAAAGCAAATATGGCTAATAAAGGTATGACACTTGAAAACATGATTAATGAATCAAATGAATATTATCTAAATTTCGATATAGCTGTTATACACAAGAAACCTATTCCTATACAAGTTGTAAAAGTAGATTATCCTAGCCGTAATAAAGCTGTAATAAAAGAAGCTTATTATAAAACACCTTCTACTACAGATTATAATGGAGTTTATAAAGGTTTTTATATAGATTTTGATGCAAAAGAATGTTCTTCTAAAACAAGTTTTACGTTAAATGATGTGCATAAGCATCAAGCAGATCATTTATTAAATATTAAAAGGCATGGTGGTATAGGATTTTTTCTTATAAAGTTTAATAAATATGATGAATGTTTTTTACTAGAAATTGATCAATATATGACTTTTTATAATAATTCTTTAAATGGAGATAGAAAATCAATCCCATATGATTACTTTAAAAATAATTGTGTTGAGGTAAAAGAAGGCTATTTACCTAGAATTGATTATTTAAAAGGTGTAGATATTTTGATAGAAAAAAGGAATCAATGATTTGTTGATTCCTTATTTTAATTTATTTTCCTTAAGTAACACTTGATAGATTGTAGCTATCATCTTTTCTCTAATAACCGGTTTTGAAATATGATCATTCATTTTATTAAATAAAGCTTTTGAAATATCTTCTTTTAATGCATCTGCAGTTAAAGCGATTATAGGAAGATTTGCATCAGGTCTATCTGAATGTCTAATTTCGTATGTAGCTTCATAACCATCAAGATTTGGCATATGAATATCCATTAATATAAAATCATAATATCCAATTGGACTATTTTTAAATTTATGTACAGCTTCTAAACCATCTTCAGCAATTTCAACTTTAAAATTAAAATGCTCAAGGTGATTTCTGATAACAATAACGTTAATATTATTATCTTCAGCAACAAGTACTTTATATTTTGAGAAGTCTATTAAATCATAATCTTTCGCTTTAATTACTTCTTTATTTTCATTTGCTACTTGATCAAATACGAATTTAATATTAGTTGTAGTACCGACGCCTTCTTTAGAGTCTACACTAATATCACCATTTAATAATGTAATTAAACTCTTAGTTATAGAAAGGCCTAAACCTGTACCTTGTACATTTCTTATTTTACCTTCTTGAGAGAATGGTTCAAACATTTTTTTAGCAAAGTCTGAAGACATACCAATACCATTATCTTTAATTGAAAAATTCAATTCTACTTTATTGTTATTTCTTTCTTCAGCTGTAATTTTAAATACAATAGTACCGCCTTCATTAGTATATTTAATTGAATTACCTATAATATTAATCAATATTTGAGAAATCTTAGTTTCGTCAGCTCTTATATATAAATTATCGAAATTAGCTACAACTTCAAAATTTTGATGTTTAGACTTTATTTGAGAATCAACTACAGTTTCAATATCTAAAATAAGATTATTAACATTAATAGTTTTATTTTCTACTACAACTCTACCTGCCTCAAGTCTTGACATAGATAATACATTTTCAATAATTGATAATAAATATTTAGACGAAAAGTCAATCTTATCTAAAGATTCCTTAAGTGCGTCATAATCTTTATTATCAAGATTCTCTTTAGCGATTTCATTCATACCTATAATTCCATTAAGAGGTGTACGAATTTCATGACTAACTCTAGATAAGAATACAGTTTTTTCCTTACCAACTTCAATTGCGTTAGATAATTCATCAGAGAATTTCTTTTCCTCAGCAATTTTATTAGTTAAATCTGTAATTACAACTACATACCATTTTTTATCAATGAAATCAATTTGTCTTATATATAAGTCAATATCTACATCCTTACCAGTTTGTTTATTAAATATAACATAGTTATGATGAGGATAATTTTTATCAGGAAATTTTATTTCAGATAAAATATCTTCTCTTATACTTATATTATTGATTGTATAAATTGGATTGTCTGTAATTTCTTTTTTACTCATTCCAAGTAACTTAACAAGATTATCAGTGACATAAGACATTGTTAATGTTTCATCAAAAACCACAATAGATTCTTGAAGTGAATTAAAAATATCTTTAAATCTATCAATATTTCCAGCAGAACCAAAACTTGTCTTATATATTATCATAAATTGAATAAGACCTATTGTAGACATTGCAAAAAATAAAACTATACCAACATCTAAAATAATTCTTAAAGTATCAAATGATTTATAATATCTAATAAATACTACAGACATTACTGTATAACATACTGTAATAAAAAACTGTAATAATATATAAATTTCATTCTTCTTATCCATTAATTAGCCTCCTTTCATTCTAGGAAAAAATAGTGATTTCATCTAAGAAATCACCATTTAAATACTAATCTCTAAGCCAATCAGGAAGGTTTGATTTAATATCTTTATTTTCCTTTTTAGCATCTTCCTTTTTATCTTTAACTTTATCTTTTTTCTTTCCAAAAGAGAACCAATGACGTTTTTTATCTTCAAATAAATGATCAATATCCTCTTCTTCAGTTTGATTATAATTTGTTGTTAAATCTTCAACCGTAGGAGTTTCTTTAACTAATTTAATTTGTTCATTAGATGTCTTATTAAAAATTTCACTTGCTAGATTCTCAATACCCATTTCTTTAGCCTTTAATTCATAACCAGTGGCAATAACCGTAACAATTAATTCATCTCCAGCAATTTGGGAAATTGATGTACCATTGATAATATTTATTGATTTATCGCAGCAGTTTCTAATTTCATTAGCAGCAGCTTCAACTTCAGCTAATGCAACATCTTCACTAGCAGATACATTTACAATTGCATCTGTAGCGCCATCAATAGAAACTTCAAGTAAATTTGAATGTATAGCACGTCTTGCAGCTTCAACTGCTCTATTAGGACCACTTGCAACACCAATACCCATTAAGGCAGTACCTTTATTTTCCATTACATGACGGACATCCGCTAAGTCAACATTAATTAAACCAGGCATATTAATAATTTCTGAAATACCTTGAACACCTTGTCTTAAAACATCATCAACTTCTCTAAACGCTTTTAACATTGGAGTTGATGGATCAACAGTTTGAAGTAAACGTTCATTTGGAATAACAATTAATGTATCAACATATTTTTTTAATTCTTCTAAACCTTTAACAGCATTTCTACTTCTTTCAGGTCCTTCGTAATTAAATGGTTTTGTAACGATACCAACAGTTAAACAACCACTTTCTTTTGCAATACGTGCAACAACAGGCGCAGCACCTGTACCTGTTCCTCCACCCATACCACAAGTTACAAATACCATGTCAGCTCCATCAATTACGCTCTTTAAATCAGCTTCACTTTCCATAGCTGCTTGATAACCAATTTCAGGTCTAGCTCCAGCACCTAATCCTTTAGTTAATAATTTACCAATTTGAACACGTACATCAGCATGACTATATCTTAAATCTTGTGCATCAGTATTAACAGCGATAAACTCTACACCTTTAACATCATAATCTATCATTCTATCTACTGCATTACCGCCAGCACCACCAACACCAATTACTTTAATAATAGGTTTTGATGAGAATTCATTATCATTTCCAAAAACCATAGTGATACCTCCAAAAGAAGTTTTAAATACCTACTAATATTTTACAATAGTAGTCGACTTTTTTCAACAATCGTTGTTTTTAAATTGACGATTTTTTAATTATATTTTAGCAAAAAAAATATTAAAATAAATAGCTTCAAATAATTTTTATAAAATAATTATTTAAATTTAATTTTTAGACAAAATAAAAACCCTATAAGTTATCAAAAATTTCTTTAATCAAACTTATAGGGTATATTTATAATCTTACGATTATAATTTATAAATCACTAGAATGATTCATGAATAGTACGTGCAATAACGTCGTCTTGTTGTTCCTTAGTTAATTTGATAAAGTTTACAGCATAACCAGAAACACGAATTGTTAATTGTGGGTACTTTTCAGGATGAGCTTGAGCATCTAATAATGTTTCTCTGTTGAAAACATTAACGTTTAGATGGTAACCACCATCTGAAACATATCCGTCTAGCATCTTTACTAGATTATCTTCTCTTTGTGACATATTTAATATCCTCCTTATTAAGATTTAAATTAGTCTTCCTTACCTAATGCATTTGGAGTAATTGCAAATGTATTAGAAATACCATCTCTTGAATTTTCGTAATTTAACTTAGCTACTGATTCTAGAGAAGCTAATGCACCGTGAGTATCACGACCATGCATTGGGTTTGCACCTGGTGCTAATGGTTGTCCAGCCTTACGACCGTCTGGAGTATTACCAGTCTTCTTACCATAAACTACGTTTGAAGTAATTGTTAAGATTGACATTGTTGGCTCAGAATCTCTGTAAGTGTAGTGCTTACGGATGTCATTCATGAATGTATCAACTAGCCAGCAAGCTAATTCGTCAGCTCTGTCATCGTTGTTACCATACTTAGGGAAATCTCCTTCAATCTTAAAGTCAACAACTAAACCTTCTTCATCACGAATTGGAGTTACCTTAGCATACTTAATAGCTGATAATGAGTCAGCAGCACAAGATAAACCTGCAATACCTGTAGCGAAGAATCTATGAACTTTTGAATCATGTAAAGCCATTTCTAATGCTTCATATGAATACTTGTCATGCATATAGTGGATTAAGTTTAATGTATTTACATATACATCAGCTAGCCAATCCATCATAACTTCATATTTGTGCTTAACTGTTTCGAAGTCAAGTGGATCATTTGAAAGAATTGGTTGATATTCTGGTCCTACTTGAACAGCCTTACCAGTAACCTTATCCTTTAATAATTCATCCTTACCACCGTTGATAGCGTATAGTAAGCACTTAGCTAAGTTAGCACGAGCACCGAAGAATTGCATATCCTTACCTTCTCTCATAGAAGATACACAGCAAGCGATACAGTAGTCATCACCCATCATTGGACGCATTAATTCATCTGATTCATATTGAATTGATGAAGTAGTGATTGAAATGTGAGCACAATACTTCTTGAACTCAGCAGGTAATCTCTTTGACCATAAAACTGTTAGGTTTGGTTCTGGAGCTGGTCCTAAGTTCTCTAATGTGTGTAGAACACGGAATGAGTTCTTAGTTACTAATGATCTACCATCAGTACCCATACCTCCGATTGACTCAGTTACCCAAGTTGGGTCTCCTGAGAATAATTCATTGTATGATTGAATACGAGCGAAACGAACCATACGTAATTTCATAATGAAGTGGTCCATTAACTCTTGAGCTTCAGACTCAGTTAAGATACCTCTCTTTAAGTCTCTTTCAATATAAATGTCAAGGAATGTAGAGTTTCTACCAATTGACATAGCTGCACCATTTTGGTCCTTAACAGCACCAAGGTAACCAAAGTATAATGCTTGAATTGCTTCCTTAGCATTAGTAGCTGGTTCTGAAATGTCGCAACCATAGCTTTGAGCCATAGCCATTAAAGCCTTTAAAGCTTTAATTTGTTCAGCGATTTCTTCTCTGTCTCTAATCTTAGATTCAGTCATTTCACCAACTAATAAAGACTTGTCAAATTCCTTTTGCTTAATTAAGTAGTTTACACCATAAAGTGCTACTCTACGGTAGTCACCAACGATACGACCACGACCATAAGTGTCAGGTAAACCTGTTAAAATGTGTGCTGTACGGCAAGCACGCATTTCTGGAGTATATACATCAAATACTGCATCGTTATGAGTCTTACGATACTTTAAGAAGAAATTCTTAATAGTTTCATCAACTACGTAACCATATTGCTCTGCAGCTTGGCATGCCATACGAATACCACCATTTGGCATAAATGCTCTCTTTAATGGTTTATCAGTTTGTAAACCAACGATCTTTTCAAGGTCCTTGTCAATATAACCTGGCTTATGAGAATTAACTTGTGAAGGATTGTCGATATCACAATCAAGAACTCCACCCTTCTCACGTTCTTGCTTCATTAAGTCAAGAACTTCGTTCCATAACTTAGTTGTAGCTTCTGTTGGTCCTGCTAAGAAACTTGCATCACCATCATAAGGTGTATAGTTTCTTTGGATAAAGTCTCTAACATTAATTTCGTTAGACCACTTACCTGGGACGAAATCTTCCCATGCTTTGTTCATAAAATAATACCTCTTTCTTCTTTTATAAATCACGTTGACATAACGACGTGGTGTTATAAATTTATTCTTTTATAAATCTGGTGATTAACTCACCACGACATATTATAGAATATTGAACATACTTTTTCAAGTATTATAATTTATCAATATTTTTTATTTTAATAAAGTCTCTAGTTTATCGTCTAACCATACTTCAAGAATTTCTTCTGGTTGGAAGCCAACAACCCTTTCAACTACTTTTCCATCTTTAGTTATTAGGATAGTTGGAGCTTGTCTAACTTCAAAACGTTGGATTAAATCTACTGTTGTAGGGTCAGCTTCAATGTGAACTAATTTTACATCTTTTCTAGGGCTAACTAGACGATCTAAAATTGGCATTAAGGTTAAGCAATTAGCACAAGATTCACCGCTTACCTCAACAACACATACACCTTTTAATATTTCATCAATATCTTTCTTATTAAATGAATTAACTGTTAACATTATTTATTACCTCTTAAAATATCTTTTGCAAGTTGAACCTGCTCCTTAGTTGGAGGTTCAACACCTTCTAATCTATAAGCAATTCCAAGCTTTTCATATTTTACTTTACCTAATGTGTGATAAGGTAATACTTCGACCTTATCAACAGTCTTTAATGTGTCAATGAAAGCTTTTAAATCTCTTAATTCTTGTTCATCAGTTGTAATACCAGGAACTAATACGTGTCTAATCCACATATGTACATTATGATCACTTAACCATTTAGCAAATGCTAAAGTGTGTTCATTAGGTACACCAGTTAATTCCTTATGTTGGTCTGAATAAATTTGCTTAATATCAAGTAAAAATAAATCAGCATATTTAATTAACTCTTCATGCTTTTTAACACTTTCTTCATCATCAGGATTAAAAATCCAACCTGAAGTATCAACAGCAGTATGAATTCCATTATCATGGAACTTTTTTAACAACTCAATTGCAAAATCCATTTGCATTAGAGGTTCTCCACCTGTAATAGTAATTCCACCATCTTCACCCCAATAATTTTTGTAGCGAAGTGCTTGGCTATAAATTTGATCAACAGTATACTCATCAGCGCCAATTTGACTCCAAGTATCAGGATTATGACAATACTTGCATCTTAATGGGCACCCTTTAAAAAATATAACGAATCTAATACCTGGTCCATCAACTGTACCAAATGATTCAAATGAATGAATTTTACCAATCATCTTAAGTACCTAGTCTTTCTTAAAATAATATAAATAATTATTCTCAAATTTTGTCTCAATTATACCTTTATTAAATAGATATGCTAAATATGAACGTATTGTAGAAGTTATCAATAAGAACTTATTATAACTAATTTTAATTTGATAATGATCAAATACTTCTTTTACAATTTGTTCACAAGTCTTTTGAACATCTAAAATATTTAAAATAACATTAATTATTTCTTCTATCTTTTGTTCATTAATCTTACATAGTGGCAAAATATTTCTTGTAACTTCACTATGGCTTGGCACAACAATCTCGCCATCTAAGCCTTCAATCTTATGTAATGAATTTAAATATCCATCAACATCATAAATCAATAAGATATGTTCTTTATAAATAGTATCTTTATTTCCGATTGCATCTGCAACAAAATAAACACCATCACTTGTTTTATAACCAACCATATCATAATGATGTCCTGGTAATCTAAAAGATTCAATACCACTAGGAAGCTTAGATAAATGCAAAATATCTTTTTGCTCATCAATATGCATAAGTGGTGTATCAAATTGATCTAATGGATAGCCACCATATAAGAAACCTATATCTAGCTTATCATCTCTTGCAAATGCTCTTTCAATCTGAGACGTAATCATTTGAGCAGATGTAAGATTCATTAAATATTTATTAGCACCTATATGGTCAGCATGACTATGAGTGTTAATAATATATTTTAAATTGAAATGATTTTCTTTAAGAATTTCAAAAATTCTAGGTCCTACTTTTGCAAATCCTGTATCTATTAATGCGCAGTCTAAATTCTCATTTAATACATATAATCCAATATTAGTACTACCATCAATATAATAAGTATTACCTTTAAGTTTATGAAGTTCCATCAAATCACCTCAAAATCCGGGATATCTCCCGAGTTATAATTATATACTAAAATGACATATATTTAAAGAAAATAACTCAAAAGAGCGTTTTCAAAGCAAAAAAAAGAAATGATATATAGTAAAAAATATCATTTCAAAGTTAAATTAATTTCTTTCAAGTACTCTCATTTTAGCACTATGAGATCTATTATTATTTTCTAATTCGTCTTTGCTTGGTAAAACAGCCTGACGAGTTATTAAACTAAAATCAGCTACTTTATCTTTTGTTGCCATAGGTACTCCAAATGGAATATCTAATGTAGATTTTTCTTTAAATGTGTGTTTACAAATCTTATCTTCTAAAGATTGGAATGTAATAACTACAGCTCTTCCACCTTTATTTAGCATAGATAGTGCGTCATTTAATGAAACTTCAAAGACTTGAAGTTCATCATTAACAGCCACACGTAATGCTTGGAACACTTGCTTAGCAGGATGTCCTTTTTGTCTTAAAACTTTTGGTGGCAAAGCGCTCTTAATTATATCTACAAGTTCAAATGTGGTATTAATAGTTTTAGTTTTACGAGCTTTTTCTATTGCAAATGCAATTTGTTTAGAAAATTTTTCTTCACCGTATTTATAAAAGATAGTGATTAAATCATTAACTGACCATTCATTAATAATAGTTTTAGCATTTAATTCTTGGTCTCTATTCATTCTCATATCTAGTGGTGCATCAAATCTATAAGAAAAACCACGCTCAGCATCATCAAATTGGAAACTTGAAACACCTAAATCATATAAAACTCCATCAATATGAGTAACACCTAATTTATTTAATTCTGACTTTATATTCTTAAAATTAGATTTAATAATCGTATAATTACTACCAACTTTATCTAAAACTTCACGAGCTCTTGTAATAGCGTAATCATCTTGATCAAAAGAATATAAATGACCATCTTTTAATTTAGATAAAATAAGTGATGAATGACCCCCACCACCTAAAGTCATATCAACATAAATACCATTAGGTTTAATATTTAAAGCTTCAACAGCTTCATTTTTTAATACAGTAATATGTTCTAACATGATAACCTCCATAAATAGAAAATAGATGCTCAAAAGCATCTATTTCTATAAACTATTCAGATTCTTTAGTATTCTTAATAGTTAATACTTGCTTACCCTTGTAGAAACCACAGTTTGTGCAAGCACGGTGAGCTAATGTTAATTCACCACAGTTAGGACATACGATCATACCTGGAACATTTAAAGCTAAGTGAGAACGTCTCATTCTCTTCTTCATCTTAGATGTACGACGTTGTGGAACGATTGCCATAAAAACACCTCCTACTTATTTTAAAAGATCTGCTAAGCTACTAAAAGCTGGATTGATTTTATCGTCATCATCTTCTTCAATATCATCTTCAAACTCTTCACCATCTAAATAGACAGTCATAGGTTTATTACATAATATTTCAGTTAAGAGAGCTTCACGAGTATCAATTGTACCATTTTCAATAACAATCGCATCACTATTTTCTGATTGTTCAGCACTTGAAATATATTCAAATTGAGCATCAGTATCTACCACATAGGGAACTTTCTTTAAAGATATGCAGCTTTCAAGTGTTAAAGAAATATTAATATGTGCCTTAACAAGATAGATATCTCCATGTTGTTCAAGAGTTTCTTTGACATTTGCAATTCCTGAATCAAGAATATCTTCAAAGCCATTTAATTCTTCCTTGAAATCAAATGTCTCATCTACAGTTAAAGGTAATTTAGTTTTCTTTAATTGAAGTAATGTATATTTCATTAAAATCACCCTAGCATATCGATTATACTATTTTTAGACATGATAGTCAACATAAAAATAATCTCAATTTCGATTTTTATTACTTGTTATTTTTAATATTTAATTAACCAAATATAACGCTATATTTAGCAAAAAAACATGTCTATTTTAAAAAAATAATAATTATAATATAATCTATATAAGAGGTATATCATGGTAAAGATTGGTTTAATAGCTGAATATAATCCATTACATAATGGACATAAATATCATTTCAACAAAATAAAAGAACTATATAAAGATAGTATTGTAATTACAATTTTATCTAGTGAAATTAGTCAAAGAGGAAATTTATGCGTATTTAATAAATTTATTAGAACTCGTCATTCCCTACTTTTAGGTTCTGATTTAGTTTTATCTAATCCAATATATTATTCAATGAATAATGCATCTACATTCGCATATTCTAATATCTTTTTCTTAAATAAATGTAAAGTAGATATAATAGTTGCAGGATCAGAATCAGCTGATACTAAACAATTAGATGAAATTTTCAATTTAGAAAATAGTCAAGAATTTAAAAATAAATTAAATGAGAATCTATCTTTAGGCTATTCATTTAAATTAGCCTATACAAAATCTTTAGAGTTTTTTAATATAAGTATTAAATCAAATGATTTATTAAATTATTTCTATTATAAAGCTATAAAGGAAATTAATCCAAATATTAAATTAGTATTAATAAAGAGAATTAATAATGATTACCGTGATGAAAATGTAAATTCTTCTTCTATTCAAAGTGCAACATCAATTAGAAAATTAGAAAATATTTCTAAATATGTTCCTGAATTTGTAAATAATGATTTTATTAAATATAATTTTAGAGATATAAATAAATTAAATGATTTAATTAAATATTCATTTATTAATCCTAACGATTTAGTTCGTGAAGATAGTGAAGGATTATCTAATAGATTTAAAAATATTTCATTTGAAAATTATTCTAAGTTATTAGAAATTACAAAGACTAAACGCTATAGTGAATCTAAATTAAATAGATATATAATATCTAACCTTTTAGATATTAAGTCAACTGATATAAATTATGAAAATTATATAAGAGTATTAGGATTTAATGAAAAAGGGAAAAAATTATTAAATGAAATTAAAAAGGATGTAGTCGTTTATACAAATATTAAAGAAGGAATAAATGAAGCTTTTGATTTAGAAATAAAAGCCGATAAAATTCTTGATATAGTTTATAAAGAAAATTTATTAATACAAGATTTAAAGGGACCAATTAAAATGTAGCAGCGCTACATTTTTTTCTTAATTTGCATTATACCTATAAAAGTGTTATAATGACTAACCGTAAAACTTAATAATATAGAAAAAAGGTGATTTTTTATGATTTTAGGAATTGAAACATATCAAGTTTTACTTCCTCTAGCACTTATATTAGCATTAGCTAAGATGTTTGGTGTTATTTCTAAAAGAATCGGTCTACCACAAGTAGTAGGTATGCTTGCAGTAGGTATTATTCTTGGACTACTTAGAAAAATCCCATTCGTTTCTGAACAGCTAATAACAAATGATGGAGTTGAAGGTATTTCATTCATTGCTGAAATTGGTGTTATTTTGATTATGTATAGTGCAGGTTTATCAACTGACGTTAAGCAAATTAAAGCTTCAGGAAAATCTGCGATTGCTATAACAAGTTTAGGTGTAATCGTACCATTATTATTTGGATTCTTAGTTGCTGGATTCTTTCAAGGTTTTAGTGGTGAAGTAGTATTTGCTGGTAAGACTGTAAGCAAAGTTTATTCAAATTTATTCTATGGTGTAATTCTTACAGCTACAAGCGTATCTGTAACAATTCAAACCTTAAAGGAACTTGGAAAATTAAATTCTAAGGTTGGTACTTGTGTAGTTTCTGCAGCAATCATCGATGATGTTATTGGTGTAGTTGTATTATCAGTTGTATTATCAATTGCAAATGGTTCTACAGCAGAAATTGGATTTGTTATCTTAAAGACAATCGGATTCTTTGTTTGTTCAATTTTAGTTGGAATATTAATGCGTTTATTATTCAAACATCTTGAGGCTAAATATCCTCATCATAGACGTTTACCTATTTATGGACTTGCATTCTGCTTCTTCTTATCTTTCATTTCTGAAAGAGCATTCGGAATTGCAGATATTACAGGTGCATATGTTGCAGGTTTAATCCTTGCAGGTAGAACATCTACTTCTTACCTTGAAAGACGTACAGATATTGCATCATACATTATCTTTACTCCTGTATTCTTCGCAAAGATTGGTATCACAACAGAATGGAAGCCAATTGATCCTCAATTCTTAGGATTTGGTATTGCATTCATACTTGCTGGTATTCTAGGTAAATTATTTGGATGTGGTCTTGGTGCAAAAGTTACAGGTCTATCATTAAAAGATTCTTATAGATCTGGTGTTGGTATGATGTGTAGAGCTGAAGTTTGTTTAATTTGTGCACAAAAAGGTATTGATGCAGGATTAATCAATCCAAACATTCAAATATTTATCATTATATTAATTATTTTAACTTCATTCGCAGTACCTCTATTATTAAAATTATCATATAAGAATGATAAAGATGATTCAAATGATAATGGTACTAAGAGCCAAATCATTGAAGATGGTGAAACATTTGTTAAAAATGTAAATGAAGCTGAAGTTGAAATACCAAGAGTTGGTACTAACTTAGGTGATTTATAGTTTAGAAAAAGGCATACTTAAAAATATGCCTTTTTTTAATGCTTGAATATATTAAAAATTCCATAAGTTTAAACTCATGGAATTATAACTTTAAATTTCTTTATACATTTCACTTTTTTCTTGATTTAATAATAAATTATCTCTATTAGATTTAATGAAACTAAATATTTCTAATAAGATTACAATTATAAAATATAAGAAATAGAAATAAAATCTAAAATCAATTTGTCCTACAACTAAATGTTTTACTACTATAATAGAAATAATTAAAACTATTATAGAGATTGAATTAAACACTATATTTAGAATAAAAGATAATTTTCTCTTCAATAATAGTGAAGATAAGAATGTTAAAAATGGTAATAGAACTAATGATAATATAAATGGATAATTATTATGTTCATTACTATCAAATGTATAATATGCAAGAGAATATATATTATATGAACCATCACCTAAATCCTTATAATATAATCCAAGTCTTATATATAATAAGATAGAAATTATAAATGAAGCGAATGACAATAAAACATGGCTGTTAAGGAAATTATCTAGTTTAGAAGACTTGCTAACATTTAATTCTAATGCTTCTACTACTCTTTCATTCTTTTCAATAGCCTTAAATACAGGAACACCTATTAAAGAAACAACTACAAATTCTCCTGCAAATACTTCAATTGCACCAATATAGAAAGGAACTTGATAAGCAAATTGTAATTCAAGACCTATTACAATGGCATTTACAATTGATGGAATTAAACTTGCAAGATACTTATTCTTCTTAATAAATATCATTGGAATACATGATAATAAAGTAGCTAGTGTACCAAAAATAATATCAATTAAACCCATTGGACTTGCAATATTTGCAAGTAAACATCCTACAGTTAAACTTATAGAATACAAAGGATTATAACAAACTAGAATCATTAAGAATTCTGATAATCTAAATTGTATTGCACCATAGCTTAAAGGATATAATGAAATAGTTAAAGCTACATATATAGCTGCAACTACTGCTAATTTGACAATAGTACGTAATTTTTTATTCATAATTAATATCTCCTAAATAAATTAATAGAATTAATACATTAACTATCATAAGATAAAGAAAAAAAATGTCAAGTTGAAATATTAATATAAATCAATTATAATCAATTGAGGAATTTTATTATGAAAGAGATTTATCCATTAATTAGAGATGTATATTATAAAAGAAGCGATACACCATTTTATAAAAGACAAGCATGTAGAGCCTTCTTATTTAAAGATAATAAATTTTGTTTACTTCATATTGTTGGAGAAGATAAATTTGGCAAAAGAGACCATTATGAAACTCCAGGAGGTGGAGTAGAAAATGGTGAAGATAATATAACTACACTTAAAAGAGAGATATTAGAAGAAACAGGTTATACTATTAAAAATATACAAGAAATAGGCTATATTTCAATTGAATATGCCTTGCTAAATAGAATTGATGTTGAAAACTATTATTATTGTGAATGTGATACATTAAACGAAAGACATCTTCTAGATTATGAAAAAGAATTAAAATTCGATCAAACATGGTTTTCAGTTGATGAGGCTCTTGAAATGTATAAAACTAAAAAATGCGTTAAATGTGGTCAAATGATACATGAAAGAGAATATAACGCATTATTATATCTAAAAAAATTATTTGAATCAGATTCAATTAAAAAATAAGATTAAATATAGTCATAATAAGGCTATACTTAATCTTATTTTTTTAGTTATCACTTCTATTATATCCGTTCTTCATCTTATTAGATGCTTGATATAAGACATCATTTAAAGTCTTTATAGATTCTTTATTTAACATTTGTGCTAATTCTTCATTAGCTTTTACTAAAATTGACTTATCTTTTGACTTTATAAATAAATCATCATATTTATTTAATATTTGATGAGCATTAGTCATTGTCTTATTTTGATATCTTTCAATAAAAATTGAACAAGGTCCAAAATGTGCATCAGCTAATGCGCCAATAAGTCTACTTTGCCAATATAAATTAGATGTATCACAATCTAGTGTAACATTTGAAATATATTTAGGTAATTTATTTACATTTGTATAAATAGGCATACAAGTGTTAAATGCGTTAGAGCCATATGTAATCCACTCTATTGCTTGAATTTCTTGAGGTAAATATCCTCTAATTTGGCAAATTGAAGTTACACCTGTTCTATTAATACCAATTGGTCTATAAATACCTCTCTTTAATGTATCATATTTTAAATATGGATTATAATCAGTATCTTGATAATAAGAAGATAAAATATATTTAACATCTTCTACAGTTATCTTTCTATCAGGTACAAATGACCAAGGAATATTATTTGAAATTGGAGTATATTTAGCATTAGGTCCATCAAAATTAATACTATTTCTATTAAAATATCTAGCCATATACCAAGCACGAGGTGTGTTATATATATGATCACTATCAGCATCTGAACCAAATGCTAGACGAGGATTAAAATCAGAACCTAGATTTAAGTCTAAATGATTCTTTTTAACAAAATCTAATAAATCCTTAGAACACATATTATTTTCTTGTTTACCATATGCATCTTCAAAATCAAATTTATCTAAACCAAATTGGTTAGGCATAATTACATATTCATTATCATCAACTTTTCTTGCAATCCAATGATGTCCTCCAATTGATTCAAGCCACCATACTTCATCCTTATCATTAAATGCTATACCATTAGATTCATATGTACCATATTTTTCAAGTAATGAACCTAATCTAATAACACCTTCACGTGCAGACTTAATATAAGGTAATACAAGAACAACTATATCTTCTTCTCCAATACCTCCAATTTTATCTTTTTCACCTTTCTTATTAGCTTTTTCATAATAAACTAAAGGATCAGCACCTAAAACTCTTGGATTTGAAGTAATAGTTTCTGTTGCAGTCATACCAACATTTAATTCATTAATTCCTGTTGCAGCCCAAATACCATTCTTATTATCAACACTAGGGCTAGCTGTATAAGATAATGGATTTTCTGGTAAATCTATTTCTAAATGTGAAATTTTACTTTTATATTTTAAACCTTGAGTTTTTTTATCAACTACAATTGTTTTCTTAACATCAAAATGTCCATCATCAGTTCTAGCAATCATTGTAGAACCATCATATGAAGCATTCTTTCCTACTAACAAAGTTGTACAAGCCATAATCTAAAACCTTCTTTCTAAATTTATTATAATTAATTTTATTTTAATAACAAGTAATATACAATTATAAACAAAAAAACTACATCAAAATGATGTAGTAATAATTCAAAAAAGAATTCGTTATATAGTTTACAAGAATTAGTATACTCTCCGCCTTTTTTGGAGTTCCTGCACCAAAATAAGCATCTTAGGAATATCTATGTTCATTAATATAGCCTTCACTTTTAAAATTAGTGTGACGTTACTGACATTTCATAAATCCACAACATCCTATTTCTGACATTTTTGCAAAGCCCATTGATTTATAAAAGCCCACAGTTTTAGCTGTATTATCAGTCACGAGTTCTATCTGTCGCACATTAGGATAGCGATTCAATACTTCCTTAAGCAAAGCAGTTCCGATTCCCTGTCTTTGCTTGTCGGGAAAAACAAGTATATCTTGTACAAAAACAATTGTTGTTCCGTCACCTACAGTTCTTATAATTCCAAGAAGTTCTTCTCCATCATATGCTGCCAATACCAACATAGAATTTTTGAACCCATCTCGTAAAGCTGGCATATTATTCGTGTAAGCAGTCCAACCAACTGCATTATAAAGGCGAAATATTTCTTCCTCGTTATACTTCGTATATTCTCTAATTTCCATTTCTTTACTCCTTATCCTCAATCTGCAAAATATTAGCCAATTCCTGCATTTACAAGATATATTGTATTTAGCGTATTAGAATGTATTTTTGAATCTATTGAAAAAAGATACAGATATACTTTTTACTTTATTTCCTTAACGTTTATAGGTATGGTTTGATTTTTACCATCACCACATTTAAAATAAACATTAGTATTTCCGCTCTTTAAGCCTTTAATTGTACAAATATACTTGCCATCAAATTTCTTAGTAGATACAATTTCTACTATTTTTTCATCTTCTACTTCCCAAAAAACCAATTGATCTGTTGGAAGTTTTGGACTAATAATTGCTTCTAGTATTATAGTTTTATTTATTTCAATTTCACAAGATTTATAGTTTATTGTTACTGAATCAATTGGAATATATTTCTTGCTCTTTATATAATGATAAAGCTTCCAACCTGGATTAACTTTTCCTTTTGCAGGAACAACAGTTTTTTCTAATGTATCTCTATAACTATCAAGTAATGAGGATGTTATTTTTTCACTTGTAGAAAACAAACTGATTTCGTAAAATGAATATTCAGTAAAATCATGTTTTTCATTATCAAAGATGAAATAAACTGGCTTATCATCAATTATTAAACCATTTAGCAAATAAACCTTAATATGATCGTTTTTTTTATGGACTTCAGCCTTAAAAACATCCCCACGAACATAATATTCGTATTCATAATCATAAACTTCTTCAAAATCAGAATCTTTTAAATCCATTTTCGAAGACTTACTGAAATAGTCAAATTTATTATTATTTTTTAAAATTAATGTTTGAGTTTCATTGGACATAGAGTTTTTAAAACTAGAGCATTCTATTAATTGGTCAGTGTAAGATGCTTTATTGCAACCAACCACAGTAAAACAAAATATTATGCTCAATAAACAGAAAAATAGTTTTTTCATACCACATTCACCTCCAAAATAAAAATTAATATTATATTTAATTATAAAATAAAATATTAAAATAATCAATAAATCCAGGTAATTAGAGAGTTTTCGTGGTTTTACAAGTACTTTCGTGTTAATGCACAATTGATGCTAATTTTAAACCAATAAAAAACGGACATCTTCACTAATACAGAAATTGAAACCTAGCAAAAATGCCCTAAAAATAAAAAAACCATAATTTAATCAATTATGGTAAATATCTTTCTAATGGTGCGGGTAACAGGAATCGAACCTGCACTCCTGGGAACGAGATTCTAAGTCTCGCGCGTCTGCCAGTTCCGCCATACCCGCATATTTATTAGCATTTATTAAATGCACTAGTATTATATAAAATTAGGTGCCTAATGTCAACAATAATTTTTTATATTTTCATATTTTTTAGTAAAAAAAGCTCAAATAAATGAGCTTTTTAAACTAATTTAAAAAATACTTTATTTTTTGATAAATTGATTTAAATTTTCATCATAAATATAACCAATTTTATCTAATTTAAATTTAATATTATCAATATCTTCATCTAAATCATCACATAAAGATTCTAAAGAATCATAAAAATCCCTAAGCTTAGTATTAATAACACTTAATAAAACAAATTCATCATTTGGTAGCATTATTCAATTACCTCATTAGTTAGAACATTTACTAATTTTCTAACTTGAACTTTATATTGTCCTTCTTTAATCGCAATACCCATTGAGGCATATAATTCATCAGAAGGGATTAATCCAATATGAGTTGTTGCAGGAATAACAGAAAGTCTTTTAGCTTCTTCTTTTAATTTATTAATTCTCCAATCAGCAATATAGCCTTCCTTAGGTAAAATTGTAACAGATGCAGCTACTAAATAATTTTTACCATCCTTCTCTAAGATAGCATTTGCAAAATCAACTAAATTTCCTGATATAGATTTAACACTAAATCCATATTTTTGAATTTCTTGACTAAATGCGTTCATTCCAAATCTATATAATTCATTATTAGTTAAAACTTTATCGTTAGTAATACCACCAACAACTACATCAGATAATTTATTTTGTAATGCATAAATAACACCTAAGTGTTCACTAAATACCCAAAGTTTTGTAAAATCTACATCATAATTAGTTTTTACATATTCTTCAACTGCAGACTCGAATGGATCCATTAAATCAATAACTCTATCTTCAATATGCTTAGGAAGATCAAATGTAATACCTTCCTCAACTTCTTGAGGTACAATCCATACAGCCTTTTCTTCAGGTCTGATATTACCAAGAACAGTAATTTCCATAGCCTTACCAAATAAATAAGATGAAGCTTCAATAGCCCAAATCATTCTCTTATCTTCATCAACATGCTTAAAATATTCTAAAAAAGTTGGAATAACTCTATTATAAATTTCAAATTGTTCTTTTGAAACACCTCTAGTCTTAGAAGGATTACATAATAGATCTAAAAATTCCTCTTTTAATTCCATAATAAATACGCTCCTTTTTATATACACTTATAAGTATATCATATTTTTAAAAATTTAAAATTTATTTTTATAAAGAATAAAACGGTAGCATTTAAGCTACCGTTTTACCTCCTGCTTTTCAGCAGAAATGAGAAAGTATTTGTTTAAAAAGGGAAAGTATATTGTAGTCAAATCTCTTTGACCAACTATAGTATACTCGATTATTTAATTTTTTGCAAGTGTTTTTTCGACACTTTTTGCTAAAATTTGTCATAAATCTTAAAAAACGCTTTAGGTAAAGGATTTATTTTTTTAAAAAAATTAAAAGTGTATCAAAAATTTGATACACTTGAATATTCAGGGTACCCAGGCAAATAAATTTCGTCTGGGTGATTAAAAGGGGGTTTTGTGAATTGTTTATTCACAATTTTTTTGGGATAGGGATGTCAACTCTCGTTGACATATATATATTATCATTTTCGAACCTTTAAGTCAAACATTTTTTTTGATATTTTTTAATTTTTTTCATGCTCTACAAAATTAAATTTTTATCGACAAAATAAGACCTGATTTTTTTAAAAAACCTTCAGATAATTAATATCTAAAGGTCATATTTATTAAATTAATTTAAGCAAATCAAATATTTTTAGATTTGAATTATTAGTTTTTATAATTAATATATTTTTTCCTAAATTATTAAATTCATATAATTTAAACAATTCTTTATTATCTATTAATCTAGGATTATATAATTTATTGTTTAAATATACTTCTACACCTTCTAAATTATTTATGCCAATACAAATTGAATCATCGAATTCATATTTTAAATATGAGGATTCAGCTAAATCATATACAAATCCATATGGAGATTTTTCATAAGATATATCAACATTTCCATAATATGAGATATCAGATATCTTTAATGATTTATAACTTGTCATAAATTCCATATTTGATAAGGCTAAATATTGTCCATCAGTCTTTGTAATATGTAATTTAATTGATGATGTAGATATAATTTCATCAAATGCTAGAACTAATTCATTTTTCGTAATAGGAACATTATTATATGATTTATATAAAACATAATCATTATCTTTTTTTAAATATAAATCAAATGATACAGGAATTTGATAAGGCATTCCATTAGTCCTACCATATATTTTCATTGTAGTAAATGAGAATAGTTTTGTAGAATCAATTATTAAATCTACAAAATTTGTTTCACTAATAATGATATTTCTTTGTGAATGTGCATATGTACTTGAATCATTATCTAATATTTTTTCAAGTCCAAAACTTTGATTATTATCCCAAGGAACAAAATTAGGTGAAGATAATGTTAATTTGTTAGAATCAACTTTATCATCATAATCATTTAATTCAACTACATTGTTTCTCAATTCAAAATTTGATAAATCTTTATTAAAGTTTGAATTATTAGATCTAAAATATTCATCCGGATATCTAATGACATTAGTTAAATCATTTGGTAATGCTAAACCAATTTCAAGTGAAGCATTATTAGATGTAGGTAATAAATAAAGCTTGAAATATAATTCATCACCCTTTTTAAGACTTATCAGTTTATTAGCTTTAGCATTTAATTGATATAATGATTGATTAATATCAATTTCACCAAATAATTCATAATTATCTTGATTATTTATTGAAACAAATAATTTAGATGAACCTCTTCCACCCTTGTAACAAACTTGATAATTTCCATCTTCGTTTATTATAAATTTACCTTCTTCACAAACTATTGTATTTACTTTAGCATTAGTAACATTTTGATTACTTTGATATGTTGTCTTAATTGAATTATAACCTGTAAAATTATTTTCAATAGCTTCACCAATATTTGCATATGGAATCTCATTATATTCATATGTTGTTAAATTTAATCCTTGATTAATTGGGTTTAAATCATAAGTAATATTTATAATCTGTTCGAAATCACCTTTACTAATCTTAACTTTAACAACAAATGAATCGATTATATCTTTATCAGTAATGTACTTATATATGTTATTTGATAAATGTATTAAATTACCATATAGAGGAGACCCGATTTCAAGAATATCTATATTATAGTCATCTAATGTAATTATATCTTTATCAAAATCAATTATTAGACCTGAGTTACATAAATAAGGAAGAGCATGATTTGATTCATTATTTATATCAGTATAATTAAAACTAGATGAATAATAAGATCCAATTGGAACATAAGTCTTATAATTATATTTTTTCATTTCTAATACTAAATTTGAATCAACATCTAAGTGCCATAATTCTTTGAAGAAAAATTCAAAATCATAATGAAGAACTTCAGTTAAAGCTTTATAGAATGCATCTACTGTTGTTACTCCATTTTGATATTTAAATACTTCAAGCATTAATTGTGGTCCAAAGTTTTCAATTAATATTGCATAACCTCTTTCAGTATTTAATTTGATTAATTCACCACTTTGAGGATCTATATAATTTCTATATTGATTATAATATTTAATACCTTCATTACTATCAAGACCAATTCCATGAGAAATATTATTATAATTTCTATATTCAGTAATTCTTGTAAACATTATATATTCAATAAAATTCATTACATTATTACTTACTTCATTAGAATTACCGTTACATCCAATTTTTTGGAAATGGTGATTAAATTCATGAATTGAACCCCAACCACCTACCTTCATAAATGATTCATAATTGATTGTGCCTGGCATCCAACTTACAGGAAGGACAGCATAATCAGCTCCTACATAAGCTAGTGCAGCTGCACCACCTCCTACAAATGTATCATACATCATCGTTATAAATGCATTCGAATTCATTCCGTGTGGTACGGATCTTGATACACTATTAAAGTTTTGCCATAGTCTCATAGTATTTTTTAAATTTTTATAATCAAAAGTGTCTTGGCCATTAGTATAAGTATTATATCGAGGACCAGTAAATCTCAAAGACTTATCATAAATCTCAAAATCTAGGAATGGCGCTGATGTTTTCATTAATCTATTGAATTCTTCTTCGCTTGTAAGCCCGTCAATATAATGTAAATATTCAACTGCACCACTTATTGTTACTTTAAATGATGTAGGTTTGTTTGTATATAGATAAATGGGACCACCTAGATATGAACCAACATATGAAGTAGTTTGAGTTACATTCATTTTATTAGCTAGATAAGGCATTCTATTATACACTGTAGTTACAGGAATTACATTTTCATTATTTCTTCCTGCAACTTCTCCCATAATAACAGTTAAACCTCCAGTTTTAGCTAAATCTTCTTCACTTATTTCTATTTTTATAACTTCACCTGCAGGTGCATATAATCCTGTTAAATAATTACCTATTAATCTAGGTTCATTTACTATAATTCTCTTAGACACTCTATTTTCATTATCATCTACGTCTCCCATATAAAGGCCAACGGAAGATGAATGTTTATACAATTTCTTTGAAATACTTACGCCATTTAAATATAAATTACCATCTTTATCCATTGAATCATATGTATCTTGACTTGCAATAAGTGATAAATTTTCATTTTTAATTGCTTCATTATTTGAAGTATCTGCCAGCGGAGTTAAATATTTAGGATAATTTGATAATCCTTCATTTGATACAATAGGCTTTGTATATGAAACAGTTCCTAAATATTCAAAATCTTGTCCGACTCTAGATAATGGTTCTAGTGTATTTTCAAATTTTTGATATTTATCGAAAACACAAACATTTGAAAAATCACTAGGAGTATACAAATTATTACTATTGATAGCTCTAACTTTTATATTATATGTACCAATTTCTAATGAACTTAAATCAAATGTATTATCATATGTAGCATCAATGTATTCATCATTTGCGTATATTTGATACATATTAGCATTATTTACTTCAACTATAGTCAATATACCATTATTTATTGAAATTGATGGAGTTTCTAATTTTTTTAGATGAGAAGTTGAAATGCTAGTAGTGCTTGATTTACTACTTGAGCTACTTCTAACAGGTTCACTTATAGATGTATCACTAACTTTTGAAGTAGTTGAATTAGTATCAATTTTCGCACATGAAAAAAATATCACTGATGATAAAACTAAAAGGGAATATTTTAAATGTTTTCTCATAAAATCCTCCTAAAATAATTCCCTTTTAAAATTTATACTTTAAAATATTATTCATTAATATTTTCTTTATTGTCTATTTTTTCTTCAATATTTTCTTTATTTTTACCATTTTTAAAGAATAAGATAATAGTTATAACTGATGTAACTATTGTAATTGAATTAAAAATTGTTGGTGGATATAATTTATAGAATAGTGTATAAATTATCCATCCAATCGAATTAAAAATAATACCTATTTTAATAAAAAACTCCTGATATTTAGTACTATATTCTGAGATTATTAAAAATAATGTATATAATGCCGTAGCTAATATTGGTAAATAATCATACCAATTATTTTGATTTAATTTAAAATTCAATATTGTGCCAATAATACTACCTACTAATACAGCTAATAAAGATATTATAATTTTAATCCTTCTCTGATCTTTTTTTACAAATACTAATATTATATCCCTTATTAAACTTACAAGTTCTTGAACCAAGCCAGAATATGCCTTATTTATTATTTCAGCTATACTTGATAATATATGAGCAGTACTTTGAAGTAATAAAATTATATTCTTTTTCTTAAAAATAGAACTTGAAGTGAAAGTCATATTACCAAGAAACGATAATATGTTTGCGATAATTAATCCTGCTTCTAACATCATATAAAAATCTTTTCCTTTAATTTTTCCCTAAATTATTGAAATACTTTTTTCTTAATTTAATTATAGCATAATTATATCTAAAGTCATTACTTTTCAAAAAAATTACAATTCAATAGTAATAAAAAAATCAAATTTTAAATTCAATATAAATTATTAAAGAATAAATAATAACTGTATTATTGTGTTTATATACTAGCTTCTTTATAATATAAATAAAGAATTAACATATTGGCAAAAGAAATAAGAAAAGACATAAACCTATATCTTCAATAATTGCAATTATTAAATTAGTATATTAAAGTATCTTTGTTACGTTTTTCCGTTATTATTACTATGTAATAATAGAAAATTAAATTTATTTGCTCGCTGACTTAGAATTTGACAAAGATAATAGGGCGACTGTTTCAAGAGCCTGCGCATTTTCCTCGTCAGATTTATAATTTTATAAATTAGAAAACATATCAAAAAAGGCCCATAATCTTATAAATTCAGGTTCTAAATTTTAAATATAATTATTCTCTATCATATAAATCATCATAAAATTCTTTTTCATCACATTCAATTAATTTATAATTGTTATCTTTTAAATCATTTAATTTATTAACAAATCTATTTTTTGTTGTAAATCTTAAATAAACATTTTGATGCTTATAGTTATTATATAAAAAACCATTTGAAAATATAATTATATATTCCTTTAATTTATCATTAAATAATAATGCATATTGATTATTATTCATTTCATCACATTCACCTATTGGAGCATAAATACCTTTCCAATCATTATTATTTTTTAATATATAATCTAAATTGATAAAATAATCTTTATCGAACATAAAATCATCTTCTAAATATTCTTCATCAAAAAAAGACAAACCATCTAAATCCCATGATATTAATTCTTTTATAAAATACTCTAACTCATTTAGATTTTTATTTGCTGATATCTTACAACCACCTTCTATTATCCAATCATATAGACAACACCAATTAGCTAAAGTTTTATCATTCCATTCTTTATTAATATATTTATCAATAGCATTAATAATAGTATTAACATTATAATATTTATTAAATGAATCTACTGAATCATATTTAATGGATGTTTGATTTATATCAATTTCTTCTGGTTTACATGTCAAATTACAGATTTTATCTATTAATTCTTTATCATACATAATAATCACCACCTATAATCATTAAAAAAGATAGTTTTACACTCTTTATTTTAAGCAATCTCATATTTGGGATCTGTTTTCTATTTTTTAACAAGCAAAGAAAAACTGTCTCAACATGAGTTTTCGAAACCCACAGGAAAGTTATCAACTATATCTTATATATAAGATATTTAA
>CAMNHY010000011.1 GCA_946540005.1 uncultured Clostridium sp.
GCAAAGTGGAAACACCTGTTCCCATCCCGAACACAGAAGTTAAGCACTTTTACGCTGATGGTAGTACATGAGAGCATGTGCAAGAGTAGGTAGTTGCTAGGCTTTTAATTTTTATATGGAGGTTTAGCTCAGCTGGGAGAGCATCTGCCTTACAAGCAGAGGGTCAGCGGTTCGAACCCGTTAACCTCCACCATTTAAAATAATAATTATTAATTGTGCCGAAATAGCTCAATTGGTAGAGCAACTGACTTGTAATCAGTAGGTTGTGGGTTCAAGTCCTATTTTCGGCACCATTTGAAGATTCAAGCTTTAGTTAAATCTAAAGCTTTTTTTCTTTATATAGTCATCAATTTATTGTATAATCAATAATAAAGAAAGGGTTGATATAATGAGTCAAGAAATCATATTATCCAAATTATATTTAACTAACGTTTTTAAATTCTTTTTCTATCGTAATGTTAAAGTATTTCGTACTTTATGTTATTTAATATTCATATTATTAGCTTCGTTTGTATACTTCGTGGTATTTTTAACCAAAATAACATATATTGTTAGTATGTTTGATTCTCAAAACTATTCTAACGCTATTTTCTTAATTTTAGTCTTAGTTGTACTACTTATTATTTGTGGTTGGTTAATCTTCGCCTTTATTCGATTATTTAAGCAATCTAAATATAGCTTCTTAGATGATATTCAAAAAACATATTCAATTAATTCTACAGAAATGGTCACTATTGAAAGTAATGTTATTACTTCAAAGAATAGTCAAAACAATCATATGTATGTCTATAATTTAACTGACATAACAAGAACTTATGTATCAAATGGTCTTCTTATTATTCAATTTTGTGATGATAATTTTATTTTCTTAAATGCTAATAAAGAAGTTTTATCTTTAGAAGAAATAAAGAAGCATAAGAAACATTTTTTAAAAACAACTAAAAAGGAAGAAGAATAAAAAGAAGTTATCCACAGTGAAGTGAACCCTTAAATAGGTGTACTTCACAGGATAACTTCTTTTTTAAATTTCTAATACACTTTTCTTTTTACAATCTTCACATAAGCCATATATTTCAATGTTATGGTCTTCAACTCTAAAACCTGTAGCTTCTTCAATCTTTTTATTCACATTATTATAAGGACATTCCTTTAAATAGATTTTTTTTCCACATTTTGTGCATACAAGTACATGCTTATGATCTTCCTTAAGCATCATATATAGAGCCTTTCCATCTTTATCTAATTCTTTATTGATGATATCAAGCTCGTTTAAGCTTTGTAAAGTACGATATACTGTGGATAAGTTGATACCTTCATCTAATACTTGTTTATAGATATCTTCAGCCGTCATAGGAAGTGTAGCTTTTTCTATAACTTCTAAGATAAGCTTTCTTGATTTAGTTGATTTTATTCCGAAATCTTTTAAGTTTATCATATAGACTCCTTTTTAAATTGACAAAGATATTATACAATGTTATCATATTTAATGCAAATGCGAATAATTTGCAAGAAGGTGATTTGATGGATACTGTTCTTGAATTGAAGAATGTTACATTTTCATATGATAATAATGTGAATGTTTTAGATAATGCTAATCTTACTATAAATAGAGGAGATTTTATTGGTCTTGTTGGTGTCAATGGTGCAGGTAAATCTACTTTATTAAAAGTTTTATTAGGGCTTGTAAAGCCAACTAGTGGTGAGGTTATTAAAGATAAAAATATTAAGTTTGGTTATATTAATCAGACAACGAGTCAAGAAGAAGGTTCATTCCCTGCTACAGTCAGTGAAATCGTATCTCTTGGACTTAAGAAAAAACCATTTCACTTTATAACTAAGAAAGATAAAGAGAATGTGGCTAAGGTTCTTGAAATTTTTAATCTTACAAACTTAAAAGATAAATCCATTAATTCATTATCTGGAGGACAGATGCAAAAAGTTAAGATTGCGAAGGTCTTGCTTTCTAATCCTAATTTAATTATTTTAGATGAACCAACAACTGGTATTGATCAAGAGAGTACTAAGGTATTGTTAGAATTAATACACCACCTTCATGCAATGAAAAAGACTATATTATTCGTATCACATAATGAGGAAGAATTGACTATGTGTAATAGAATTATCTCTTTATGCGATTCTTCAATTAAGGAGGTAAAATAATGCTTAGCGAGCCATTTATGCAACGTGCTTTAATCACGGCAATATTCGTTTCTATTGTATTACCTCTTATAGGCGCACCTCTTGTACAAAAGAGATTATCTATGACAGGGGACGCTTTATCTCACACATCTTTGGCTGGTGTAGCTATTGGTGTTGTAGCAGGCTTAAATCCTTTATGGATGTCTATCTGTGTTTCTATATTTGCAAATTTAATTATTGAGTTTATCAGAAGAAAGTTTTCTAAATATAGCGAGTTAGCAGTAGTTATTGTGATGAGCTTTGCGGTAGGTATTACGGCAATTATGTCTAAATATTCATCTGCAGCTACATTCTCTAGTTATTTATTTGGTAGTGTAATGCTAACAACTGTAGATGAGATGATTTCAATGATTATTATTGCAGTAATTGTAATAATTTTCTTTATAGCTTTCTATTTCCAAATGCTATATATAAGCTATAATGAATTGCAAGCTTCATTAGATAATGTTAATGTAAGAATTATCAATTTAGTATTTACTATCATTTGTGCATTAGTAGTTGCAATAGCTAGTAAAACAGTTGGAGCTTTGATGGTTTCAAGTTTAATGGTTATTCCTTATGCTGCAAGCTTACAATTATCAAAAAGCTATAGAGCTAGCATAATTATTTCTGTTATCATATCTTTATTAAGTGCTGTCATTGGTATTACATTATCTTATTATCTAGATATTGCATCAGGTGGTGCAATGGTATTGACAAGTGTAGCAATTCTTGTAGTATCACTTATCATAAATAGAATTTTTAAGTTAAATAAATAATCCATTACTTTTTTAGTAATGGATTATTTATCTTTTATTTCGAAATGATTAAACGAAAAGTCGATTAATCCTTCTTTTTTTAGTTTTGATAGTTCTGCAGATAAAGCACTACGTTCTACTCCAAGATAAGAAGCTAGTTCTTGACGTGAATAATCTATTTCAAATGAATTAGATTTTTTCTTTTTTTTATATATATCTAGAAATTTTAATACTTTATCACGAGTCTTGGATAAAGATAGAATATTTTTATGTTCTTCAATTTTTTGAGTTTGTCTTCCAATTTCCTTGAAGCATCCCTTTAATAGTTCAATATGTCGTTGGCATCTATTAAGAGTTGGATTAATTAATCTAAATGAATCAAGGGCTAAAACAGTTACATCGGTTAAAGCTTTTAAATCCTCAGTATAATATTTGTTACCAATAATTATATCGTTTAGCCCAAATATGTTTTCTTTAGTATAATCTAGATTTATGAACTCATTACCTGCTTCATCAATGGTGTAGCTTCTAGCAATACCTGATAGAATAAGGTAGCCAAAGGAAATTTTATCGCCTGTTTGAGCGATGTATTCTCCTTCCTTAAAACTTATCATACGTCCTTGTAAACAATGCATGATAGCATTGAAATCTTGGTCATCTAGTTTCTTAAAATATATGGTTTTACGTGCTTCAGAAATTTTTACCATGAAATTATTTTTATGTTGGAAAACCAACATATCCTTTCAAACTAATTATAATATAATGTAATTACATTCGCAAGATAACTTTTGAAAGGGGTATTAATATGAACGTAATAAAAAGAAGTGGAAAAGAAGTTTTATTTGATGAGATTAAAATTCATGAAGCCATTAGAAAAGCTAATGAATCAGTTGATGACAAGAGATTCAGATTATCAGAAAACCAAATTACTACATTAACTAAGAATGTTGTACTTGAGTGTGAATCTATTGGAAGAGCTGTATCTGTAGAAGAAATTCAAGATATGGTTGAGGAAGCGATTATGAGAACTGGCGCTTTCAAAGTTGCAAAGAGCTATATCACATATAGATATAGACACGAACTTATTCGTAAATCTAACACTACAGATAATCAAATCTTAACATTACTTGAAGGTGCTAACGAAGAGGTTAAGCAAGAAAATTCTAATAAGAATCCTACTGTAGTAAGTGTACAAAGAGACTACATGGCAGGTGAAGTATCAAAAGATATTACTAATCGTTTCTTACTTCCACAAGATGTTGTTGAAGCACATAAGGAAGGCATTATCCATTTCCATGATGCTGACTATTATGCTCAACATATGCATAACTGTGATCTTGTAAACCTTGAAGATATGCTTCAAAATGGAACAGTTATTTCAGGTACACTTATTGAACGTCCACATTCATTCTCAACTGCTTGTAATATTGCAACTCAAATTATTGCCCAAGTTGCATCTAGCCAATATGGTGGACAATCAATTTCATTAGCTCATCTAGCTCCATTCGTTGACGTATCAAGACAAAAAATTAAGTCTGAATTACAAAAAGAATTAGAATTAATTGGTGCTAAAATTGATAAACAAAAGTTCGATTCAATTGTTGAGACTCGTGTTGCCAAAGAAATCGAACGTGGTGTTCAAACAATTCAATATCAGGTTGTCACATTAATGACTACTAATGGTCAAGCTCCTTTCATTACTGAATTCATGTATTTAAATGAGGCTAAGAATGAGCAAGAGAAGCATGACTTAGCTTTAATTATTGAAGAAACTTTGAAACAACGTATGCAAGGTACTAAGAATGAAAAAGGTGTGTATATCACTCCAGCATTCCCAAAGATTATCTACGTTCTTGAAGAAGATAATATTAAAGAAGGAACTCCATTCTTCTATTTGACTGAACTTGCAGCTAAATGTACTGCTAAGCGTATGGTACCTGACTATATTTCTGAAAAGATTATGTTACGTGATAAAGTTGATAATAATGGTGAGGGACATTGTTTCCCATGCATGGGATGCCGTAGCTTCTTAACTCCATATATCAATCCTGAAACTAAGAAGCCTCAATATTATGGTCGTTTCAATCAAGGTGTTGTAACTATTAACTTAGTTGATGTTGCATGCTCAAGTAATAAAAATGTTGATGAATTCTGGAAGATTTTTGAATCTCGTCTAGACCTATGCCACAGAGCACTTCGCTGTCGTCATGAACGTTTACTAGGAACTAAGTCAGATGTTGCGCCTATCTTATGGCAATATGGTGCCTTAGCTCGTCTAAAGAAGGGCGAAGTTATTGATAAACTTCTTTATGGTGGTTATTCAACTATTTCTCTTGGATTTGCAGGTTTATGGGAAACAGTTTATTACATGACTGGTAAGAAATTAACTGATCCAGAAGGTGAAGCTTTTGGTATCAAAGTTATGGAATTCTTAAATGAACATACTTCAAAGTGGAAAAAAGCTGAGAATATTGATTATTCATTATATGGTACTCCACTTGAATCAACTACATATAAATTCTCTAAAGCTTTACAACGTCGCTTTGGTATTATTAAAGGTGTTACTGATAAAAACTATATCACAAACTCATATCATGTGCATGTTACAGAAAAGATTGACGCATTTTCTAAGCTAGCTCTTGAATCTAAGTTCCAAAAGTTATCTCCAGGTGGTGCTGTATCTTATGTTGAAGTTCCTAATATGCAAAATAATATTCCAGCAGTTATTGCAGTTATGCAATTCATGTATGACAATATTATGTATGCTGAATTAAATACTAAGTCAGATTATTGCCAAGTATGTGGATACGATGGTGAGATTAAAATTATCACTGATAAGAATGGTAAATTAGTTTGGCGTTGCCCTAATTGTGGAAATGAAGATCAATCTAAGTTAAATGTTGCGCGTAGAACTTGTGGTTATATCGGTTCTCAATTCTGGAATCAAGGTAGAACTCAAGAAATTAAAGATAGAGTATTGCACTTATAATGTATTACGGTAAAATTAATAAAGCTGATATTGCTAATGGTGAAGGGGTTAGAGTTTCATTATTTGTATCTGGCTGCAGAAACCACTGCAAAGGGTGCTTTAATGAAGCAACATGGGATTTTAAATATGGTGACCCTTTCACTATTAAAGAAGAAAATGATATAATAGATGCCTTGAAACCAGCTTATATACAAGGATTAACTATTCTTGGTGGTGAACCTTTTGAACCCGAGAACCAAGAAGTGCTAGCACCTTTTGTTAAAAAAGTAAGAGAATTATATCCAGATAAAACAATTTGGATGTATTCTGGTTATGTATTCGACAAAGAAATGTTGCCATATGATGGTAAAGTACATACTAAATATACATTGGATATTTTAAAGAATATCGATGTGTTAGTAGACGGACGTTTCAATTGTGAATTAATGAATTTAGCACTAAAATTTAGGGGTTCATCTAATCAAAGAATTATATTGGTTCCTGAATCATTAAATGCTAATAAAGTTATATTATCTAAACTAAATGAATATAAAAACTTCAAAGTAGAGGAGTAGGCAATATGCTTACTCTTTTTTGTTATTTGTGGTATAATGCTAAAAGTTAGCGAGGTATTTATTATGGAATTTAATGATAAGAAAGAATATGCAGTATATTTAAAACATAATGGTTATAACTGTGCTCAAGCAGTACTTATGGCATACCAAAATGAAATTGGTCTTGATGAAGAAATTATTAAGAAATTAGGTTCATCATTTGGAAGTGGTATGGGTGGAATGAAAGGTACTTGTGGAGCTTTAATTGGTGCTAATATCGCATTAGGTTTGTTAAACACCACAAGTCTTGCATCTAAGTTCCATGCTAAAGATATCGTAGATGAATTCGAACAAAAATCTAAGGCTTTAACTTGCCAAGATATAAAAGGATTAAAGACTCATGTTATCTTAACTAGCTGTGATGATTGCATTCGCAATGCTATTGATATTTTAAATAAGAAATTAGAAAGCTTTAATGAATAATTTTCTTTTAAGTTTAAAATTTTAAGGTTTATTTTTACAAATTAGTGTAGTATAATAAGTCGTATTGAAAAGTAGAGGTTATTTAAAATGATTACTAAATTTTTGTATCAAATGAATGTAGTGAATAAGAGAATTCTTACAGGACTCGTTGAAAATGATGTTGAAGCTCCTTATGATCCATTAAGAGAAATTCCAATGGTTAAAGAAGGAGAATACAAATTATTAGAGGGTGAGCGTGTTGTATCCAACTTCGGTGAACAATTTTATGGTGTGTTTAAAGAAGGCAAAGAATACCGTTATATTAACATTAACGACTATATGTTAAAAGTTAAAGTCGATGCTACTGATAAGGTTGCATTCGCTTCATCTCTTTCAAAAGATATGATTGATTCAATTTTAGATAACACAAACTACTTAGGTTGTGATTTCGATTTTAACTATGTAAAGTCTGGATTCAAATTAGGTGAAGATAAAGAATTTGATGATTCATTTAAAAGAACATTTAAGCCTGTTGACGATGATATGTATGTTGAAGTTATCGATGGTAATACTCCTAAATTTTTAACTTTTGATGATGGAGATTACAAGTTCGTTACTGATTTTTCAAAAGCTTTAAGAGTCTTTAAGAAAGAAGTAAGAACTCTTTTAGTAACTCATGGTATTGTATCTTTTGAAACAAAGAGAAATACAGTATTTATGTCTCACCACAATATTTTTAGAAATGATAAAAATGAATATCTATTCGCTGGTGAGAACTCATTTAAGGTTTCTTTAACTGATAAGGCATTAACTATTACAAAGAATCCAACTCTAGATGCTTCATTCCGTCTTGTAAATGATTCAGTTCGTGCGCAAGCATTAAGAAGCGTTATGTATCAATTAAAGGAAACTCCAGTTGAGTCAAGCCATGCATTAATGTTCAATGATAAGTATGTTAAATTATCAAATGATTTAACATTTGAATTCATTGAAAATGCTTCAGAAGCTACATTAGTTTCTGACACTTATATTGATTTAATCAAGAGAGCGTTAAATTTATTTGATGAAACATTAAAGATTCGTGTTTTAAAAGATTTTGGTAATAACTACTATTTATATAACACAGATAAGTCATATGAATTAAGTCAAGAAGCTAGAGGAGAAAAATCTAGCTTAGTTAGTGAAGAAAATGCTAATAAGTTCTTTGATTCATTTAAGAATGATTCAAAGAAGAATATCATTGTCATGTCTAATACTAGATATTTAAAGATTAATTTTGAAACACCTTCAAAATTTAATCTAGAATATTTATTATCAGGATACAATGCTACTGTGTTCAGCCTTGAACAAGTAGAAGCTCTTGAAAAGATTTTAAATACAAAGCTATATAGAAGAGAATTAGACCCAACATTCAATGCTACAAAGTTATTGAATATCACTACAGAAGCTCCTATTTCAACACTTGCTTCTTATAATGAATTCCTTGAAGCTAAGCGTAGCACAAGTATTCGTTTCGGTAAGTTTGTACCAGATTATGCAAATCTTAAGGTAGGAAGCGATAAGGCAGCATTCGAATATCTAGAAGGATTATATGTTAAAGGTATTTTAGATACTAAGAATTTATTATCTAAGGTATTTAATAAGGTTAATAATATTCTTGTTGTTGGTTCTACTGTAACACTTGATTTAGATGCAATTGCTCAATTAGCTGATGAAAATAGTAAGGATATCAATGTTTCTATGCTAGATACAACTAAGTGGGGATTCTATCCAAAGTGTCGTCTTGGTTCACATGTTAAATTCAATGGAGCTTATAGACTTGAATTTGAATCTCTAACTCGTGAATTCTTATCTCAATTTGATTGCATTTTAATTTCTAAGAAATTCAGCGGTAATAAAGAAGCTATTTTAGATTTAATTCATAACTTAGAAGAAAATTCATTTGCTGGATATATCTTAAACCTTTCGTTGAATAAAGAATTAGGATTCGCAAATGACTTCTATAAAGCTATTGATGGTACATATTCATTTAAGCGTTATATTCCTCATTTCAATGAAGAAGAATTATATAATGCTTATAAAGGTGCATCAGTGCTTGATAATAATTTATCTTATTTCTCAATTTTCAAAATTAAAAATAATAAGTTAACTGATATAATTAAGAATTCTAAATAATTTTAAAGAAATAATTTAGGCATATGGAGAAATCTGTATGTCTTTTTTATTGAAATATAATGATTATTAACTAAAACATTTGTTGGAATGCCTCTCAAAATAAAATATAGATTTATAAAAAAAGAAGAAAGACTATTCACCTTTCTTCTTTAAGATTACTAATATTCTTTCACTCTTTTTAGTTAATTTCTTTTTGAAATCTCCAACCACTTTAACAAGCTCAAAACGAGGATCTTTAATTAATTCTAAGTAGTCATAGTAATGTTCATCATAATGTTCTTCAAACGAATCAATACCTTTTATTGTAATGTCGTGATGAATTGTGTTAGGTAATTCTAGACTCATCTTCCAATTATATGTGAAATCATCAAATTCTTCAGTGATATCAGTATTATCTGTATCAATGAAACGAGAATATGAGAATACATCAAATAAGAATAAGCCATCCTTATTCAGGTGGTTATATACACAATCCCACATAGCTTTTACCTCATCAATTGTGTTTAAATGGTTAATTGAATCAAAGTAGCATGTGATATTGTCATATTTTTTTCCTAAATCAAAATGAGCCATGTTCATTTCATATAGAGACGTATTGATATGGTTTATGTACATTTTGTCTCTGCATAAATCTATCATTTGACTAGATAAATCTAGACCATCTGTTGGATATCCATATAAATTCATATTTACTAAAAAGATTCCACTTCCACACGCAAGGTCTAGAATTGTTGAATCTTTTTTGATATTTTCTTTTGTAAAATTGATCCATTGGTTATAGTCTAAAAAATCCATAATGGTATCAAAATAAGCACTAAAATTTTTGTATTCGTTCATAATAATTCACCTGTTTAATTATAACATAATATTCATATTTTACTATACTATGTTATAATAGTTAGTAAAGTGAGGTATTGTATGAAGGCTGTTGCACGTTTTGAAAAAGTTTCTCTTAATCAATTCAAACTTGATTATGATTTAACAGAAAATAAAGAAGAAACATATAATGATATAAAGTTGCCAAAGAGAGCTACAGTAGGTAGTGCTGGTTATGATTTCTATAGTCCTTGTGATTTTACATTGGCTCCAGGACAAACTATTAAGATTCCTACAGGTATTCGTTCTTATATTGAACCTGGTTATGTATTATCTATTTACCCAAGAAGTGGTTTAGGATTTAAGTATAGAATTCAATTGAATAATACAGTTGGTATTATTGATAGTGATTACTATAATGCGAATAATGAAGGTCACATTATGATTAAGCTAACTAATGATTCTAATGAAGGAAAGACACTTGAAATTAAGAAAGGTGATGGTATTGCTCAAGGTATATTTAGCGAATACTTTGTCACATATGATGATTCTACTGATGGTGTCAGAGTTGGTGGCTTTGGTTCTACTACAAAGCGTTAAAGAACTGTATTGTAGAGTAGCTATAAAGCTTGATTAGAGAAATCTAGAAAGAATAAGGAGACTCTACATATTGAACTTATTCACATACCCAAACTAGGAGTTCATTCATTCTCCTAGTTTTTTTGTTATTAGTTTTATTTTTATTGAAAAACATTTATTATTTAGTATATAATTAAACTGTCAAAAGGAGAAGATATGTATGGCATTTTATGATTTAATAAAATTTGACGGTAATGGTCTAAACTGGTTAATGTATAAGCATCCAGTCGATGAATTTAATAATAATTCTAAATTGGTTGTTTCACCAGGACAAGTCGCAATTATTGTTCATAGTGGTAAGATTGAAAAGATTTGTGAGGAAGGTACATTCAAAATTAATAGTGAATTACTTCCTTTCTTAAAAGGCTTTACTAAAGCTTTCTTTGGTGGAAAGAATCCTTACCCTATTGAGATTTATTTCATTAATAAACGTATTAAGCTTGATTTATTATGGGGAACTAGCGATCCAATTAAGTTAATTGATCCTAAGTATCATATTCAAATCAATGTTCGTGCACGTGGTCAGCTTGGTATAAAACTTACTAATTACCAATATTTCTTCCAAACTCTAGTTGGAACATTAATGAAGAATCAAACTATTGAATTTTCTATTATCCAATCTTATTTTAGAGGAAGAATTAATCAAGTAGTAAAGAAAAATTTATCAAAGTATATTATTGATAATCAAGTTACATATTTTGAAATCGATCCACATATTGATGATATCCAATCATTATTTGAGGAACGTATCAGAGAAGATATTAAAGAATTTGGATTTGATGTTGTAAATCTATCTGTTGAATCTATCAATGTTCCAGATCAAGAATTAGATAAGTTAAACGACATTTTACACAAGAAGGCAGAATACGATCAACTTGGAGACCAAGTATACAGAACTGCTCGTGGATATGATGTTCTTGAAGCTGGTGCTGAAAACAATGGTGCTGCAGCTACTATGATGGGTGTAGGTATGGGTATGAATATGGGACAAACTATGCAAGGAACTGCTTCTATCATTCCTCCTGCTAGCGAAGTTAAAGAAGAACCTAAGGCTACAACTCCTAAGATTAAGTGCCCTAGTTGTGGTGCTGAAATTGCAACTACATCAAAGTTCTGCCCTGAATGTGGTGCTAAGATTGTACATAATTGTCCAAAGTGTAACAGTATTATTAAGCCAGGTCAAAAGTTCTGCCCTGAGTGCGGTGAAAAATTATATAGCAAAGGAGAATAATCATGAATAGATTAAAAATAAGTTTTATTATTGAAGCATTAATTGTCGTTATTCTTATTATTGTTATTCCATTTACTCAAAATAATGATTTTGATAATGGTGGAATGGCATTATATCTAACTAGCAAGATTGTACTAGGATTAGTATTCTTATCAAGTGTTTGTTATGGATTATTATCTAAAGCTAAGACAGGTTCAGCAACAGTTATTGTTGGACTTGGAGCAATTCTACAATTTGTGCCTATTGCTATGCGTGCACTTGCAAAAGCTAACTTTGATCAAAAATGGTTAGTTGCTATCCTTATCTTAGCTTTATGCATAATGTTATTTGTGGGACTTATCTTTGGATTATCTTATCAAGATAAGAAGATGATTGAGCGCGATAAAGTCAGCGAAGGAGAGACTATTCCAGTAGTAGAAGAAAAGAGACTTGCAACTGATGGCGAGGAGAATAAGTAATGTCAGACGTTAAAAATGAATGTCCAAATTGCGGATATGATTGGTCTAAAAATGAAAAGTATTGCAAATATTGTGGAACTTCAAATCCTACCTTTGTAGAGCCTAAGAAAGCTCCTACATTTAATTTTTTACAACCAAATAATACAAATGATTCTAACGAAGAAAAATCTAATGATGGTAATAATGTTTCCCAAACAAAATTTAGTGTTGTAGCTTTCATCATCTTGCTTATTTTTTTCTGGCCAGCTGCAATTATTTATCTTTTATTAACAATGAAAAAATAATTAATAATTTTTGAGATATTAAGCTATTTTTAGCTTAATATCTCTTTTATTTTTTTAGATGCATAGTTTTTTTAAAAGATTTGTTTTCTTGTAAATATATAGAAGATATGTTATAATTTCTTAAGTGTTTGAAGGAGGATAATTTATTATGAATTATCAAGAATTAGCAGATTTATTATTTCCTGAGGTAAAGGAAACTCGTGAAGATATTTTAGCTAAATATCCACGTCGTCCAGAAGGAACTGTAGTTACTCGTATGGCTCCATCTCCTACAGGATTTTTACATATTGGCGGTGTTTATACTGCATTAATTAACAGAAAAATCGCATCTCAAAATAATGGTGTATTTATTCTTCGTATTGAAGACACTGATAAGAAGAGAGAAGTTCCAGGTTCTCGTAAGATTATTTGCGACATTTTCAACAAAATTGGTTTAAAGATTGATGAAGGTGTTATGTCAGAAACAGAAGAAACTGGTGCATATGGTCCTTATGTTCAATCTAATCGTGTTTCAATTTATCATGTATTAGCAAAATACTTAGTAGAACAAGGTTATGCTTATCCATGCTTCGCTACTGAAGAAGAGCTTGAAGCATTACGTCAAAAGCAAGAAGCTAATAAAGAAATGACAGGATATTATGGTGAATATGCTGTATGGCGTGATAGACCAATTGAAGATATCAAAGCTATGCTAGATAAGAAAGCTCCTTATGTATTACGTTTCAGAGTTAATGAATCAACTCCAAAGAGAGTTCACGTTAAAGACCTTATTAAGGGCGACCTTGATATGGATAATAACTTCAATGATTTCGTTTTATTAAAGACTGATGGAATCCCTACTTATCATTTTGCACACGCATGTGATGACTATTTAATGGGTACAACTTATGTTCTTCGTGGTGATGAATGGATTGCATCATTACCAATTCACGTTGAATTATTCAACGCTTTAGGATTTACTCTTCCTCAATATGGTCATGTTGCTCCTGTAATGAAGAATGATGAAGGTTCTCGTAGAAAATTATCTAAGAGAAAGGACCCTGAAAGTAATGCTGAATTCTATCTTGAGCATGGTTATCCAGCTAAGGCCTTATTCGTATATTTATTAACTTTAATCAACTCTAATTTTGAAGAGTGGTATACAGCTAATAAGGATAAGGATTTAAGTGAATTTGAAGTTAAATTTGAAAATATGGGTGTTTCCGGTCCATTATATGATTTAGCTAAGTTAGATAACATTTCATCTGAAATTATTTATTCAAAGACTGCAAGTGAAAATGAAACTAACTTATTAGCATGGGCACATGAATATAACAAAGATCTTGAAGCTAGATTCAATGATAATATTGAACTTGTTAAGAAGATTTTTGCAACTCAAGGTTTTGAATCAAATGAACACAGAAAAGACCTTGTAAATTATTCAAGCTTTATGGACGCATTTGGTTATTTCTTCAATGATATTTTTGCAAACCAACCAGAAAACCTTCGTGAACAAATTTTAACTAATGTTAAAGAAGAAGATTTAACTGAAGTTGTTGATGGCTTAATTAACTACTTCAAGGATAAGCAAAATGGAAGCGAGAAGACTTTCAAAGAACTTGGTGAAGAATTAAAATATACAGATAAGAAACATTATAAGGCTAACCCTGAAGCATACCGTGGTATGATTATGCATCTATATCATATTTTAAATCTTGCATTAACTCATAAAGAAAACTGCATGTCTAGCGATGACATTATCTCAGTTTTAGGTTATGATGAAGTAATTAGAAGATTAGAATTAATTAAATAACAATGGATTTAAAAAAAATAGTAATGGATTTAAGAATAAGCCATAATCTTAAAGGTAAATATCCTCTTGTTGTGTTCACCATCCCTAATCAAGGTGGTGTTCACAACAATGGTAAGAGATATTATGTTATGACTTATAGACAAAAAGAAAACGACATCTATTTTCACGGATTGACCAAATTTTTTCATAAATATAACGAAAAGTATGATTTCTCATTAAACTTAGACAAGTTTAATCATTATACTTTAGAAGCAATGCCACTTGGTGCATCTAAGTTTTCTCTTGTCTCATATAAAAACGATTATTTCCCAGTTGGATTCTTCACAGGTACTCATGATACCTATGAAGGTGAAAACAATCTTAACTATATGATAGAAGAATTAAATAAAAAGGGAATTACTCTTATTGATATTTTAGAATCTACTTTGAAGAAAGAGGCAGAAAAAAATGGCAAAAAAAGAGTTAAGTGAAAGAGAAAAGCGCGAATTAATAAATAGGATTGAACATCCTGAGCGCTATAAGAATTCAAACAGTGACAAAAAAGAGATGTATTTATCTCAAACAGACCGTAATTATAAAGACGGAGACAGAAATTAGGTGATTTTATGCTAAAAGCAGGTTATATTTATACATTAAAGGTTGATAGAAAGTCAGATATTGGTTATATGCTTCGTGATGAAGATAATAACGAAGTATTGTTACACTTTCAAGAAACTAAAAAAGAATTGAATAAAGGAGAAGACGTAAAGGTCTTCATCTACTTTGATAAGAAGCACAGATTATGTGCTACTACAAATACTCCCTATGTAACTATGAACAAGCCAGGATTTGTTAGAGTTGTTGAATCTATTTCTAATACTGGTGTATTTGTATCTAACAATACAGGTAAAGATATTTTAGTATCTGTAGATTATTTACCATATAATTTATCTTTGTGGCCAGAAGTTGATGATACACTTTTAGTTTTACTAAAAGAAAAGAGAGACACTTTATTCGCCAAACCTTTAAATCGTTTTGAAATATTAGATTTAGCTAATGATGAAGTTAAATATGAGTTAAACCAAACAGTTGAAGCTTATATTTTCCATATTAGTGAAGAAGGTATGAGTCTTGTAACAAGAGATTTTAAGAACATCTTTGTACATAAAACAATGTTTAGAGGAACATATCACATGGGTCAATTAGTTGAAACTAAAATTATCCATGTGAAGAATGATAATGAATATAATGGTTCATTGATCAAACAAAAAGAAGCTCAAATTGATCCAGATAAAGATTTATTAATCAACTATATGAAAGCTCACAACAATGAAATGCCACTTGATGCTAAGTCAAGCAGTGATGATGTTGAAAAGATTATTCCGTTATCACGTAAAGCTTTTAAGAGGGCACTAGGTGGACTTTATAAAGATGGAAAAGTTACATTTGAGAATGGTAAAACTTATTTAACTAAATAAATAAAAAATCGAATTAAGTATTTGAACTTAGTTCGATTTTTATTTTGTCAGTTTTATACGTTCACTTACTAATGATTCATCTAGTGTAGGATATTTATGTTTATATTTAGATTCTTCTTTTACAGGATCATAAGTTCCCATTGGAGTGAAGATGTTACATTTAAGTAATCTTTTAATTGTTAAATATGTAGCTTTTAGAAAATTAAATTTTTTATAAGTCTCTAGGGCATATGTTGAACATGTTGGATAGAAACGACATTTTTTATTGTTTGGGTCGTGATTTTTTTTATAGATATTAATGTATTTAATTATATTTCTATTTCTCATAAAAAATAAAAGGATGATTACTCATCCTTTTGTGTTGTTTCCTCGTCTAACTCTTCGTCATCTTCCTCAACAGTATATAAAGGGAAAGTAACTTTAGTCTTATCAGCTTTTAATTCTTCAACAGTTTGAAGCTTATCAACAAATAGAATACCATCTAGATGATCATATTCATGTTGGAATACGATAGCAGGATAACCTTCTAAACGAAGTGTCTTGAATTGAAGTTTGTTCTTTTCAAAATCATATAAATATGTTTTAACAACAATCTTATATGGTCTTGCAACAACTCCACAAGTGTCTCTATCTACAGATAGACATCCTTCACCATTTGGAAGGTATGTTAATTCACGACTTTTTTCAACGATTTCAGGGTTTACTACACATAAAGAGTAGTGTTTATTGTTATCTAAGAAGTCATCACATTCTATTGCAAACATTCTCTTGTTTACACCAACTTGAGGAGCAGCAATACCTACACCTGGTCTTATACCATATTTTTTAACAAGTTCATCATCTTGAGAAACAACTTCATATTCATGAAGTCCTTTTAAAACTTCTAAATCTTCACTTGATAATGGTAATTTAACAGGTTCACATTTTCTTCTTAAAATAGGATTTCCTTCTTTTGTAATATTTTTTTCTAAGTACATATTTATCACCTGGTTTATTATAACATAATTTATAATAATTGTGAAAAATAACGCAATGCTACTTTATTTATGTTATAATGTCTTTAGGTGTTATTATGATTATTTTAATTGGTCCAAGCGCTTCAGGTAAAACTGCAGTAGGTAGAATGCTTGAAAGAAAATATAATATAAAAAAAGTGGTAACTTATACAACAAGACCTCCTCGCATTGGTGAGGTTGAAGGATTGGATTATCATTTCTTAAATAAACAAGAGTTCTTAACAAGAAAAGATAAGAATTTTTTCTTTGAAACTGTAAATTATAATGATAATTATTACGGTACAAGTTTAGAATCATTAGATGATTCACATTACATAATACTTGATATAAATGGTTATAATTCATATAAGAAAAGTGATTTAAAGGTGGTTCCTTATTTCTTATATACATCAAAAGAAACTAGAAGAGAAAGAATGATTAAGCGATTAGATAATCCAATTTGTATAGAGGAAAGATTATCAATAGATGATACTAAATTTGATGTTAAGTTATTAGATGAGAATGTAACTATTATTGATGCTAATTATGCTAGTGTAGAGGAGATTAGTGATGAAATCTTTAAAGACTATCAATCTAAGCTTAGATAATAATATATTAGATTGTCTAGATAATATAGCTTTTGAATTCTTAGATTCTGATTTAGTTAAAGAATATAAGAGATTAAATAAGATCGTTGAAGAAAAATATTTAAAAGAGATTATGTTATTTAACAATGCTAAAGAACAGCTCTTAGAAGCATCTAAATATAAACATGATTTATCTAGTGAACAAGCGGCTTTATCAAGAACTAAGGAAGTTCTATTTTCAAAAGATGAAGTTAAATTACTAAAAGAAAAAGAGGCTGAAATTCAACGTGAGTTAGATAAATTATCTAATGATATATCTAGTCATTTATCTAATAAGTTCAGAAAGAAGAGGATTATATAATGGTTAAAAGAAGAAAACTTATAATATACTACGCAAATAATTCTATTATAGATAGTCTTGATAAGACAGTTAAGGTATATTATGAATCAAAGAATAATAATTTTGCCATTTTATATGTAGATTCAGATCAATTTGATAGATTAATGAGATTTCTATCAAAATCAAATTTGATAACAAAAATAGATGTTTGTGAAGATATTTATGAGTTTTAAAAATATTTTTAACTGTTAAGTATTTTTGCTTGACATTAACATTTATTGTGTTATAATACTACCGTATAAAATTAAAAATAGAAGGAGTGAAATTAGTATGGTAAAAATTAGATTACAAAGATTTGGTGCTCACAAGGCTCCATTCTATAGAGTTGTTGCTGCAGATTCTAGATCTCCACGTGATGGTAAGTTCTTAGAAATCTTAGGAACATACGATCCAAAGACTCAACCAGCTACTGTAAATCTTAACGTTGAAGCTATCAACGCTTGGGTTAAGAACGGTGCTCAATTAACAGTTACAGTTAGAAACTTATTAAAAGCTTCTAAGTAGTGAGGTGACACTGTGGGTACTTTTGAAGAATTAATTCAAAACTTAATTACTCCACTTTTGTCTTATCCTGAAGATTTTGAAATTGAAAATCAAGGCGAGGTAGATGGCTTCTTAACTTTTAATGTTAAGGTTAGGGAAAGTGACCTAGGTCGCGTAGTTGGAAAAGGTGGACACATAGCAAAAGCCATTAGAACAATCCTTTATGCAAAGGCTTCAAAAGAGTCTAAGAAGGTACGTCTAAATATTGATGCTAAGTAAGGAACAATAAAGTCTCGAAAGAGACTTTTTTTGTTCCTTATTATTGTGCTATTTTTTCCAAAATTATTTCTAAAAATCTCAAGAATCCAAATGTGAAAATATTTTTCACATAAATACTGACACTTTTCCACACTTTCACAAAATTTTATACTTTATTTTATTGAAAAGTATGGTAATATATACTTGTCTTAAGAGATTAAGACACATAACAAATAATAAAATAACAATAATAAACAAAAACATTTTTTAAAAGAAGTCTAGGTTTGTACACATACATAACTCTCTCCCTAAACTCGTACAGACCGTTTTCAGATTTCTTAAAAGGATCCTTCCTTTTTGAAGGGTCCTTTTTCTTTTTCTCTTTTCTTACATAAATAATGTTTAATTTGGTGCTATAATCAATATAAACGGAGGAATCGAGTATGATTAGAGAAGGATATATTATTTCAACTAATAGTTTTAAACATAATTTCTTGAAGGAACTAGCCTTAGAAAAAGGCTTCTTAAATTATAAATTTTTGACTAAACAAGCATTCATTACTGCCATTCTTGGTAATATTACTGAAGATGGTATCATTTATTTATCTAATAAAGAAGATGTTAAGAATGTATATAATGCGGTTGAATATATTAAATATTTACCTTTCATTGAAAATGTTCAATATAAATCTACTAAGTTAAATTTCTTAAAGAAATTAAAAATAGATCTTATTCAAAAAGGATATTATGTTTATGATTCTTTATTAATAAAAATGTTAAACGAGAATAATATCACTTTTATTAACACAACCAAAGATAAAACATTAGATTACGTTTTAAAGAAGCTTGATAACAAGAATATATACTTTGAAAATTTTAAAGAAGATGAACATGATATTTCCTATTATCCTTTTAGAACTATTGAAAGTGAAATGAATTTCGTTTTTAAGTCTATTATTGATTTAATAAATAATAATGTAGCCTATAAAGATATAAAATTATGTAATTTAAATAGTGATTACACATTCTTATTAAATCGTTTATCTGATTCCTTAAAGTTACCGATTAGTCTTCCTAAAGAGAATAATGTATTAACTAGAAGTAGTGCTAAGCTTTTTATGTCGCTACTTGATAAATATGATTCATTTGATTCACTATTTGCTGATTTAAAAGGTAAAATTAGTGATAATGATTATCAAGATTATTTAAATTTGTGTAATTCGTTTGGTCAATTCTTATATAAGCCTATTGAGGTTAAGGGATATATTCAATATAAGTTAGAAAATATGTCATTTAAATCAGATAGATTTACAGAATCAATTGAATTAATTTCATTATCTGATTTAAAGGATTACAAAGATAAATATGTTTTTTTATTAAATTTTGATGTTAATGTACCTACTGTAGTTAAAGATAATGGTTATTTGACTGATATTGAGTTTGATGAATTAAAGATATCTACATCACTAGAAAAGAGCACTTTAAATAAATCAGAACTAATTGATACTATTAAGAGTATCAAGAATTTAAATATTACTTTCTCCCAAACTCACGCATTTAATAATGCGATTGAATCAGGTCTTGTAAAAGAATTAAATCTAGAAAGTAAAGAATATAAAAATGAATATGGAATTGATTTAGTAACTGATAGCTTGAATCTTGCAAGAAGCTTAGATAATTATATGAAATATGGAGAGCGTGATTATTATATAGATAACGCATTTGATATTAAATATGATTCTTATGATAATCAGTTTACAGGATTATCAAGTGATAATATTAAAAAGATGTTATCTCGTCCTTTTGGTCTTGCGTATACGTCTATGGATTCATTCTATGACTGCAAATTCAAATTCTATCTTCAAAAAATCTTAAAGATAGATAAATTTGAGGATAGTCTTCAAATTTCACTTGGTAATATTGCACACAAGATATTTGAAGATAGTTATGACCATTCATTTGATTTTGATGCATCTTTAAATAGCGCAATTGATGAGATGCTAAATAAAGATTCAAGAGAAAATAAAGAATTAACAAATAAAGAAAAATTTTATATCAATAGAATGGTTAAGGTTGTTAAAGAAGCAATCGTTTCTAATAAGGCTCATGAAGAAGCTTCTAAGCTTCAAAAGGTTTTAACAGAAAATAAATTTGATGTTAAAATTGATGATTTTGTATATTTTACTGGTAAGATTGATAAGATTTTATATAACGAAGAAGAAAAGAAATTTGTGGTAATTGATTATAAAACAGGAACCAAAAAAGCTATTCTTGATAATCTTAAGGATGGAAAAAATACTCAATTACCAAGTTACTTATATTTAATTAAGAATGGCACTAATAAGAATGTTGATTTATCTAGCTATAAGCCAATTGGTATGTATCTTGAACATATAAATATCAACAAAAATGATGTAATTGATGACTTTAAATTAAAAGGATACACATCTATATTAAAAGATGATGAAGAATTACTTGATCTTTCCTATACAAACATAAAATTTAAAAAAGATAATATTCCTTATTCAAACAGCGAACCTTATTTAATTGATGATTCTGAATTTGAAAAGACTATCGATTTAATTAGTAAAAACATCAATAATTTTATAAAAGAATATAAGAAAGCTAATTTTGAAATTAAATATACAGAACTCGATGATGATACTCCTTGTAAGCTTTGCAAATATGAGGATGTATGCTTCAAGACTGTTATGAATAAAAATAAGCTCGTAAGTGATCCATTTAAATTAAAGAGTAAGAAAAAAAATGAGGAGGAAGAATAATGCCATTTACATTAAGCCAACAAGAAGCATTAAAGATATTGGATAAGAATACAATTGTATCTGCTGGTGCAGGTAGTGGAAAAACTGCAGTTCTAACTGAACGTATCAAACGTATCATAGAGTCTGGCGTTTCACCTCTTGAAATACTTGTCTTAACATTTACGAAAAATGCTGCTAATGAAATGAAGTCAAGAGTTAAAAAAGCTATTTTGGCTGATGATAAACTAGCTTATTTAGCCCCACTTGTTGAACAAAGTGATATTTCGACTATTGACGCATTTACAATAGCTATTTGTAAAAAATATTTTAATATATTAGATTTAAGACCTGATGCAAACATTATTGATCAAAATGTACTAGATTTAGTTAAAAAAGATATTATGGATTCTATATTTGAATCTTTATATAAAGAAGAGGATGAAGATTTTTTAAGTTATTTAAAAGAATTTACGACTAAAGATGACACTGAAATAAAAAACACAATTTTTAATATTGCTTCAAAAATCGAATTAATTGATGATAGCTTAGGTTTTATAAATTCAAGTTACGAAACTTATACTAGTGATGAGTTCTATGATAAGTTAAAAAATGATATGATGGATTTTTTAAAATACAAATTATCTCTTATAAAAGATAAATTAGAATTTATTAGAACTCCATTTAGTTTTTCTCAAAAAACTATTGAAGATATCGATATGTCTATTTTAAAAATTAATAATATTTCTACATATGATGATGTTAAAGACTTTGTAACAACATTTAAACTTCCTAAAAAACCAAATAAAAAAGAGGGAGAGGTTGAAGAAAAGTTTGAAGATATAAGAAAAAATCTATCAAAAGGAGATTTTGCTGATATTAAACCATTAGCAGAATATGAAAATATTGATTCTTTAATTGAAGCTTTAGCAGTCAAAAAAAACTATATTAGAATGTATCAAAAAATTCTTAAAGAATTCTTTATAAGAATTGAAAATTATAAAGAAGAACATAATGTATATACTTTTGGTGATCTAGCTAAGAAAGCTTTATATCTTGTAAGAAATAATAGTGATGTTAGAGAAGAACTTAAGAATAAATATAAATATATTTTATTAGATGAATATCAAGATACTAGTGATTTCCAAGAAGGATTACTATATGCAATTTCTAACAACAATATGTATATGGTAGGTGATATTAAACAATCTATTTATCGTTTTCGTAATGCTAATCCTGACTTATTTAAAACCAAATACAACACTTTTAGCAAGCGTTATACAGATGAAGATCCTGTAAAAGGTACTACGATGCCTAGTGAATTAGGATATCGAATTGATATGATTAAAAACTTTAGATCTCGAAGCGAGGTTTTAGAGGATATTAACACTATCTTTGATCCAATTATGACTAATGATTATGGTGATGCTGATTATTCAAAGGCTCATCGTATGGTTTATGGTAACACTGATTATTCTAATCATACATTTAATTATAACCATCATATGGATATCTTAACTTACAAAGTACCTACTATAGATGATGATGGTAATGAGATTAAATTTGAATTTAAGAATGAAGAAATTGAGGCATTTATTTGTGCTCGTGATATCTTAAAAAAGCTTAGTGACAATTATATGGTATATGATAGAGATTTAGAATCTAAAGAAAGAAAGGCTACATATAAGGACTTTGCGATTTTAATTGATAGAGAGACTTCATATGATACATATAGAAAAGTGTTTGATTATTTTGGTATTCCACTTTCTGTTAATCAAGATATAGATATTGCAAAAGATCAAACAACATATATCTTATCTAATATGATTAATTTAATTTCTTTATCATGCGATAGAGCGTTTGCAAATACAGATTATATTCATTCATTTTTATCGCTAGCTAGAAGTTTCTTATTTAGAATGAAAGATGATGAAATATTTACTATCGTTAAAAATAAAGATATGAATAATCCAATTTCTCAAATTGGTTTAGAATTAAATAAATTAATTGATGTAGAATCTAATTCTAACATCTATTTAAAAGCTTTAAATCGTTTCAATTTCTTTAAAAAATTATCTACTACAAATGATATTGTGAATAAAGAACATGAGGCTGAATATTTCTATAATACAATCGTATCATTAGATTCTATCAATTATAGTTTTGACAAGATTGCGTCATATTTTAAGGAAACTTTAGATAATGATAGCAAGATTAAATATAAGCTAGATCACTCATTAGAAAATGGTGTCAAGCTTATGAATATTCACAAGTCTAAAGGTCTTGAATTCCCTATATGTTATTTCGTTGGATTAGCTGTAAAGCCTAACTTAAAAGATGAATCTGAGGCTGTATTTGATACAACTTATGGCTATTTATATAAGAAAACGCATGAGGAAGAAAAAGATATTCTTAACATTAATTCAATCTTAACTAACTATAAGCTATCTAAATTAAGAAAGAGTGAAAGACTTCGTCTATTCTATGTCGGACTTACTCGTGCTAAGGAAAAGATGATTTTAATAACTCCTGATTTTACGGAGAATTCAATCATTTCTAAAGATAATTGTGCTACATTTTCTGATTATCTAGCTTATGATTATAATGAGACAAGAGTTAGTAGTGAATTTAGGTCTCTTGGCCAATACATTAAAGAAGTTAGCCTTGATTCTTTAAAGCTTACTAAAGAATATGATTTAAAGAAGAATAAGACTCTTGATATTAATTTTAAAGCTACACCTAAATATCAAACAATGCCACAAGTGTCATTAGTAGAAAAGGAGAAGGTATCTAAGACTGTATCACATTTAAAAGATAAGAATGATACATATATTATGAATCTTGGTACAAAAGTTCATGAGGTTATGGAATCTCTTGATTTTAAGAACCCAAAGATTGATTCTCTAAATTTAACTAATGATATAAAAGATATTGTGAATAATGTTTTATCTAATCCATTATTTTCAAATATTAAAGATGCGAATACATATCACGAGTTAGAATTCTCATTTGATTCTAATAATATTCATTATGATGGTATCATTGATTTATTAGCTGTATATAAGGATCACGTTGATATTATTGATTACAAGCTATCAAATGTAGATAGCCCTGAATATAAGAGACAATTATCAATTTATAAAGAATATGTTAGAACTAAGACTAATTTAAGAATTGATTGTTATCTATTAAGTTTAACTAAAAATCTAGCAAAAAAAGTAGAATGCTAGAAAAAATTTTTGTATAATAATTTAGAGGTAATTAATTATGAATTATTATATTGTAGGTAAACTTTTAACAACACATGGTCTTAAAGGTGAATTAAAGCTTCAGGTTGAAACAGATTTTGATCGTTTCAAAGAAGATAGCCGTCTTTATATTGGTCATAAGGGCGAATATATTGAAGTTTTTGTTAAGTATGCTAAAGATTATCAAAATGGTCTTTTAATAGTTTTTAAGAATTTAGAAGATATTAATCTTGTTGAACACTTCAAAGGAGATTATTTATATATATCTGAAGAAGATCAAGGTGAAGCGCCTGAAGGTATGAATTATATTCACGACATTATTGGTAAAAAGGTTTATAACCAAAATGGTGAATTAAAAGGTACTTGCGTGGACATGCAAGAAGGTTCTAATTCATATATGATGATTGTATCTGACAACAAGAAAACATATAAAATTCCTTTTATTCGTGGAGTCTTTATTAATAAGGTTGATGATGAAGGAATTCATATGAATGAAATAGAAGGATTATTCTAATGAAGATTAAAATAGTCACATTATTTCCTGAAATGTTTCAAGGCTTTTTAAGCGAATCAATCATAAAGAGAGCCATTGATAAAGGAAATGTAGAATTTGAAATAATTGATTTCAGAAAATATTCTCATGATAAGCATCACCATGTTGATGATACTCCTTATGGTGGTGGTGCTGGTATGGTTCTTCGCTGTGATATCCTTGATGAATGCATCGAAGATATTAAAACACCAAAGAGCCATATCGCATTAATGAGTCCTCAAGGCGTTCAATATGATCAAGCTATGGCGAATAGATTAGCTAAAGAGGAAGAACTTATTTTAGTATGTGGTCACTATGAAGGATTTGATGAACGTGTAAGAGGATATGTTGATGAAGAAATCTCTATGGGAGACTTCGTTCTAACTGGTGGTGAAATTCCTGCAATGGCCATAAGTGATTCTGTCACTAGATTACTTGATGGAGCTATTAGAGAAGAATCATATGAAGATGATTCTTTCTATAATGGTTTATTAGAATATCCACAATATACTCGTCCTCAAGTTTATAAAGGTGTTGAGGTACCTTTTGTGCTTCAAAACGGAGATCATGCTAAAATTAAGACATGGAGACTTAAAGAATCTTTAAGAAAGACATATTTACGTCGTCCTGATTTACTTAAAAATAGAACATTAACTAAAGAAGAAGCTAAATTATTAGCTGAAGTTAAAGATGAATTAAATAATAATTAATTCGATGCTTAATTGAATCTATAAATATTGGTATATGAACTCAATCATATGCCTTTTTTAATGAAAGTAATATAGAAGATTTGTAAAAAAAATGATTTATTGAAATGCATTGTGGTTTGTAATATAATACATGCAAACTGCTTATGGCAATTGTTTAAGAAAAGACGGGAATGTATAAAATATAACATATAAGTTAGATCATTAATATAGAATAAATTGATTTAGAATATTTTAAATAATATTAATCAGTGTTTCATATTTTATATTTTCCACTATGAATAATTTAGGGAGTTTATTATGGTTGAAGTTTTAAGAAATAAAAAATATATAAGAAATTATACATTAGATATGCTGTGGGTGTCATGTAAGCCATTAATTATTATTAATATTGCAATTGTACCATTTATGATTTATTTTCTTTTAGTTGGTATTTTTTCAGATAAAGAAGCATTTAATGATTTCGTTCGTTTGATTATTTGTTTCATATTGTTACTTGCAATTAATATTAGATGGTTCTTTTATTATAAAAAAATCAATTTAATGTTTTTCAATACTTGTGATGAAGATGGAAATGTTAAAGAACTTATTACACTAGAGAATGATGAATATGTCGTAAATAATATTACTCATCAGACAATTAATAGAATTAAGAAGAATGAAATTAAATCTATATCTCAGACTAAAAGAGCAATAATTATAAAAACTATATATAATCAAAAAGCTTATATTCCTAAAAATGATGAATTATTAGTTTTTTTAGGATTAAATGCGAAGTAATTTTATGACAAATTATAATTTTTTTAAATTTGTAAGATGGTATTTTAAATATATTTCTGATTTACGCTATTGTAAACCTAATAATGGAAGAATTTATATATCTAAAAAAGAACGACCAGTTTGTGTCGCATTTTCATATACTTTTTTTTAACGGTTTTTATTTTAATACCATTTAATTTTTGATTATATAGTTCCTGTATCATTTTGTTTAATACTAACTGGAATGATTTTATTGTTAATGTCTAAATTTAGTTTGATTTATTATTTCATCCTTTATAAAAAATATAAAGATAGAAATAAAAATCTAAACTCTAAAATTATATTTGATGAATGTGCTTTATTTGTTATTAACAAAGACATTAGCACTATTTTGTCAAAAAAATATAAATTGCTGGATGTTAAACGAAATATATTATTCATTAAATATATTCTTATTAATAAAAATGGTAAGATAGTAAAACTAAAGATAAAGTCTAATTCAATTTATTTAAATAAGAAAAAAATATGTAATCTACCTTTAAAAAACAAATATAAATTAGAATCATTAATATAGTTAAATCTATGTCTAAAGTGCGTTTTAAGTGATTGTTAGGTTATGTTGGTGTTATAATATATTTATAGACGAGGTATAATTATGAGAAAAAATTTTGGACCTAAAAGTTTAACATATCCTGAACCAGTCTTTATTATTGGTACATATGATAAAGAAGGAAAAGCTAATGCGATGAATGCTGCATGGGGTGGAATATATGATACTAATCAAATATTCTTAAGTTTCTCAAGTCACAAGACAACTGATAATTTCAAGTTGACAAATTGCTTTACTGTATCATTTGGTACTCGTGATACAGTTTTATCATGTGACTATGTTGGTATTGTATCAGGTAATAAAGAACCTGATAAAGTTGCCAAAGCTGGTTTAACTGCTATAAAGAGTGAGTTTGTCAATGCACCATATTTTAAAGAACTTCCTGTTTCTTTAGATTGTAAAATTAAAGAATTAAAGGAAGATCAAGATGGTATTAAGGTTATTGCTGACATTTTAAATGTTTCAGCTGACGAATCTGTTCTTGAAAATGGTAAGATTGATGTTGAAAAACTATTACCGCTTACTTATGATCCAAGCCAAAATAAATATTTTACAATCAGTGAGTTTGTAGATTACGCATTTAAATGTGGCTTAAAATTAAAATAATTTCTAAAAGGCTTAATTTGTATTCAATTAAGTCTTTTTTTATTTTACAAAATATTTATAATAAGAATTAACAAAAGAAAAGAAGGAAAGAGTATGGAATTTTATAAAGATAATTACGATGCGATTGTTGTTGGCGCTTCTTTGTCAGGTATGAGCTGTGCATTAGAATTGGCTAAAAAAGATAAAAGCGTACTTGTGCTTGAAAAGCATAATTTACCAGGTGGTCTTGCGACTAGTTTTGTAAAAAATGGTCAAGAATACGAAGCTACTTTGCATGAAATGATGTCTATTGGGGAGGAGACTAAACCACTTAAAATTAGAACTTTTTTAGAGTCTAATGGAATTCATTGTGACTGGTTAAGAGTGCCAGAAGCTTACAAATTATATGTTCCTAAAGAAAATATTGATATTGTTTTGCATGCGGGATGGACTGGATCAATTGAAAACAATAAGTATAAGTCTGGTAAGTTTGTGATGGCTGATGAATTAAATGAAGCTTATCCTGGATGTAAGGATGAAGTTAATAGACTTATGAATTTATGCGCTAAGGTGTATAATTCAGTAAATGTATTATCAGTTTCAAAAGAAAGCAAACCTATGATGCTATTAAAACACCCTGAGTTTGTAAAAACTTGTGGATATTCTACACGTGAAGTGTTAGATACATTTAAATTAGCACTTCCTGTCCGTGATATTTTAAAAGCGTATTGGATTTATGTAGGTACTCCTTTTTCGGATTTACCTTTCACAATTTATGCAGTTCTTATGGCAGATTATTTCATTGGTGGCTCTTATATTTGCAAAGAATTTTCTCATGAGTTATCAGTTCGTATGGCTGAAAAGCTATTAGAACTTGGAGTAGATATAGAATATAATCAAGAAGTTACTAGTATTATTGTTAATAATGGTTGTGTCACTGGTGTAAAAACTAAAAGAGGAGATATTATTAATTCTAAATGCGTAGCTACATCGACTTATCCAAATAAGACATATGGTTCTTTAATTGAACCTATTAGTGAAGTCACAAGTGAAGCTTTTAGATTTACTAATTCAAGAAAGATTGGCTTATCATGTTTTTCTGTTTTATTAAGACTTGATAAAAAGCCTAGCGATTTAAATATTCATAATTATTCAGTGTTTTCTTCTACTAGTGAAATGGATTTAGACACTTTCTTTGAAGAAGCCAACACTAGAGGCCCTTACAATTATTTATCAACTATTTGCCTAAATTATGCTAATGATAGTGTGGTTAAGGAAGGAGAAACTTTATTATCTATTACAACTTTACCAATGGCTGATCCATTTTTAAATATTGATCCATTTGATTATGCCAAAATAAAGAGAAAGATTGCTCAAGATATGATTGCTCGTGTATCTCATTTCTTAGGAGTTCCACTACAAAATCATATTATTGATATTGTGATTGAAACACCAATATCTGTAGCTCATTTTACAGGCGATTATCTTGGTAGTGTTTATGGTTATCAACACAGAATGGATGACCATATTGTCGCAAGACTTGAGCATAATAAAGAAACTCATTTTATTAAAGGTCTAGCGTTTATTGGTGCTCATGGTGTGAGTGGAAACGGAATGAGCCCTTGTATAACTAACGGTAGAAAGGCTGCTTATGATTTGATGGAAGATATGGGAAGGAAGAGATAGTATGATTAAATCTTTTGTAACTGATATTAATGGTGCTAAAAAAGTTAATGAATTAAGAGATAGAGAAATATTTAACGCTAGTGATAAAAACTTATATAAAGATTCAATTAATGATCTAGCTAAAAAACTTCATCCTGGTGTTCTTAAGGCTCGATTGATTTCAATTGAAGCTGTCGGTATTAGCGCAAAAAAATT
>CAMNHY010000012.1 GCA_946540005.1 uncultured Clostridium sp.
AAATGGTGACCCACTTTCGGATGGAGTTGAACTTCCACCCATTTCACCATCATTATCAATACTTGATGGCACCTTTAAATCAGTGTCGTTTAATTCAATAATTATTTTGTCATTATATAAAATTACTTTATTGACTAATCTATCTATAACATTCTTCTTAAATTGAAATGAAGTACTATCAAAATTCATTAACTTACTTAAGAAATCCAATGCTTGTTCTGGCGTTAGTTTAGAATCTCTCTTCATCCTTAATTTTAAATTTTCCTCTTCAAGAAGTTTTTTTTCTTCTTCAAGTTTCTGTAATCTTTGTTTTAAAGATTCGCTTGTTATTCCTGATAATATAGCATTTAGTGCATTATCAATTTCAGTTTGATTTCGAGATAATTCCTTTTCGTTTAAGGACAATAAATTACTTTCATTTATAGTTTGATTATATGCAATACATAAATATTCAGTTATTTGTTCCATCTTACTACTTTCTAATATAGCAGTTTTTATTTTAGAAACAATAATATCTTCAAGATATTCTTTCCGAAAATTCTTACATTCACAAGGTTGATGAAATTTCTTTTTAGTTGAACATTTATAATAATGCATTACATTTCCATGACTGCTTGTTCCGCTTTCTGAAGTTATTGGTTTTCCACAATAACCGCACCATATTTTACCACAAAGAAGATATTCATCTTTTCTTTTATAATGTGCACCTCGTTTCTTTTTAGATTCTGATTCTGTCCATGCTTTATAAAATATTTTTTCATCAACTATAGGAGGGACAATATTTGTAAACACCTCACCATTTGTTTCGACTATTCCAATATATTTTTTATAATGTATCATTTTCTGTAAATAAGATTCTGTAAATTCTTTACCATGACGTTTAATACATCGTCTACTCAGATTTTCTGCAATACTTTTATATGTTTCACCTCTTGAAGCTCTTAAAAATATTTCTTTAACAATTTCAGCTTCTTCAGGAATAATTTGATATTTTTTATCTACTATCTTATATCCATACACCACAGGTCCACCAGTAAATAATCCTTTCATTCTTGATTCTCTATTACCTCTTCTAACTTTTTGAGCTAATTCAGCAGAATAATATTCTGAATAACCATCAATGATACTTTCAAATAGAATACCTTGAGGATCATCAGAAATATATTCAGTTACTGAAATAACTTTAACGCCATTCTTTTTTAAATCACGTTTATATAATAATGAATTTAATCTATCTCTAGAAAATCTATCATATTTATAAACTAATACATAACCAAATGCCTTATTCTTTGATTCTTTAATCATTCGTTGGAATTCTGGTCTATCTTCACGACGACCTGAAATTGCTCTATCGATATATGAATCAATGATTTGGATTTTATTTCTTTCAGCATATTCTCTTATTACTCTAACTTGTCCTTCTATTGATTGTTCTGTTTGACTATCAGAAGAATAACGAGCATATATAACTGCTTTATCATTATTTAATTTAAATGTAGAATCCATACTCAATATTCCTCCTTCCTCAAGTTTTATTCTTCCATTTCTTTTTGATAAATCTTTTTAGGATCTAAATCATCTAAAGATCCTCCTCGTTCAACATATTTTTTGATATCTTCAGCGAGAACTTTAGCAAATTCTTCTAAGGCATTCAAGTTCACCTTCCTTTCTCATCCATGTCATTAATAGGTTTATGGTTTGTTAGCCTATTAGTCATCACTTAATATTCTTTTTGAATTTATATAATCATATATTTCTATTTCTTGTGTAACATCTAATCTGTTATAGTTTTCTAATTCATTTTTCCATCTTCTTGCTTTAGGGGTATCATTGCATGCTATATATAATCTCCGCCAATGATGTTCAAGTTCGTGAAAACATGAATCTAATAATTCTTCATAATCATTAATATATTTACTATTTAAAATGATAGCTTGTAATTTGAAATCATATCTAGATATATCTCCTTCAATTTTTTCAAATACAACTGGAATAGGATCTATTCCTAAATATTCTCTTGATACTAAATCAACTGCATCTTGTAATGGCTTAAGCTTTTCTAACTCTATCCATTTCTCTTCACCAAAACTTTCAATAAAATCTTTCTTTAATTTATCCATTCTATCCTCCACATAACATACGTTTCGTAAGTTTACAATTATTATAGCATACGTTTCGTAAGTTGTAAACAATCAACTTACTTTTAGTAATTTTTTTGCTTTTTATAACAATAAATATTTGATATAATAATATACGAAGGATGTGCTTCTTATGACAGATTATAAAGTAGCTGTTAAAACAGCATTAAAGAAATATTTAAATAAAAAAGATGGTAAAGTTAATAGAGCTAATTTATGTGAAGCTTTAAATATTAGCGACTCAACAATTGATAGATGGTTATCTCTTAATGATTCAAATACTCCTAAGACTGAAGTATTACCTATTATATGCAAAACATTAAGTATTACTTATTATGAATTGTTTGGTCAAGACATCCCTGAAGATATAAAGAAAACTTTATTAGATTTGAATGCTTAGAAGAACTTAATTGTTCTTCTTTTTTATTAACCACGATGATGAGTCGCCTATCGTTTTAAAAACTCGATTTGTTTTTGTGCATATTTTAATTCGTTATAATAGAATGTTGGTCTTAATGAATATATACTTTGAGAATTGAAATACATATATGTAGAGCAATATAGCTTTTCTTTAGCTCTTGTAGCTGCCACATAATTGATTCTTCTTTCTTCTTCATTAAAATCTGTCATATTATATTTATTTACCATGCAAGGAATAAATACCACTTTAGCTTCTAATCCTTTTGCTTGGTGTATTGTCATTGTTCTAACTGAGCCGTCTGTTTCATTTGTTACTGCTTTAGTAAATACTACATCAGTTAAAAACTCTTTTGTTTTTGTTATATAATCCTCACCTTTAATACCAACTAACAAGTCTCTAAAGGTTGCAATATTTTGTTGCGCCTTTTCGGTATTAAAGTTTCTATATTCATCAAGATGAGTTACTTCTAGCAAATAATCAAAGAATTGAATTGGTTCCATTATTTTCATTTTAGAAGTTAAGTCATCTATAAGTTTTGCAAATTCATTTGTTTTTTGATTATTAATTCTTTTAGATGCTTCATAAAATGAAATCTTTGTTCTTCCAGCAAGTTCTATTACCTTTTTAATTTGAATACCTTTTGCAGGTCTTGATGATATATATTCATAAGCTAAATCATCATCATGATTTAATATTAAATTGTAATGATTATAGATTGTTTTTATTTCTTCTCTATCAAAGAATGATATTACATCTTTAGATAAAGGCATCTTATTTCTTTTAAATGCTATTTCAATAGGATCTGAATCGCTATTTTCTCTTGTTAATATTAATATTTCATTATATGGAACACCTTCTTTATGAAGCTTTTTAACTTCATTTGCAATTGAATATGCTTCATCTTCAGGAGTCATATATTCATTAAATACTGGTTCATTTATTGCAGGCAATGTTGCATGTAGTTTTAAATCTACTCTTTCATTATTCTTGCCTATCATATAGCTTGACATATCAACTATATATTTATCGCTTCTATAATTATCTCCAAGATCAATTCTTGTTGCGTTATAGCTTTCCATAAATTCTTTTATTAATTTCATATTAGAACCACGCCATCCATAAATACTTTGGTCTGGGTCTCCTACCATAAATAAATTATGTGAGCTTTGTTCTAGCATCATTAGCATTTTAAATTGAATATTATTTATATCTTGGCATTCATCAACCATAATATAATCAAAGCTTGATGATAATGAATCAGCTAAATCTTCATTTGATTCCATTGCTGTAACTAATCTATGTACCATTGAATCAAAATCCATATATAAATTTTCATTCATATATTCTTCATATTTAAAATAAAGGTCAGCCACTCTTAATCTATTTATTTCAGTTAAATAAACTTTAAATTCATTTCTTATACCTGAAAATGCTCTTACAACTTCAGCATCCTTTAATGGATAATTATTTTCTTTAATTAATTTAGCAATTATTCTCCTTTGTTCATCTGGCATTAAAGGTCTTAATTTCTTAGCATCTTTAGGATTATATAAAGCTTTTAAGAATGTATATGCAAAACTATGAAATGTATTAATTGAAACCTTTGGAATATATCCTAAAACTTTCTTTAATCTATTTCTTATTTCATCGCATGCTTTATTGGTAAATGTAAATATAATGATTCTATCTTCTTTAATCCCTGATTTAATTAAACGTAATGTACGTTCAATTAATACTGCTGTTTTACCTGAACCAGGTCCTGCAATAACTTGACATCTTCCTAGATTAAAGTTAATAGCTTCAATTTGTTTCTTATTAAATTCCACGGATAAACACCTCCTTTTCAACAAGCGGAGATATGATATCCATAATTGTTTTGGTATTTAATTCTTTAATACCTTTTAGTATTTCTTTATCTTTTAATATATTTTGAACAAGCGTATTGATATTAAGACTGTAATGAGCATAATATTTAGCTTTATCTAAATTATGCGTAAGGTACGTTTCAATATGATATCTTAGTTCTGGATATAAATATGTGTTATATTTTTCAGCTACATTTTTAATATAAATTAAATCTCTTTCTTCCATTAGAATGGTAACCTTCTATCTTCTAATTCGAATTCTAAAATTGATTCAATTTCATATAATTTCTTATCATCAATTGGTTCCATACCCATATCAATAAGATAATCATTTACTATTTTTAGTTGTTGTTTTGAATGTAGCTTTGAAAAATACTCTTTAAAATCTTCAAGTAGATATGTTGTAAACATATATGGATTACAATTTGCTTTTAAGAACTGCACTAAAAAATAATTTGGCATAGTTCTTTTAACAGATAACATTTTTGATTTCCATCTGTTTTCCCTATTTATTTCAGGAACGACTTTCCATTTATTTGGACTATATAAAAAATCATTCCATTTAGGATCAGTTGCAACATCGCATTGATGTGCTACATCATAATTGTTATCTTCCTTAATATCTAATACTCCAAGTAATAAAGAATTAACATAGAGAAGGAATCCACAGATACCATCACTATCTTTATCATCTTTATTACTTCGAAATGACTCTAATATTTCTAAAGCAACCTTAGCTGCTTTTTCGTGAAAGAATCTCATTTCATATCTTACCCAATAATCTTGATTTACTTCTTTTTTACGCTTTTGTTGTTCTTTCAATTTATCATATATCATCAATTGTGCGCTTGAAGTTCTACTTCCCATTTCTATTGAGAATCCTTCTTCAACACATCCATGTATTTTATGATATTTATGTTTAAAACAAGATGTAAATTGCTTCTTATTTAGTTTTTCTAAAAGCCAAGGTATTGTTACAGTATCTCCTTCATAATCATCTATTGATACATCAATACGTGATGGTTTCATTTGATTATCAACAAGCATATATTCAAAGAAGTCTTTCCAACTTTTATTTGGATTTCTTGCTTCATATTCTCTGCATCCTTTACCTTTAAGATGAAGTGAACATGTAGGTATTCCATCTCTTGATTTAGGTCCAATCATACCAAGTTCCATTTCAGGTCCTAAATCAAACATATATTTATATTTATTTTTCATAATTGTTCGTTCACTAATTTCACTTTTATCTACTCCTAGAAAGTTTGCTATTTCATTTACTTTTTCTCTTACTTCAATTTCTTCATCAGCAACTTCAGTTACCATTAGTTCAAACGATGCTCTAAAGTAATCTATGATTACATGTCTTCCAGTTTTAGAAGGTGGCGCTTCTTTAATTTCATTATTCATATTATTCCTCTTTTCTGCCTAAGTTACTTATTTACTGTGATACAATGGGGCTATTAGGCATTTGCCCCAATTGGCATCTTCGTACAATCCATACTCACTCCATTTGCATCCAAGACCGGAAAAGTGGCTTTTCCTTTACCCTTTGGATGCAAATTTGGAGTTTGTGATTTATTTGATTTGTACATATTAGATGCTTATAATTTTGGGTCTTCAAATTCAACCTTCTCCTTTGTTTCTTCACTATATTCTGCATCAAGTTCCATAAAGTTATCCAACATTGTAATTTCGGTTGGTTCTAAAAAGCATGATATAACTACGAATTCATCTAAAAATACTTTTAATAACTTAAATTGACCGTAATTATTGATGCCTTTATATAATCTTGCTTGAACTTGACTGAATGATAATGTTAGGATTCCATCTTTTTCTTTGATGTTTCCATATTTTAATCCTAGATATTGAAACTTTTCAAAATCTATAGATTTATATGGTTTTAGTTTGACTTCTACAATTTTATCTGTTCCTTTTTTCTTAGCAGATACTTTTATTGTAGTTTTAACTGAACCATATCCATTTTTGTTCTCAGAATATGTAAATTGCAAAGATACATATATTTTGTTATTCATTTTCCTCACCTCCCTTCAATGATTAAAAAAAGCGTTATAAACTATTTTTATAGTCTACAACGCTTATATTAATTACACCTAAAAAGCCACTTATGGCATAGTTATAGTGTATTTAATTCTTAATTGTTATAAGTAATGAACTCGATTCATCTATAAGACGTATCTTATAAAAGAATCAATAATAATTACTATAGAACAATTGCGTTGTAGGTAATACTAGCTAGACGCATCTAGCTAGCAATACTTCAACATTATAATTTTGTTACTCTTCCGTTATCTAAAGCTTCTCCTGCTACTTTGTAAGCATATTTAAATGCTTGTAGATATGCTTTATTCTTAGCTGTTTGCTTGTTCTTATCAGCAGCAATAAACATTGAACCATCTATAAATACTATTTTTACACTCCACAAATTATTATCATAACTAAATTTTTCTTCCTCTTGTGGCAATTGAGATATGATATGTAATTGGAATAACTGAGTTAATTTTTGTTTAGCATTAGCTTCAGTTACGGTTGATGGATCAATTTTCTTTTTAAATGCTAAGATTGCATAATTCTCATCTAAATATTTAATTGCTTCATCTGCTGCCATAATTTGAGCTAAATGAATATCTTTTGAATTTATTTGTTTAGTAAAAACCAAAGATTCTTTATCAGTTATTAAAAATATAAAATCATTCTCTTCACGGATTATTTCTATTTTTAGTTTGTTATTACCTTTAGCATTTATCTTATCTATTTTTTCTTTTAATTCTGTAAATCTATTCTTTTTAAAATATATTTCATCAAATTTTAAGTCTAACCATTTATATATTCTATTAGTTATTAATCTTAAATTTTGATTAGAATCAAACCACATAGCTCCAATTATAGCTTCAAATAAATCTTCTTTTGCAGACTTATTATTACCTACATCTTGTTTAATATCGCCTTTACCTAATAATAAATACTTATTAAGTCCAAGTTCAGTCATTCGTGATGATAGCATTGTCTTATCGGACCAAAATGATACAAAGTTAGATAATTCTTGTTGAGTTCTAGTATGAACATTACCATCTTCATCAATCACACTATGTTCAAATGATAATGAACTTACTAATACATAGTTTAATACTGAATCACCAAAGAACTCTAATTGTTCATTACTTAATCCTTTTCCTCCATGCATTCTATCTTCTTCAGCATAAGAGCTTCTTGTGAATGCTTGAGATAATAAGGCTTTACTTTCAAATGTATAGCCTATTACCTTTTCGATTTCTTGAATTTCTTTATTTGTTAACATATTATTCAACCTCGTTTTTCCTTTATTAGTTTCATTTTTAGTTATCATAATTTTCTACCTTTCTGTCATAAAGGAAAATAAAAAGCCTGTCTAGTATGATAAAACTCCACTCATGGTAGTTCTATCCTTATATAACAGGCTTTAATAATATTTAAATATAAACTAATCATCATTAATCTAAAGGACGCATCCTTTAAAATAATCATTTAAGTTTGTAATTAAAGTTATCATTGCCTTATGACATAGATATTTTATATCAAAATTTATAATAATGCAAGAGATAACCGACTATGTACGATTACCTCTTACTATTATTATTTCACAGAGTGATTATTTTATTTGTCAATCAATTCTGGAGAATTCTTTAATACATCAACAAGAAATTCATATAATAGCCATTCTAATGAATAAGCTGTATACTTAGGCAAAAAAAATTGTTCTACGCTATTTTTTATATACCTAATTCTATCTAAATTAAACACCTAATCCAAATAAAAAACTGTTATGTAAATACTAATACAGATAAGCATTACATAACAGCTTTTAGATGTTCAATTTTACAACTTCTTCTATACTAAAGCATCAACTTATACAAATATTCATTACCGTTGTCATACTGTATAGATTACTATAACAAATATTTTTTATTCTTCAAAAGATATAGGATAAAATCAACCAATAGTTCTTCTAAATGCAAATTATAATACGAACTATAGTATTCAACTTCTTCATTAGAATCAATATAATAGATTCTATTATAATTGCAATATACCGCGTCTTTATCAAGACCATTACATTCGATTTTAAAACCACCGGCTAAGTTTTCGTTCAAATACTCTAATAAGTGACTTAAAGTTAATGTCTTATAAAAATGTGTAATGATTTTTCCTTTCTTAAAATTCATTCTTTTCTTTTCAACATCAGATAAAACTATACTTTCATCGAGTAAAACCCTTTCGTTCTTATTTTGTTTTATAATTTCTTTTACATAATATATAGGCCTTTCATCTTCATATATCTTATTTAAATCAAAACCTGATTCAATTAAATCCTTCATATTTTTTTCAGTTAGGTACCCACTCATAATTTTAAATCTCCTTTATTTAATATCAATAATTTTAATAGCTTTAAAAACAGTAGTGGCAGCGCTCTTATGCTTATTAGTTATGAGAACTAGATTTTCATCAAAATCTCCAATCCAAGTTAATATTTTTTTATTTTTATTATATTTAAATCCTTTATATACACTACCACCGTGCCCACCTCTATCAATTGCATAAAAAATATCTTTTCCATTAGTATTATATGCATATGTATCTTTTCCCTTATATTTATATTTTACTTTTTGAGTTGCGCCAGCTTTAATATCTGTACAATTATTATGCACAACAACCAAATCTTTTCCGATTACATATGTATGATAACCTAAAACGTTTAAATTGTAAACGTTAATTTCATCTTTTAAAAACTCTTTTTCTACTTTTTGAACTTTAGAAGTACCTTTGCTTGTTACTAATAGATCTTTACAAGAAATATCTTTGGCTTCTTTCCAACCATTTGATGTTAGAATACTATGATTTGGCGTACAAATTATTTCATCATTATCAGTTTCAATATGACATAATTCTTTGGATTTATTTACATAAACATCTACAACATCTTTATATTCATAAATACCTAAGTTAGAGTTATATGCTAGTACTTCTTCACCTACACTGATTTCTTCTATTGCCTTTAGACCTTGTTTTGTCATCACTAGTGTTCCTGCTGCAAAGCAAAGCTTAGAATTTATTCCACCAGCAACAGCTCCTCCGATTGCACCAAACATAAATCCATCTGCTGCTCCATTAACCGCTCCAGATATAGCACCTTTCCATGCACCTTCCCAAGATTTAGTTCTAATTCCTTCTTTTACTGCTCCAGTTACTGCTCCAGTTACTGCTCCAGATATTGCACCAATTGCTGCACCTTTTGTAGCACCAAGCAACATTCCCATACCAATACATGCTGCACCAGTTCCTGCAGTTGCAGCTGCTACTATAGCACATACGGCAATTACTGCTAAGCCAATACATATCTTTGTTGCCAAGCTTGGCCAATTTCCGTTTTCATCTTCATAATTAATTGGATTACATTTACAATAAGCATATAAATTCATGCCCATAGTATTACCAATAGAACCTACTTCACCATCTGCACTAATGAATCTTCCTAATTCAGGATCATAATATCTTGCCTTTAAATAATAGAACTTTGTTTCTTTATCATAGAAGTATCCTTTATAGATAAATGGATTTAATTCGTAAATTAATCTAGCTTCATCTGTATCTGCTACATTTGCATCTAGCAATTCACCAAAATCACCATATTTATACTTAACAATAGCTGTTCCATGTTTATCAATAATTGCATTGATATCACCATTTATACTTCTATCATAGAAATATACATTGCCATTATATGATAAACCTACTAGCATTTGTGCTTCATCATATATGAAGTCTACCATTTGATTTAATCCATTTGTTGTTCTCTTCAATGCAATAATATTATTACCATCTAAATAATACTTTTCTATATACATAGAAGTTGTTTTACCAATTCTAATTCCATCTTGATTATATGTATATGAATTGTTATTAACATTGAATAATCTTCTACCATTCCATGATAATTTCAAGTCTCTTTCTTTAACTTTAATTCTTGTTGGATTTCCAAAGAAATTATCATTATATTCAATAGATGATCCATCACTTCTTGAAACAAGCCTATCTTTTACATTTTCATCATAGAAATATTCTATATTATCTTTATATTTAATATTGTTGTTAGAATCATATACATATGTATGAGTCACATTACCAATAGTTGATTTTGTTAATCTTGATAAACCATCATATACATATCTTCTATCTTCAATAATATTTCCATCAGCTGATTTTAAAGTTGCAGATTTAATGTTTCCAACTTCATCATACAAATAATTGATTGTGTCTCCAATGTAGTTTGTTTCTTGTGCGATTTTAGTTGTCGTATAATTGTTTTTGCTTTGATATTCATATTCTTTAGAAATAATCTTATTATCAATATGAAGTTTCTTTTTTGATGTTCTACCTAATTCATCATAATAAGTTCTAACTGACATTGACATACCATTATAATAAATATCATTAATTTGACTGTCTGGTACATATTCATCTTTAAATGCTAACATTTCAATACAACCATTCAAATGATTAATTGGTTTATTTTTATAATCAACATCACATCCAATATATGTTAAAGCCTCGTCAAGATTAATTATTGAATTAAAAGTAAATTCAATTGATTTATCATCTGCTTGAACATTACACTTGTTTTCATTAAATCTAAGAGCAACAAAATGCCAACCTAAATCTTCAATATTACAAGTTTCTTTAACAATATCATTTAATGATAAATATAATGTTCTATTTATAAAATAAAGTTTCAAATTCAATCCTGATTTCTTTGAACATAATAATACTTTTTCTTTTGAATCAAACTCATCTACTTTAAATCGTAAAGTTATTGTACCTTTATTCTTAATTAAGAAATCATATGCTAATTTTGATGCATTACCCTTATTCAAATTATCAAATGAATCATAACTTGCATATACATGCCTATAAACAGGATTTACCCCTGTATTATCAAATTTAAACATTCTAGTCTTCTCAACTTTGAATGACTCTTCAGTATAAGAATATACCTTTGGTTTCATTTCTTTAAGAGATGTGAATGATCCATTCAATGAAATAACATCCATATCTTTATAAACTAAATGATTAAAGAATGTAACACCACTTGCACCATAATTTGGCTCATTTTTAAGATATTTAACACCCTCTTTATAGATACCCATATAATCTTTTTCTGAAATATCAGTTGAACCAACAGATGCATACGCTAGTCTAAAAGGCATATTAATTGGATAGGTTGTATTACCAGCCAAATATCCTTTCTTATCTAGTCCATACACATCCTTACTTGAAATACTATCTGATGGGGCTCCAATCATGAAGTACCTTTCTTCTTCATTTAATGTATCATAATAAGATTTCTCATAATATTCGTCATTTAGAATCAAGCATAATTTTCTTTCTTTATTTTTATTATCAAAATCAGTCTTGAATCCAATTAGATTCCATGTATTAAAATTCAATCCTTTAGCTGAAACAATCTCTATTTTCTTATTGGTATCAATAACCTTTACTTTACCATCAAGAGTTGAAATTAATTTAAATCTAATACCAAAAATTTGAGTTCTTCCAAAGGCGAATATGCGTTGCTCACCATTAATATTGTTATATGGCTTAATCCAACCAAATACATGTCTTGTATCACTAAATTTTGATTTCCAATTTCTATAAATGAATGATTTTTGTGTAGATGATTCAGTCTTACGATTCTTATTTAGAGTCGAAACACTATATGACAATACTGCATTATCTTTTTTAAATGATAAAGATGGAACTTTATCGCCAACCGGAGCTTCATCATCAACATCAATCTTTTCATCGCGTAAAGTCTTTAGTGATGCAATACCACCATAAACGCCATTTAATCCACTTCCACCTTTAATTACTTCATCAGGAAAAGCTCTTTGTAATCTTGTGAAATATCCAGAAGGAGTATAGTCATTATATTCACATTTGTATTCATAATCGTAGCTTCTTAAAATGCCATCAATTGACTGTGTTAGTTTTTGTAGATTTCCTAAATTATCATAATTATAAGATAGTTTTGTTCCATTCGAACTTGTGTTTCTAACTACATTGCCATTTGCATCATATGATAAATATTCTGTAATATTATTTACAGCATCACGAACTTCTGTAATTTGGCTTCTTTCGTTATACTTATATTCAACTTGTAGATTATTGTCATAATATACTTTAGTTAATCTTTGTTTCTTATCATAATTAAATTTAAAGGATTTATTACCAATAACTTGTTCTGTTAATAAATTGCTGTTAATTCCATTAACCGTTTTAGTATATCTATTAGCACTGAATGTTTTACCATTAACTAAGACTTCAGCTAATTGTAAATCACAAGTATAAATAAATGTATATACTGTTCCATTTGCGCATCTAATCTCACTAATATTACCATGAGAATCATATTCATATTCACATTTTGATTGATCATTATCAAGTGCTGTTAATTGTTCAATTAATTGACCATATGCATTATATTTATATTTTGTTACAGCACTATTAGCAGCTGTTTCTTCGGTTTTTCTACCTAAACTATCATACTTATATGTAGTTGTGTTGCCTGCATCATCTGTCTCCGAAATCAAATTATCACCATCAAATTTACTTGATGTTTTAAGCATATCATAATTACTAGATATTACAGTTGTAGAGGTTTTCTTTCCATTAGTATAACGAAATAATACCTTTGTATTTTGATTATTAGTAATTTGTTTAACCTTTTTATTAGAATCGTATACAAATCTATATGTATCACCAGATTCATCAGTTACCTCTGAAACATTTGAATCATCATTGAAACTAACTTCAGATGTTTCTCCTGCCTCATTAACCATTTGCGACATGTCTTTTTTATTTGTATATGCAAATTCTTTTCCGAATGAATCTTTATATAGTTGGATTGCATCAATTAAAACAGTTTTTTCAGCTTTTACCTTAATTTCAATATCAACATAGTCATACGCTCTTTCAGCGATAACTTTTCTTGTTAAAACCTGCCAATTCTCATAATTTGTATCAAAATCAAACTGATAACTTCTTTCACTATCATTATCAGAATAATGAATTAAAAGGCATGCAGCAAACAATTCATTCGTTGATATAATACCCTTTCCAAACATTGTTAATAATAGTTCGTCGCCTGCATTACCGCTGATATATACTCTTCTATATACCTTCTTTAATTCCCTAGCAGAGCCATTAATTCTTAGTACATAATCACCTAGAACCTTGCTATGTCCATCATTTAAATAATGACAATATGCTCCATCTCCATATGTTAAACCTTCGCTTTCCCAGCCAAGCATATCATTTTCAAAATAGCCATTGTTAACAAAATTATATCTTACATTATGATCACCATAACTTAATGATAAATCATCAATAAATGCAGTATAATCTTCTCCTGTCAAAACAATTTTAACAGTTACCTTTAAATCACTAATATCACTTCCGCCAGGAATAGAAACTATAGTTGAATATTTCTTCCAATCAAATGAGCCAGTTAAATCATTAGAAATCTCATAATTTCTACTCATATTTGTATAATATGTAGTAACAACTTCATGTGTCTTATAATATTTATCGATTGTACGTGAAATATTTTCATATCGTTTTCTATATGAAACATTTACTAAAACTTTAATATCGCCCTCTTTGATATAACCAATATTTATAGCTTTAAAGAATCCGCTTAATGTGTATGATCCAGCAACAATATTATCTATTTTTTGTGTAATTTCATATCTAGAAGACTTATCTTTCTCTATTTTTAAGCATTTTTGACCATATACACCGCCATCAATAATCTTAATATTTTCTTGTTTTCCAGCTGATAAATACCATCTTGATGAATTATCAAACAAATTATCGCTAGAATCAAATGAAGTATTTTCGATTAAATTTCTTTCATTGATTTGTAACTTGGATTCAGATGCTAATTCTCCAGGAACACCATCTTTAATATCATCATAATTTCTAGTTATCGATTTACCTTCTTCATCAATGATAGTCTTGCATCTTCCAAAGTAATCAAAATAGTAACTAGTTCTGTATCCAGTATAATCTGTTACAATTGTTTGGAAAGTATGATAATCATAAGTTGTATACTTTTGTTTATCTGGGTCTCCACTAAAACAATGAGTAATTTTAACAACTTCATCACTGCTTGAATATTGAAATTCGCTATGAATGCCACCCTTAATATCAAATATTTTACTTAATCTATTTTGACTGTCATACTCAAAATGCGCTTCATTATAGCATTCACTCTCGTCGCCAATATATGATTTAAGTCTTGAAATATTACCATCAATATATTCAATTTCAGAATAACCTAATTTGATGTTATTTTTGTTATAATGACTAACCTTGTTTACAAATTCATTTCTATATTCAATTGTTAAACGCTGACCTTCTCCATCCTTAATTCCAATTAATCTTGTGCCACTATACACATATTCAATTACTTTCTTGCTTGATAATTCTATCTTTGTAATTCGACTTGGCTCTCCTTCAAAGAACATTCTATTATCGTTTTTATCAACAAAGATAATTTTATCTACAGAATCATTATTTACAACACAATACATAGGTTCTGTTAAACATACATAGTAATTACCAGTAAGTTCTGATGGAACTCTAATGTTGTATAATGACTTAATATCTTCATCACTGCATGATTCTAAAATCAATTTCTTTCCTGATGCATCTGTTAAAGATATTTCACTTGCATCCATATTCTTTTCTACTATATAATTTCCACCAAATAACCAATGTTCTCCTAATAAATTTGTTGGTGAGCTTAAAGTGTTATTAAAGAACAAATGGAATGATGCAGGACAATCTTCATTATCTGTTTGAATAAGATCAACTTTGTGTATTAATTTTCCATTTGCTAAATTAATACTACTTACACCTGCATATCCAATATCTTCCTGTGAATATTCATAAATTGCATCTAAACCATTAATTTCTGATAATTGAAACTTTATAATAGATGTTGTATCTAAACAATTTACATTAAATTTTTTATCAGTTTTTAGTGCAAAATATAAATATTTGTCCCCTTTAAATCCTTGCAATTCATTATACATAAATTTTGTTAAATCAAATTCAATTTCACCTTCTACCGTAATATATCCTCTATTTTTCCCATTATATAAAATAGTATCAATCACAGAATTTAATCCGACTTCACGTGCATTACTCTTATAAAAACTTTGTTCTGAAATCGAATATAATTTAAATAAGCATTCATCACAAATATTATTTAGAAATAGTTTTAATTTTGAATTAACTGCTTTATATTTTTTACTATCAAATCCAGAAACTTGAATTCTTAATAGAACCAATCCATCAGGTTCAATTTCAAATAATCCTCCTTTTTGAGAAGCGTTACCATAACTTGCTAAATATTTAGCATATAAGCTTGTTTGTACTTCATTACTGCTATTAACTACATTTTTAATCATTTTTATCATCTCCTATTCTAAAAAATGTCAATTTTATAGCGAACTAAATCGTCATTTTGTGTAAATTTATCATTAAATCGAATACAGTCAACAGGTAAACCAAGCGATTCTTTCAAAAATTCTTCTAAATCTCTTATACCTGTATAATCTGAGCACTTTACGATTAAATCTAAATCACTATATTTATTAAATAAACCATTTGCAAATGAACCAGTTATAATCAAATGTTCCACATTAAATTTTTGAATTAATTCTTCCTTCATTTTCAAAAGTTTTTCTTCTATTTCTTCTGGTGTAAACAGCTTATGTGCAACATTATAATCAACACTCTTTTTAAACATTAAATCTATTATTTCTAACAAATTTTCATATGTTAAACCAGCTTTTATTAATTCAAATAGATTAATAATATTTGCAGGATAAAATATAATTGGAAGAATATTATTTTTATAAAGTATCGCGTTAAATACTAAAATTGTAAATTTATAAGACATATGCCCAAACGTTCTATTTTTAGCCACAAACTCAAGTAATTGGCACGCCTTTTCAAAAGTTTCTTCAAAACCAGAATTTATGAAGTTTAATAAATAATTATATTTATCCACATCAACACACGTATTGAATTCTTTCATAAATTTATCAATAGATTCCTTATTAATATTATTTTCACAAAAATATTTAAACATATTTGTTGTTTTTAACAGTTCTTCTTGATCTTTTGTTTTAGGTTCAAGTTTACCTATAATAACCATCCCATCATCATAAATGCTTGATGTTGTTTTTCTATATATATTTGAAAAAATCAGCATTCTATTAATAATTTTGGGATTTAATTCATTACCAAATTTTACTAAATTATTCATTTTTATCTCCTTCTTTCTTAAATAATTGTTTAACTATTTGATTAGTACCTGTAGCAGATACTCCACTAACAATACCTATTCCTAAAGCTATATATACATTTGTTGCAAAAGGTATCATTTCTCTTGCTGTGTAATATAGTAGAATTCCTAACAAACCGCCAATAATAGCTAATAGAATAGGAATAAATTTAAATAGATCGCTTTTATTTCTAAAAATTAATTTATATATTTCTCCAATTACATAACAAATAACTACAATAATTGGCACACAAGAATAATTCATGTAATCACTCCCTTTCTTAAGTTTTATTAATGTGTGAATCGAGAATCTTATTTAGCGAATTATAGTTTTCTTCAACTTTTATAACCCTTGTAAGTAATGATTGGTAATTACTTTCTTGCTTATCTAACTTACTTTCCATTCGATCAATACTCGATTTAATGTATCCAATATCCGATAATAATGCTCCTTCACTTTTAGCATTATTCCTGACATCAGACTTATCATTTCTTTTAAATGCGATATAAGCAAATAAAATTGTTGAAATAGTACCTAAAATACTAACAACCGTTAATAACGTTTCTTTCATTCTCTTCCTCCTTTCTTCTTTGCTAAAAAACTCTGCTTTTTTTACATGTTCCTGCACCTCCTTTTTTTAAAGCTTTAAATTGCGTGATTATGACTTTTAACAAATTGAAAAAGATAATTCGTTTTGATAAAATATCCTTTGAATAATCACTTTATTTAAGCTTTGACATTATTCTATATTAAAAATAAAAAAGGACCGGTCCCAAACGGTCGGGATTTCGGTCCATCGATTGTAGGTGCAACAATGATTACGTTAAAAGAGTATATAAATCTAATATCTAAGTTAAAAAAAGAGTCTTCTAAAGCCGGGTTCTTAATTAATATCGTAGAATCATTTATGCAAGATCCATTTTCTAATGAAACATTTGAAAATCCTTTAATTAATTATAATGACGATACACTTAGAAGTTTTTGTAATGGTACCAAACATATAAGCAAAGAGTGTGCTAGTAAAATACGAAGTTTATACGACAAGGATAAATTCATTAGTTTCGTTTATGAAAGAACAGACAATTTTGATGATTTCAAAGAACAGCTCATAAATTTGGGTTTTGAAGATGATTTATATTATGACGGTGAGATTGATATTCCAGCTACACTTGCTGACTTATTGGCTAAGATATTTGAAGATATATCAAAAGGCGAAAATATAACTTATCCACCGATAAGAAAAATCGAAACAAAAACATTAGATAAAGAAGCTTTTAAAAATGCATATATAAAAGATGGTATATTACATATAAATAATAAGACTATAGAATTGCCAGAAACTATATCTTTAGAAGATTCTTGTTTAAAATGCGATTTACCATATGTTATAGAACTTTTAAAAGTCTATAGTAGTATATGCGGTAATGATATTAAATCCTTACAAGAATTACAATCTTATCCTGCATATGAAAAACATCTTTTAGAACAAAGCAAATGCTACTATAGTGCAGAAGCTATGAGACGCTCAGTAAGGGATTTATTTGATGATGGAGAAGATCATTTCAACATATTAAAAAATGAAATATTTGATTCTATTTATGAAACTTATGTAGATTTATCTTTGAATAATGGGTACCAAAGACTAAAGAATGTTTTAGATATGGCTACTAAAGCCGAACTTAATAGCACTATATTGCTTAATATTAAGGGCCTAATTACAGTTAAAGAACGTAAAGGAATCTGCCATATATTAGTCAACGAAGGACGTATTAAATCTTGGGTGGAGGTTGATTATGAATAATATTTTTAATTCTACTGCTGAAATATCAATGAGAATATTAATAATTCTTTCTAGTATTGATGAGGGATTTGATATTGATACTCTTACAACTATCGACTTTATGTCAACATATAGCAAAGACTTCAAAATTAACAATTATAATTTACATGGAAATAATAATTATAATTTTAGTGGATTTGCTTCAAGAAGATTACAAATAAAAAAAGCAATTAATGCACTATTAAATGCTAATTATATTAAAGCCTATGATTCAACAAATGGAATAGAATATAAAATCAATGAAGATCAAAAAAAAGTATGTAACAATCTAAAATCTACATACTCATTAAAATATAAAAAAATTGTAAAATTAGTTCTAGCGAAAATAAAATCAAAAAGCAGAGAGCAAATCATTAACGAATTAAATCTATTTATTACAAATAGCGTAATTAAAGAGAGAGGCGAAACTCTATGAGTAATTTTTATTTAAAAGAATTATCAGCGTATGGTATTAACAAAAAAACTTCATCTATAGAATTTTCACCAAATTTAACAATAATTTGTGGAGCTTCTAATACAGGAAAAACATACATCTTTAAATGTATAAAATATATATTAGGTTCTGATAAACTTGAAATCAAAGTAAATTCAGGATATACATCTTTTTCTTTAACAATATGTAAAAACAACCATGATATAAAATTCACAAGGGATTTGAATTCAAGCGATATTGAAGTGTCAAGTGATTTTGATGGTATTGAAAGTGGAATATATTCTACAGATAACGAGAAAGAAAACAATATTAATCTTGTATATTTAAAACTATTTGATATCTACGAAGAATTTAAGGTTCCATTCAATAGATACTGCTTAATGAAAAGATTCACTCTAAGAATGTTTTTACATATGCTAATGATTAATGAAAAAGAAATCGAAAGAGATAATTCAATTATTCTGCCAAAAGAAACTATCAATAAAACCTACTTCTTGTCTCATCTATTATATTTACTTTACGAAACTGATTTTTCTTCTTATGATCCTGATGATAGCGAAGCAACTAAACGTATTAAAAAAGCTGCAATTTCAAAATATATAAATGATAAGTTATTCAAATTAAAAGAACAAAGCGAAGATTTAAAGAAACATCCAATTCTAAGTGCTAATTATAATATCAATGAAGAAATTGATAATTTAACGATTAAACTAAATGAAATTGAACATAAATTAAATGAAACATTTATTAATGGACAAAAATTATTAAAAACTATAACAGAAAAAAATGAAAAACTAAATGAATCTTTAATACTATTAAATAGATATTCTTCACTTGAAAGTCAATTTACATCAGATATTGAAAGATTAACATTTGTTTCTGAAAGTTCACATGTATTATCAAATGCAAAATGCCCTCACTGTAAAAAAGATTTAGATACTTCGAGCCAATTTAAAGTTAGCAATGAAACAATTAATGCGGAAATATGTAGAATAACTTCTCAATTAAACGGACTAATCGAAATAAAAAATAAAATTCTAAAAGAAACATATGATTTAAATTCCACTATTAAAGAATTAGAAAATAAGAAAAAAGAGATTGATACCACTATAAATAGTGTATTAAAACCAGCCAAAAGAAATATTGAAGAAAAAATCAATACTTTTAGAAACTATATTTCTATTCAAGCAGAATTAAAGGCTATAGAAGCTTTTAATCAGCAATGTGAAGATGACCTTGATGACTTATATAAGAAGCAGCCTAAAAAACAGACATATATCCCAGCAGATTTATTTAGTAAATCATTTATAGAAGATTTAACAAAAGATATTAAATCAATTTTAAAATCATGTGGTCACCCAAAATATGATTCAGCTTCTTTTTCATTTAAAAGCTTTGATATTGAAATAAATGGAAATTCTAAAGCAACAAACGGCAAAGGTTTCACTGCTTTTTATAATACCATTATGATGTTAGCTATAAGAAAATATTTGTATGACAACGCTAGAATCAAACCTTCATTCTATATTATTGATACGCCATTACTTGGTTTAGATGTTGGTCACACTCATATTAATAAAAATAATTTAACACTAGGAATTTATAATTACTTTATCAATTCAATGGATCAAAGTCAATTAATCATAATTGAAAATGAAAAAGATATGCCCAAAATCAATTTAAATAACGATAAAATTAAATATTATAATTTTACACATGATGATGAAGAAGGAAGATATGGATTCTTATTTGATTTTAAAGACTAATCAAATGCCATACTTAATCTAAAGTTATCATATAGTGATTAAAGATAATGAATAAGACTAATGAAATTAGAAACATTAGTCTTTTTTTATTTAATATAAAAAAAAGAAAAAAGACCACATCTCTGTGATCTTCATTCTAAGTTTATTTGTAAAATCAAAC
>CAMNHY010000013.1 GCA_946540005.1 uncultured Clostridium sp.
TATTTAGCTTAGTTACAAGTGGTGCAATAACTTACTTTATATCATATAGTAATAATAATTATTATTTTCTATTTTTAAATTTAATTTTTATACCAGTATTTTATATTTTATATTTAGCTATATATTGCTTATACATAGTAATAATTACAAAAAATAAAAAGGGTGATAAATATTCAAAATATTTTGATCATGTTGTAATGAATATTGATGTGATTTTATTAAGATTATTAAAAATTAAGGTCGTAGTAACTAATAAAGAAATTATGCCAAAAGATGAAAAATGTTTAATAGTTGCAAATCATTGTTCAAATTTTGACCCATTAGTTTTAATTAGAACATTATCAAGTCCATTATCTTGTGTAACAAAGCCAGAAACATTTAAATTTCCATTTGTTGGTAATTTAATTAAAGCTTGTGGTTATATTCCTATTAATCGTGATGATCCAAGAGAAGGTGCAAAAGCAATTTTTAAAGCTAAAGATTTATTAAAAAATGAAATAGCTAATGTATTGATTTTCCCTGAAGGAACTCGCAATAAAACTGATAATACATTGCTTGAAATGCATCCAGGTAGTTTTAAGCCTGCAAAAGTTAGTGGTAAGAAAGTAGTAGTGTGTTCAGTAAAAGGTACTAAACATTTAAAATTTAAATTTTTTGGTAAGCGTCAAAAAGTATATGTTGATTTTTTAAAAGTATTAGATTCAAATGAATATGAATCAACTGTTCAAATGAAGGATGATGCATATAATTTAATTTATAATAACTTAGCTAAGTAGATTTAGATTTCTAAATTTACTTTTTTTTACTAATATGCTTAGTCTTTATCCTAAATTAAAAGATGATTTTAAAATAAATGATTAAAATTTTAAGTGCTTAGAAAATACATATAACTATATACATTGATTTCATTTTTATTTTTAATCTTTAATTTTTTATTTAATAAATTATTAAAAATATCGTTAAAAATATTAAATGTATTATGAAAAAATAACATCAAGCTTTTGTATATTTAAATGCTTTGTGGTAAAATAGGTTAAATAAGAGAAATTCAATAGAAAAAGGAGTGATTTTATGAGCCAAAGATTTAGATTATCTACAGCTTTAGACGTTGATGATTTATTAATGGAATGTATTCCGTATGCTGTTAAATTAGCAAATGAAAAATATAAATTTGATCCACCACTTAGTGTGAATGAAATAGACCGTTGGGGTAAACTTGGAACACGAGCTGATGTAATATTTGAATATTTTAATGATCCTGAATTTTATGAAAATCAACCTGTAATTGAAGGAGCAAAAGAATTTGTAAAAAAACTATCTCAAATTACAGAAGTATTTATTTCAACATCAATTCCACCAGAGTTTATGGGTATTCGTGCTAAGCGAATTATGGAAGAATTTCCTGAAATTCCTACTTCAAATATTTACATGGGAAGTAGAAAAGAAAAAATATCAACTGATATTCTATTTGATGATGGTATGCATAATGTATTTAAGTCAAACGCATCATATCCCGTATTAATGCGTCGTCCTTGGAATAGAAGTGCTACCGGTATGCTTGCTGTTAATACTTATGATGAATTTTTAAAGTTAGTAGAAACAATTACTAAGTCTTATTCAATTGTAAGACCTAAGTTCCATAATCCTGGTATTTTAATTTTAGTAGGACCTAGTGGTTCTGGTAAAACTAAGATTGCTGGTAAACTATATAGTAAACTTGAAACATTTGATAAATTAGTAAGTTATACTACTAAAGATGAATCAAGTTTAAAAGTTAATGATTGGTATAACTATGTAACACTTGAAGAATTTAATAATAAAAAAGATTCTGGAGAGTTTTTTGAATCAACAATGTATGCTGGTCATGCGTATGCATCTAAAAAGAGTGATATCGATGCAATTTTAAATAAAGGTAAAAATGTATTATGCACTATGGATATTTGTGGTGCTATGGCAGTAAAAACAAACTATCCTCATGCTATTACTATTTACATTAAACGTGATAAAAAAGTATTAATTGAAACTATTTTAAAGAAGAATGCTACAGACGAGGATAAAGCTAACAGAATTCTTGCAATTGATGTTGAAAGACAAAATGCTGATATTTGTGATTATATTGTTGAAGATAACGGAGATTACGAATCTGCAGCAGATGAAATAATTAAATTGCTAAAATTAAAATAATTTAGTATAATTTCTTCGGTGATTTTATGAAAATAATAAGATTTAAAGCTGTATCAGAATGTATAGGAATAAGAAGAACAAGTGTTGCATATTTTCCTTTTGAAAATGATAAGAGCTATGATGTATCAAAATACGAACATCCATTAAATAGCATTAATAATATCCATATTAATAAAGCTTGTATTAGCTTTTTAGGAAATGATTATGATCTTGATCATACGATTAATTTCAAATTAAAAGCTTTATCTTTAGGACAAGAAGTTACAGAGTATTGTCACTTAGATATTATGTTTTTAGATATAGATGATTTAAAATTAGAAAATTATAAAGAAAATTTCGATAATTATTTTGATGAATATAATGGTGAATTTGAATTTATCGTTGGATATTATTTATACCTAAATAATAAAAAGGATGAGTCAATGGAATATTTTGATAAATCATTGAAGAAAGGCTTTAAGTTAGCTAAAAATTATTATAATAATTAAAGGTGAAATGTATGAAAGTATTTAGAAGAATTATATTAGTTCTTTTATCCGTTCTTGTTGTTTGTGGACTTGCATTCGTAATATATACATCAAATTATTATCAAGCTGTTGATGTAGATAGATATTTACCTTTAGATGTGAAGACATCTGACAAAATTCAATCAGTAAGTAACGACGTTCGTTGTGAAATTATTGATGATAATATTTGGTTTTATCCAAAAAACAAAACTGCACAAGAAGAAGCTTTTGTATTTTATCCAGGTGGTAAGGTTGAATCAAGCGCATATGCTCCAATAATGTATATGTTAGCTCAAAGAGGTTATATTTCTGTTATTGTTGATATGCCTTTTAATCTAGCAATGTTTGGTGTTAATGGTGCTAATAATGTTATCAGTAGAAATGATAAGATTAATAATGTAGATTATAGTGATAAAAAATGGTTTATTGGTGGCCATTCATTAGGTGGAGCATTTGCTGCTAAATATTATAGTCAACATACAAATATGATTAGTGGACTTGTTTTACTTGCTAGTTATTCAACATATGATTTAACTAAGTACAGTAATTCTAATGTATTATCAATATATGGATCTTGTGATAAAGTATTAAATATGGATAAATATAATTCTAATAAATCCAATTTACCTTCTAATTTTGTTGAACATATAATTGATGGTGGTAATCATGGTCAATTTGGTTCATATGGTAATCAAAGTGGTGATGGTGAAGCTACAATTAGCGCGTTATCACAATGGACGATTACTACAAATTATATTATAGATTTTATGGAAGCTTAAAATTATGAGTCATTTATTTGACTCATTTTTTTTATTATGTTAAATTTTAATTGGTGATATATATGGAATTTATGGATTTAATGAAAATGAATAGTTTTGTAGTACTAGGTAGTACTGCAAATAAAGAAAAGACTGCATATGAAATTAAAGAAGAATTAAAAAAACATAATAAAACTGTTTATTGTGTAAGAGAAGAATATAATTCAATCGAAGAAATAAAAAGTGAAATAGATGTATTAGATATTTGTATGAATTCAAAATATAGCATTGATTATATTAATAATAATTTAAAAGTTAAAGGTGTAATTATTCAACCAGGTGCTGAAAGTGAAGAATTATACAATAAACTTAAAGAATTAAACATACCATTTTTTAATGGTTGTGTTCTTGTAGGATTAAAAAGATTAGATAATGAATAATTTTAAGCATTTTAATTGATGTATCTTTAAAATTGTGTTAAATTTGTTTGTATAGTATATAAAAGGAGTTTTGTTATATGAAAAATTTAAATATTAATACACAAAACTTAATCTTAAATACTTGCTGTTGTATTGACAGTATTTTTTAAGTTGCTCTTTAAGATTCTTATATACAAAAACTAAATTTGTTAACTATAGGATTCTTTTAGAGAATCCTATTTTTTTTGAAAGGACTATTATTATGTTTTATTTTAGACGATGTTGTACCTTTAATTATTTTTTAAGTTTTAATTTTAGATATTAATTTAAGAAAGAGGTATATTTATGAAAATTTATAATAATGTTTTAGAATTAATTGGAAATACTCCATTAATGGAAGTATCAAATATTGAAAAGGCTTATAACTTAAAAGCCAGAATTTTAGTTAAAATTGAATCATTTAACCCAGCTGGTTCTGTAAAAGATAGAATTGCATATCAAATGATTAAAGATGCTGAATTAGATGGTAAATTAAAAAAAGGTTCTACAATAATTGAACCTACAAGTGGTAATACTGGTATTGGTATTTCAATGGTAGCTATTTCACGTGGATATAAGGTTATTATTGTAATGCCTGATTCTATGTCTGTAGAACGTATTAATTTAATGAAGGCTTATGGTGCTGAAGTTGTATTAACTAATGGTTCACTTGGTATGAAGGGTGCAATTGCAAAGGCTGAAGAGCTTAATAAAGAAATTGAAGGATCAATGATAGCCGGACAATTTGTTAATATGTCAAATCCTAAAGCTCATTATTTAACTACAGGACCTGAAATTTGGGCTGATACAGATGGTAATGTAGATTATTTTGTAGCAGGTGTTGGAACTGGTGGTACAATTAGTGGTACTTCTAAATTCTTAAAGGAAAAGAATCCAAATTTAAAAGTTGTAGCTGTTGAGCCTGAATCAAGCCCTGTATTGACTAAAGGACATGGTGGTAGCCATAAAATTCAAGGTATTGGTGCTGGATTTGTACCTCAAACTCTTGATACTCAAATTTATGATGAGGTTATGGATGTAGTTAATGAAAAAGCTTTTGAGACAGCAAGAGAACTTGTTAAATTAGAAGGTTTATTAACTGGAATTTCATCAGGAGCTGCATTATATGCTGCAATTGAAGTTGCAAAAAGAGAAGAAAATGCAGGTAAAACTATAGTTGTATTATTACCTGATTCAGGAGATAGATATTTATCTAACGAATTATATAATTTCTCTAAATAAATAATTTAAAAGTGCTTGTTTTTGAAAAAACTAGCACTTTTTAACTTTTTTTAATTTTAAATTTATTATTATTGTAATATAATATTTTTATATTTATTTTAAAAGCGGTGATTGTATTATGAAAGAGATTAAACAATTTGATGTAGTAATCCTTGGTGCAGGACTTGCTGGTATTTATACAGCATTAAATATAAACCCAAATTTACATATTGGTATTTTTGTTAAAGATGAAATCCAAAAAGGTTCATCTAATATGGCACAAGGTGGTATTGCTGGAGAGGTTAACTTTAATCCTGAAAAGATTAAAGAACATTACGAAGATACTCTTCGTGCAGGTTCATATCATAATGATGAAGCTGCAACTAAGATTTTAGTTGAAGAAGCAGGTGCTAATTTAAAAAATTTAATTAATTTAGGAGTAAATTTTGACAAAACACCTGATGGTAATTTAGTTGTTACATTAGAAGGTGGACATAGATCAAGAAGAATTTTACATGCTGGTGGCGATGATACTGGTAATCATGTGATGACTGATCTTAGAAATACACTTAAAACTAGAAAAAACATTGAAGTATTTGAAAATGAAATGGCTATTGAAATACTTCAAAATGATAATAAAGCTTTAGGTGTCATAGTTATTAATAAAAATAATGAAGAAGTATATGTCTTAGCTAATAGAATTGTCCTTGCTACTGGTGGACTTGGTGGTATTTATAAAAGAACTACTAATGAAAAATTTGCATGTGGTGATGGTATAGCGTTAGCTTATAGAGCTGGTGTTAAAACTAAAGATATGGAATTTGTACAATTCCATCCTACAGGTTTTTATGAAGAAGATAAGATTGGTAAAACATTCTTAATAAGTGAAGCTGTAAGAGGTGAAGGAGCTATTTTGCGTAATATTAATGGTGAAAGATTTATGCAAAAATATGATCCTGAAAGAATGGAATTAGCTCCAAGAGATGTAGTAAGTCAATCTATTAATAGAGAAATGTTTGATACATGGAGTGATCATGTATACCTAGATATTACTCATAAATCAAAAGATTTTTTAATGCATAGATTCCCTACAATTTATAAATTCTTGTTAGAACATGGCATTGATATGTCAAAAGATTATATACCTGTAGCTCCACTTGAGCATTTTATGTGTGGTGGAGTAAGTACTGATGTTTATGGTCATACATCTATGGAAAATTTGTATGCAGTAGGTGAATGTGCATGTACAGGTGTTCATGGCGCAAATAGATTAGCATCTAATTCTTTACTTGAATGTATTGTATTTGGTAAAAGAATTGCTGATGAGATTAATAAAGAGGCTTCTACTTTCGGTAAGATTGATGTAGTTTTACCTGATTTAGAGTTTACACATGAATTATTTAACTTTAGAGCTATTAGAGAAGATATAAGAGATACAATGTCAAAATATGTATTTATTGTACGTAAAGCTGAAGGATTAAATAGAGCCAAATCAATTATTGATAAATATGTTTCTGATTTAAAGAAAATTCAAGTATTTTCACGTTATTATTATGAAACACTTAATATGGCCGAAACTGCACAATTAATAATTGACGCAGCAATTAAGAGAAAAGAATCTCTTGGCTCTCATTTTAGATTAGATTAGGAGAATTATATGAATAATTTAACTATTGATAATATTATTATAAACGCCTTAAAAGAAGATATGCCAACAGGCGATATTACTGTTGATAATTTAATTCCTGATGATGAAATATCTGATGCAAAATTAATTGCTAAAGATAATGGAATCATTTCAGGAATTGAAGTATTTAAAAGAGTATTTGAATTAATAGATAATACTGTTGAAATTAATTTATTAGTTAAAGACGGACAAAAGGTTAGTAATAAAGAATTATTAGCTACCCTTCATGGTAAAACTCAAACTTTGTTAAAAGGTGAAAGAACAGCATTAAATATTTTACAAAGAATGTCAGGTATAGCAACTGAAACAAATAAATATGTTTCTGTTTGTGAAAAAACTTGCAAAATTTTAGATACAAGAAAAACAATGCCAAATTTACGTATTTTAGATAAAAAAGCTGTAAAAGATGGTGGCGGTACAAACCATAGATATTGTTTATCTGATATGGTAATGATTAAGGATAATCATATTGACGCTTGTGGTTCTATTACTAATGCAGTTAAACTTGCAAAAGAAAGAACAAGTGGTGTTAAAATTGAAGTTGAAGTTGAAACTATTGAACAATTTAGAGAAGCACTAAATACTGATTGCGATATAATTATGCTTGATAATATGAGTGATGAATTAATGAGAGAATGCGTGCTAATTAATAATCATAAGAAGAAACTAGAAGGTTCTGGTAATATGACATTAGAACGTATTCCAAGCGCTTCTAAGACTGGTGTTGATTATATTTCAGTTGGCGCATTAACTCATTCAGTAAAAGCTTTAGATATTTCATTAAAATTCCATTAATACGAAAGATTTTTCTTTCGTATTTTTATTTTTTTAAAAAAGTATTTTTAATAGAAATTAATATTAAAAAAATGAAGATTAAAATATTTTTAAAAAATTGAAAAATTTTTATTTACATTAAAAAAGTTGTATGATAAAATTTTGCTAGTTATATAGAATATCTAATAGATAAATAAAGCTTTGTCAGTACTAAATAAGAATTAGATATTATTAAAAACGAATATTTTTATTTTTAGGAGATTAAAAATGGCTCGTAAGATTTTAGAGTTGAAAGGTATTCGTAAGGAGTACGGACAAAACGTAATCCTAGATGATTTTGATCTAGCGATTAATGAGAACGAATTTGTTACTTTCTTAGGACCTTCTGGTTGTGGTAAAACAACAACATTGCGTATAATTGGTGGATTTGAGGATATGCAAGCTGGTGAATTATTACTAGACGGAGAAAATATTGCATCTATTCCTGCATTTAAGAGACCAATTAATACAGTATTCCAAAGATATTCATTGTTTCCTCATTTGAATATTTATGACAATATTGCCTTTGGATTAAGAAATAATGTTTATTCAAACATTTATGACATTGGTACAATGGATTTAATGGAAGATTATGGCTTTGATGAAGAAGAAATTGATAATTTAACTCGTAAATTATCACATATCAATAAGCCTAAAGAAGTTAAAAATTATGTAATCGATTTATTTAAGACAAAGTCAAATTATTATTTAGTTAAAGATTATTTAGACACTATTTCAAAAGATAATAAGAAAAAATCTTTTGATGAATATTCTCAATTAATTCAATCTAAATTAAATGAATTTGGTCTAAATTATTCTTTAAGTGGTTCTAAATTTAAAGAAACTTATGACAATCTTTTAGAAGAAATATCAAAAGAAGATGTTTATTATAAAATGATTGCACAAATTTCAAAGAGAAGTTTTAAAGAAGATATTATTGAACGTGAAGTTAATAAAGCTTTAAAGTTAGTAAATCTTGAAGGTTATGGTAAGAGATTAATTTCTTCATTATCAGGTGGTCAAATGCAAAGAGTTGCGATTGCACGTGCAATTGTAAATAAACCACGTATCTTATTATTAGATGAACCTTTATCAGCTCTTGATTTAAAATTAAGAAAACAAATGCGTCTTGAACTTCGTGAGATGCAAAAGAACTTAGGTATTACATTCATTTTCGTAACACATGACCAAGAAGAAGCAATGGTAATGTCAGATACTGTTGTTGTTATGGAAGGTGGAGAAATCCAACAAATGGGTCGTCCTGAGGATATTTATAATACTCCAGCTAATAAATTTGTTGCTACATTTATTGGTGAAGCTAATATCTTTAGAGGTGTATATCCAGAACCTAGAAGATTTAAATGGGAAGATAAGACATTTAAAGTATCTGCTCATGATTTTATGCCAGGGGATGATATCTACTGTATGGTTTCATATGAAGACTTTGACATTTGCTTATTAGAAAATGCTAAATTTACAGGTGTAGTAAAATCAGTTAAATTTGCAAAGAATGAATATAGCTTACAAGTTGAAGTTGAAAATGAAAATAAGACTATTATAAATGTTGAAACAGAAGATAAATATAATATTGGTGATGTTGTAGGATTTACAATTGAACCAGGTAATATTTATTGTGAAGCTATTACTGAAAAGAAAGCTAAGCTTCTTGCAAACTATGATGATTGTAATATCATTGAAGCTAAGTATTTAGGTAATCAACAAGTTACATTCTTTGATGCTGTATTTGATACATATGTTACAACATTTATTCCAGGTGAAGTAGTTGATGCAGTTATTAGACCTGAGGATTTTGACCTTGAAATAGATGATCCTGATTCAGCTATTTTATCAGGTATAGTTACAAAATCAGTATTTACTGGAGTTCATTTCCAATTATGGGTTAATATTGGTGATAAAGAATTAACAGTTGAGGATTATCAAAACGTTGAAGTTGGTTCACGTGTTGGCTTAAAAGTTGATAGTTATGAAATTCACCTTATGAAGGTTGAAGATTCAGAACAACCAGAAGAAATTCAAAAGATTCGTGAAAAAGGTAGAAAAATTTCTGAACAAATTGAGAATGAGGCCTAATTATGAAGCAATTTAAGAAGTTTGCAATACCATACTTTGTATGGCTTATCATATTAGTAGTTTTACCAATCTTAATTATGTTTATCTTAACTTTTATGCAATCTAAAGGAATGGATTTTAGACAAGCAACAATTTCTATTGATTCATATCAAAGATTATCTGATGTTTCACTATATAAAGCTTTATGGAATTCTATAAAAGTAGCATTCTTTACAGTTATTATTTGTATATTATTAGGTTATCCTGTTGCATATATAATTTCATTTAGTAAAGTTAAGAATAAAATGTTATTCTTATTATTGTTAATTTTACCAATGTGGTGTAATTCAATGCTAAGAATAATTTCTTGGTATAAACTATTTAGATCAGATATTTTATCAGGATTAAATGCCTTAGGTACAACTCCTGCTGTAATATTTGTAACTGTTACAACATATCTACCTTTTATGATTTTCCCAATTTATACAGTATTAGAAAAATTAGATAGATCTCTTATTGAGGCTTCTAGTGATTTAGGTGTTCCTGGATGGAAGACATTCTTTAAGGTAACATTACCTTTATCAATGGGTGGTGTTTCATCTGGTGTAATTATGGTTTTCTTACCTGCAGCTACAGGATTTGCAATTTCTGCAACTATTGGTCAAGGAAACGTACAATTAATTGGTAATGTGCTACAATCTGTATTTGAAAAGAATAATTTTAATTTCGGATCATTATTATCAATTTTAGTAAGTATTGCTATTATTCTATGTATCTTAGTATTTAGAAAGTTACAAAGAAAAGGTGGTGACAAATAATGCTTGAAAATAATAACATTAAAAATAAAGTTATTACAGTTTTAAAATGGTTATTTGTCGGCCTTGTATTACTTGCAATGTATGCACCTGTTTTAATTATTATTTATCAATCATTTAATGCCTCAGCAAATTCAGTAACACCTCTTCGTTGGGGAGGATTTACTTTTGATAATTATGCTGAAATGTTTACTAACCAACAATTATATATTTCTATAATTGATTCATTATTAGTTTCATTCTGGGCAACAGCAATTGCAACTGTTGTTGGTTTATTTACATCAATTGGTATAAATGCTTTAACTGGTAAAAAGAGAAAAACTATGGATTTTTTAAATGAAATTCCTATGATGAATTCAGAAATTGTAACTGGTATATCAATAATGATTTTATTCTCATTATTATCTAATTTACCAATCTTTAAAAAAGCATTTGGTTTCCCAGCAATGTTAGTTGCTCATGTATTCTTTACAATTCCATATGTAATTTTAATGGTTTTACCAAAGCTTGAACAAACTGATGAGGCTATATTTGAGGCTGCACAAGATTTAGGTTGTTCAAAATATAAAGCTTTATTTAAAGTAATAATTCCTTCATTAAAGACTCCAATTTTAGCTGGTGCTTTAATTGCATTTACTTTATCTATAGATGATTTTGTTATTTCATTCTATACACAAGGTAATGGATTCTCTAATTTCTCAAATTATGTTTATTCATCTTATTCAAAGAAGAACTTTAGTGCTGGAAGCTATGCATTTAATGCTTTATTAACATTTGTTACTCTATTTGTTGTTTTATTGATTTCAATTAAGACATCAAGAAAAACTGTAAAGAAGGAGAGTAAATAATATGAAAAAGATTTTATTTATTTTTGCCGCATTAATCGCATTTACAATTTTTGGTGTTATCGTAATATCAACTCCCTCAGATATTTTATATTTATTAAACTGGGGTGAATATATAGATATAGATGATGATGTTGATTATAAATCTGTTGTAACAAAATTTGAAGAAAAATATAATTGCCAAGTAGTAATGGAGACTGTTACATCAAGTGAAGCAATGTATCAAAAGATTACTGCAGGTACTACAGCATATGATGTAGCTATTCCTGGTGATTATGTTGTTAAACAAATGTATGATGAAGGATATTTAATGGAAATGGATGTAAAAAATTCTGAATATGAATATCTTTCAAATTATCAAAACATATTTGTATCATCATTAAATGATTTAATTAAAAATCAATTTGAAGGAAACCGTAGTGATATGGATAGATATTTTATGCCATATTTCTGGGGTGCTTATTCAATCATTTATAATAAAACTTTCTCTGACGTAGAAGATGTAGTAAAATCAAATGGTTTTAACGCATTATTTGATAAATCATTATATGAAGAGACTGTTAAAGTTGGTATGTATGATACATCTCGTTGGGCCATTGCAAGTTATTTAATGGGTCAAGGTTTAGATCCTAATATTACAAGCTTAAATGGAAATTGTGATGGTGATATTGATTCTGAATTAAAAAATAAATTAATCAGTTCAATTTATACTGCAAAATTTGATCAATGGGATAATGATAATTTAAAGAGAAATACATCTACTCATGAACTTGATATGTGTTTCACTCAACTTGGTGATTTCTTCGATGCACTTTATTTACTATACAATGAAGAAGGACTAACAAAAGATGATATAAATATTAATGTATTTGTACCATCCACTACTGCTGCATTCTTTGACGCAATGGTTATTCCTACAACTTGTGAACATTATGATTTAGCTAATAAATTTATTAATTTCATGTTAGATCCTGAAAATGCATATCAAAATGCACAAGCTATTGGATATTGTCCTACATTAAAAGAAGTTGTTAATTTATATGAAGAAGCTAAAGAAACTGAATATTATTTTGGTGATGAAGACACAGAAGGCTCTTTAAGTTATAAAGAATTCCATGAATTATATCCTAATTATTTAAATCCATTATACGGAGTTGATAAGGTTTATATGTTAGAACCTAAGAACTCTAATTATTTAACAACTTGTGAAACAATTGTTAACTCAGCAAAGACAAAATAATGGATTATAATAATTATTTAGACTATAAGCTTCATGAAGCTTTAAATAAAGTTTCAAAAAAGTTTGGAAGAACTAAAAACTTTACTTTAAAAGATTGTATTGATTTATTAAGTGATTATGGAATGACTTTTGAAACAGATTTAGATAATATTTATAAATTTGTTCCTACAAAAGGAAATGATTTTACAAATATATCTACGTTTACAAAAGGTTTTATTAATGAAAAAGATAGTCATATTGTAGTTTGTGTAATTGAAAAACATTTAGAAATATTTGTATTTGGATTTAAAAGTTATTTATTAACTAATTATTTTTCATTAAATATAAGTAATAATATATTAGATATATTATATCAATTCGAATGTATGAAATTAATTGACAAACAAATATAAAAAGAATATAATTTTAGCATAAGCAATGAAGTGAAGAGTAAAATATAAATACTTATCTTAGAGAGGATATAGCGGTGAAAATTATCCATAAGCTTATATTTGAAAGTAGTCATGGAGCTTTGTAGATGAAAATAAGTAGTTTACAACGTAACTCGCGTTAAGAGATTTGAGTGCAATATATTTTTATATTGAACTAAGGTGGTACCGCGTATTTAACGTCCTTGGATTTTTTCAAGGGCGTTTTTTTTAGGAAGTGATTCAGTTGATTAAAACTAAAAGATTAATGATTCAGCCATATGAATCTAGTGATTTATTTGATTTATATCAAATGTTATCAGATAAAGAACTAACTTATCCTGCTGGGTTTAAACCAGTTCCTACACTTGAAGTTTGTAGATTAAGCCTTCAATATAGAATAGTGTCTAAACAATATATGAAGATTACTACACTTGATAATCAATTAATAGGAGAAATTAATTTTTATAAGGATGAGACAAGAAAAAATCCTAAAGCTTATGAAATTGGATTTATCTTAAAAAAAGAATATCAACATCAAGGTTTGATGCAAGAAACATTAATGAATTTTATTCCTTGGTTTAATAAAATTATCGATATTGATATTTTAACTACGCATTTATTTTCTGATAATTTTAAGAGTGAAAACACATTAAAAGCTCTTAATTTTCATTATGATGGTACTATTAGACATTATAAAAAGATGTATGATGAAAAAATATTCGATTGTAAGGAATATACACTTACAAAAGATGAAATAGAAAGGAATATTGAATTATGGCAACAAAAATACTAGATCCTAAATATGATCCTAAAAAAGTTGAAGCTGGTAAATATGATTTTTGGCTTAAAGGTGGTTTCTTTACTGCAGGAGATAAGTCTAAGATTCCGTTTACAATTGTAATTCCACCACCAAATGTTACTGGTAAATTACACTTAGGTCATGCTTGGGACACATCTATTCAAGATATGATTATAAGAAGAAAGAGAATGCAAGGTTATGATGCATTATGGATTCCTGGTATGGACCATGCTGGTATTGCAACACAAGCAAAAGTAGATGCAAGACTTAAAGATATGGGTATTTCAAGATATGATATAGGTCGTGAGAAATTCCTTGAATATGCATGGGACTGGAAGAAAGAGTATGCTGAAATTATTCGTTCTCAATGGGCAGCCTTAGGTCTATCTTTAGATTATACAAAAGAGCGTTTCACATTAGATGCAGGATTAAATAAAGCTGTTAATTATGTATTCTGTGAGCTTTATAAAAAAGGATATATTTATCAAGGTAAGAGAATAATTAACTGGGACCCTGAAGCTAGAACAGCTCTTTCTAATATTGAAGTTATTCACCAAGATGATGAAGGTGCATTCTATTATTTTAAGTATCCATTCACTGATGGTTCTGGTTCATTATTAATTGCGACTACTCGTCCAGAAACTATGTTTGCTGACCAAGCATTAATGGTAAACCCAACAGATGAAAGATTTAATAAATATGTAGGTAAGGAAGTTTATATTCCTGGTACTAAGATTGCTATTCCAGTTATTAGTGATGAATATGTTGATAAGGAATTTGGTACTGGTGTTGTAAAATGTACTCCTGCACATGACCCTAATGACTATGAAGTAGGTATTAGACATAACTTAGATATGCCACTTTGTATGAATGATGATGGTACAATGAATGAAATGGCAGGAAAATATCAAGGTCAAGATAGATTTGAATGCCGTAAGAATTTAATTAAAGATTTAACTGAAGAAGGTTATTTTGATCATTTAGAAAAAATTACTCACTCAGTAGGTCATTCTGAAAGAACTGGTGTACCTGTAGAACCAAGACTATCTAAGCAATGGTTTGTAAAGATGGATGTACTTGCTAAACAAGTATTAGATAATAAAGAATATCAATTTGTTCCTGATAGATTTAAGGGTACATTAGTTCAATGGTTAACTAATATTCAAGATTGGTGTATTTCACGTCAATTATGGTGGGGACATAGAATTCCTGCATGGTATAAGGGTGAAGAAGTTAAAGTTCAACCTGAATGCCCTGGTGATGGTTGGAAGCAAGATGAAGATGTACTAGATACATGGTTCTCATCTGCATTATGGCCATTCTCAACTATGGGTTGGCCAGAAAAGACTGAGATGCTTGATAGATATTATCCAACTAATGTTTTAGTAACAGGATATGACATTATATTCTTCTGGGTATCTAGAATGTTATTTGAAGGTATTGAATTTACTAAGCATGCACCATTTAAAGATATTTTAATCCATGGTTTAGTTCGTGACTCTCAAGGTCGTAAGATGAGTAAATCACTTGGTAATGGTATTGATCCATTTGATGTAATTGATAAATATGGCTGTGACGCACTTCGTTATTTCTTAAATACTAACTCAGCTCCAGGTATGGATCTTCGTTATGAAGAAGAAAAAGTAGCTTCAAGCTGGAATTTCTTAAATAAACTATGGAATATTTCTCGTTATGTAATGATGAATATTGATGGTTATAAAGAAATTGATTTAACTCATGCAAAATTAAATTTAGCTTCTAAATGGATTTTAAATAGATTAAATAAGACTATTAAGAATGTAGATTATAATTATGATAAATATGAGTTTGGCGAAGCAAATAAGGCTTTATATAATTTCATTTGGGAAGATTTCGCAAACTGGTATGTTGAAATTTCAAAGGTTGATTTGCAAGGATCTGATCTTGAAAATAAGAATACAACTCAAAATGTATTAGTTTATGTATTAACAGCAATCGTTAAAATGTTACACCCAGTTGCACCATTTATTACTGAAGAAATTTATCAAGATCTTCCTCACACAGAAGAATCTATTACAATCTCTAAATGGCCAACTGTTTGTGAAGCATTTGATTTTGAAAATGATGAAGCTGGCATTAATAATGTAATTGAAGTTATTAAAGCTGTTAGAAATGAACGTGCTAAAGCTAATAAGGCTCCAAAGGAACCAATTGGTATTACATTATTTGTTAAGAATAATTTAACAAAACTATCATTTGAAGAAGCTCGTCCATACTTTGATAGATTCTTAAATCCAAAGGAATTAATTATTACAGAAAATGATATTGATTCTAAAGGTCAAGTTGTTGTAGTATTAAACGATTCAACTATCTATATTCCTCAAAATGACTTAATCGATATTGAAAAAGTTATTTTAGATTTAACTAAGGAAAAAGAAAGATTAGAAAATGAATTAGCAAGATCTAATAAGATGTTATCTAATCCTAATTTCGTAGCAAAAGCTCCAAAGGAAAAATTAGATTCAGAGAAAGCTAAGCTTGCTCAATATGAAGCTCAATATAAAGAAGTACTTGAGCATTTAAAGAATGTGAAATAATAGTTTTAATTAGAAAGATTTTTTGAATTTTGATTTATTCAAGAAATCTTTCTTTTTTTTAATTTAAACTTTAATAAAATTAAAGAAAACATGGTATTGACTTTAATAAAATTAATATTATAATATTTTTGTAAACATAATTAAAGGAGCTGTTTAATTTTGTTGAAATATGAAGATTTACCTAATTGGTTACTAAGCTTAGACAATACAGATATATCTTTCATTAAAAATATCATTATTAATAATGGTTCGTTAAAAGAAGTAGCAAAAGTTTATGATGTTTCTTATCCTACCATTAGATTAAGATTTGATAGACTTATTGAAAAAATTATTGAAAACGATAAATCTAATGATGATTCTTATACTTTAAAAATTAAAAGCTTAGCTATCGATGACAAGATTGATTTTGAAACTGCAAAAGAATTAATAGAAGAATATAGAAAGATGTTGAAATAGATATGAAATTAAAAGATATTAAATATTTGGGAGTTATTCCAGTTATTATTTCTTTAGTTTGTTATCTTATTACTAGAAATAGTGTTTTGTTTATCATTTCGATGATAGTTGTGTTTGTTTACTTTTTATTTATTTCGGTTGTCAATTTTTGTTTATCAACTTGCAAGAAAAAGAAAAATGGAAAAGTTGAAAAATCTAAAATAATGGACTTGTGATATGAGAAAAATTTTGTTAATAATTATTCATATAATTGTTTTAGTTTTATTTATTAGTGCGATTGTTGTAAGAATTAATGTTTCTTTAAATAATCCTACACCTAAACCTGTTGATTCTACTACTAGTAATGATTCGACAATGAGTGAACCTCTAAAGAATGAGATTACATATTCAATTCCTGCATCTGATATTTCATTAAATAATATTACAAAACTATTTGATGAAATTTATACTAGAAGTAATTGCAAATCTGAAATATATAATGCGGATTCTGGTGAGATTTATATCGATAATGGAGAAATTATTGGCTTATATATTACGTATACATATGAGATTAGTGATACAACATATTACGGAGTAATAGGTTATGAATCTAGTGCAGAAGAATATACTGTTTATGAGGAAATTGAGACAAGTTATGTTTCAAAATGGGAAAAGTTAGATAGTTTATTCTCTGCAATAGAAAAATCAGGTTCACTTCTTGATAATGTCACAAAAATTAGTTTTACAGGTTTATCTTTAACAAACCCTGAAAAGAATTCTTATATCTTTGAAAATAATACATTATATAAATCAGATAAAGAATTAATAGGAAAATATAATATTCTTTCTTATTTTATTGATCAAAATGAGGCTGCAGTAAAAATCTATATTAAATAAATTGGTGCTTGGCACCTTTTTATTTTGTCTATAATACGTTATAATTAAATAAAGAGGTTTGTATGGATTCTCAAGATAAAAAAAACAGCATTTATGACGTATTAATTGAAGATAAAGAAGAAAAGCCTAAAAAATATTTAAAAAAAGTTAATTTTAAAAAATATTATTTAAATTCATTAGAAATAAAGATTATTACTTTATTATCTTTTGGTATTATTTTATTTTTAGGCTATAGTATTTTTTATTCTTATACTAGTGGTTACATTAAATATTGTAGTATTT
>CAMNHY010000014.1 GCA_946540005.1 uncultured Clostridium sp.
CAAGTATAATATATACTCTTTTATCATTATTTGTATATTTAACCTCAGGATAATATATACCATCATTATAAATTTCATAAAATATTTAATATATTTTTTCAATAATTGTTACAGATTATTTATATCCATACATTTTTTGTCTTTTAAATACTAGAATCATTTTTACTCGTCTTTTGTTAAAATCAAAAAAAAAACTCGTTAAACGAGCTTTTTTCCTTTTTTATTTCTTTTTTCTTTGTTTGAGGTTTTATGATTGCGATTATGATAGCGCTATCACATTTATAATTATAGCACTAAATTCTATATATGCAAGCGTTTTCTTTAATATTTTATAAATATTTTTCATTTGTAAAGTTTATATTTTTTTAACGATATTTTTAATCAATTTTAATAAAAAAAACTAAAGCTTTCTATAACTTTAGTTTTAGTCTTCATCTTTAATTGCTAATTTTTTAAATCCATTACCTAATACTTCATTTGTTTCACTAACAATCATAAAGGCGTTAGGGTCTTGTGATAAAATCATTTCTTTTAAATGAGGTAATTGATTCTTTTTAACAACTGTAATTAATACTTCTCTTGGATTACCTGTATACATTCCTTTTCCTTCAAGAAGTGTAACACCACGAGGAGAATTATGTACAAGATATTGTCCTACTTTTTCGCCCTCTGTAGTTATTACATAACATAATTTAGATGAATTAAATCCAAGTATTACAATATCAGATACTTTCATTGTAATAAAAATTACAATTAATGCGTAGAATAAATTTGAAACACCTTTAAATGTAAGACCTAATAATACTATAATAGTATCACAGATTCCGTTAAATACAGGAATTGATACTCTTTGATTGCTCCACTCATGGAAGAATCTACCAAGTAATTCAGTACCACCTGATGAACAACGATATCTACAAAAAAGGCCAATCGATATACCTTGGAACAATCCTCCAAATATTGCATGTGGTAATGCTCCCAAATTTATATCTGATAAATCAATAGACCAATTAAATTTGTTCATTAAAGCTGTTAAGCCATTAATTGATAAATTTAGTACTAACACTGTAATTAAACAATTAATAGTAAATTTTTTACCTTCTTGAAAGAAAGCAACAATTAACATTGGTATATTTAAGATAATGACCCAAGTACCTACAGCAATTTGAGGAATAAAATGTTCGAAGATAATTCCTAGTCCTGTTAATCCACCTGCAACTATTTCATTTGTATGAATGAAGAAACAAAAACCAAATGCGTACATAAAGCATGCTAGTATCATCATTAAATATCTTTCAATTTCTAATTTAATCGGTCTTTTCATTTTAACATCTCACTTTGTTCGATATATTTTAAATTATTTTGCTAAAAAATAAAAGATGATTTTACAAAATTATTTAAAAAGCTACCTAATAGTAGCTTTTTAATTAAAATATCTTAACATTTTTTAGTAATGCATATTGAGGAACTTTATAATAAGAATTTGTAACAACTTTATTTGAAAATTCAATTGTCTTTAGTACATCTGATAATTTTGCAGAGATTGATATACCTGTAATAGGATATATTTTATTTAAATCATTATAATATGCAAGTCTTACTTCTCCACCTATGTAATCATTATCAATATCTACTTGAAGTCCTGAGAATGATGCACACTCTAAATAAGGTTCTTTCATAAATTCTTTTAAAGAATGTGTTCCTTTCTTTACTTCAATTAAATTTAATGAACCTGTAGGCTTTTTATGTAAATATTGTGCAAATCTATTCGCTCCAAAATAATTAATAACGATTCCGTCTTTAATCACTTTTTTCTTCTTTAAGCTAATACCATCAGCATCAAAAGCTTCACTATAGGCACTATTTTTCAATTGGCCATGTAATATAACATCTAGTTTATCACCTTGACTATTTTCTTGAATATTTGAGCCTAAGCTAATACTATTTGATTTATTATATACAGCTTGATAATTCAAATTATTTACGTATGCACCAACTAATTGTGCAATTTCACTTGATCTAAGTAAAACATTACATTTTAACTCACCATTAGGCTTTTTAGCTCGAGAACGCTTAGTAACATCTTTTAATGCTTCATTTATTTGATTCTTAATCCATTTTTTATCATAATTTGAAAAATTAAGTTGTGTATATATTTCAACTGAATCCTTCTTTGTATCAAATGTAGGGATTGTTTCTATCATAGCTTTATATTTAGTTTGTGTCTTATCTAATCCACAATTGTTTACAATATGTTTAACAGTTTTATATAAGAATATTTCACTAGCATTTAATGTAGCTTTCTTATTTGATGTACATTCAACTAATATATTATAAATATTTGTACCTAATTCTTTCATTGAATAGTCGCCAAAATTAGATTCTAATGAATAAGTATTAACTTCATTTGAAGGTAATTTATATTTCTTATTATTAATTAATAAAGCTTTTTCAATGGAAGATTTTATCTTTTCTCTTAAAGATGCCTCATTATCAGATTTAGTTATTACAAATGTTGAATCTCCTCTATATTTTTTATGATCAACGTAAATTGTTACATTTTTATCCATTGTCTCAGTCCTTCTAACTGTTTCAAGTTTTTCATGTACAAAGAATAATTCATAACTTTCTTGAGTTACTGTTGTAATTCTATAATCAGAAACTTCATTAAATTCTTTTAATAATTTTTCTAAATTTTCCATTAGCTTAATTTCACCTTCGCCTTCAAATGAGCACCACCATCAGATACTCTAACCCATTCCTTATAACCTTTACCACATTGACCAGAACCTTCTTCTTCAAATTCATCTGAAATCATAGTGATTGATTTTAATAAATCAGGCACAAATCCTGACATTACTACAGGAGATACATAATTATCAGTTAATTTACCATCGATAATTTCAATTCCATAATTACATACACATTGAATTGCCCAGTTCTTAGGATCTTCCATACCATTATTTGTCTCAAATAGCATGTAACCATGTTTAATAGAAGCTATCATATCAGATAATTTATCTTTACCTTTTTCGAAAAAAGTATTAGTCATTCTTGTATAAGCTTTTCTCTTATACGATTGTCTTCTACCATTACCAGTTGGTTCACATCCTAATTGACGAGAACTTACTAAATCACAAATACCATTAACAAGCTTACCATCTTTAATAATTTGTGTATCATGAGCTAATACTCCATCATCATCAAAGAAATATGATGCGGTTGAAAATACTGATGAAGCTCCATCTCTCATATTAACAATTGGTGATGCTACATATTGACCAACCATTTTTTTAGCTAAAGCTCTATCTTTTACAAATTGATCCATTTCAACTCCATGACCAAAGGCTTCATGTGCGATTAATCCTGTTATAGATGGATCGGTAATAATATCATATACACCAGGTTTTATTTGAGTTGCATAAGCTAAGTTCTTACCTTTTCTTATCAATGAATCAATCTTAGTAGGTAGTTCATTTAACACAAATTGAATTTCATTACTAAATGACATTTCTCTAGGATTACTCATTCTCTTATTATCTGCTAAATATGTACCTATGATGTCACCATTTACCCAAGTATAATACTGTGATAAATTTTTATTTTTAGAAATAAATATTTTAGATATTTCTTGTGTTGTGATTACTGTATTAACATTTAAGAAATGTGGTTCTTTCTTTAATATTCTACTAGTAGTCTTTTTACAAAACTCCAATAGTTCTGACTTATTAAATGATTCAAAATCAGATGGACGAGAAAAATCTTTTACAAGTTTTTCTTCACATACATCTAGTGTTGATACTTCAATATTTTTTAATTCATCTGAAATATTAGTCTTTTCTAAGATTTTATTTGATAGTTCTTTAATATCTAAATCAAACGAATCAAAAGAATATTCGAAAAAAGCTCCTCCGTTAGACATTTTGACAACAAATCCTAATTCGTTATCAAATGTATCATTAATAGTAGAGTTATTTTTATTAGCATTTATTCTAGTAACAACAACATCTGTTCCTAAAATTGATACATATTTAAATTTTTTACCAAGTTCATCAACTAATGCTTGGCATTTTTCTTTATTTGATAAAAGAAATTTTGAAATACTCATTTTACCCCTTCTTTCTTTATGAATAATTTTAACATATTATTATTTAAAAATCTCCATAAATGCAAAAAAAATAGATGTGAAATATTTCACATCTACCTATTATTTTTACTTAGGTTGCTTACCAATATAAGCTAAGATACCACCATCTACGTATAGGATATGACCATTTACGAAGTTAGATGCATCTGAAGCTAAGAATACTGCAGGACCTTGAAGGTCTTCTGGATTACCCCAACGTGCAGCTGGAGTCTTAGCAATAATAAATTGATCAAATGGATGGCGACTACCATCTGGTTGAATCTCACGAAGTGGAGCAGTTTGTGGAGTAGCAATGTATCCAGGTCCAATACCATTACATTGAATATTGAATTCACCATATTCTGATGCGATGTTCTTTGTTAACATCTTTAATCCACCCTTAGCAGCTGCATAAGCAGAAACTGTTTCACGACCTAATTCTGACATCATTGAACAAATGTTAATGATCTTACCATGACCTTTCTTAATCATGCTTGGAATTACAGCCTTAGCCATAATAAATGGTCCATTTAAATCAATATCAATAACCTTACGGAAATCAGCAGCGCTCATTTCAGTCATAGGAATACGCTTAATAATACCTGCATTATTAACTAAAATGTCAATAACACCAACTTCTTTTTCAACTTGGCTGATGAATGCATTTACTGCATCTTCATTAGTAACGTCACAAACATAACCATGAGCCTCAATACCAGCTTCCTTATATGCTTGTAATCCTTTATTAACTAATTCTTGATTAATATCATTGAAAACAATTGTAGCACCACTAGCTGCATATGCTGAAGCAATTGCAAAACCAATACCATATGAAGCACCAGTTACTAGAGCTACTTTACCTTTTAATGAAAAATCTTTTTGTGAAAACATTTCTAAAGTCCTCCTAGTGTTTTACCGGAATTATTATAGCATTATTTTTCTTTTATTTAAAATGTTTTATCAATGTTTTTTTATATTTTCAAAAATAATAATACTTAAACTTGCTATTAACCATAATATATTAATTGTTATATGGATAATCATAAGTCAAATCTAAATCATAAAATAAATTTATAGAAACATATTCATATTTCAATTTAATTAAATGATATCTTATATTTGGTTCTAATATTATATACATTCTTTTATCATTTTTTGTATAATAAGGCTCAAGATATTTAATGCCGTCTGTTGCTACTTCAAATTCGAATTTCTTATCAAATTTTTTATCAGTTACAATATCCACATAAAACATATAACTTTCTTTTCCATTCAATAATATTTTATTAACATTCCATCTGAAATTAGATTTAAATTCTACATCTAATGATTTAAAATAAGAAAATTTAGATAAATTAGTCCTTCTTGGTACATAGATATGTTCATACACATTTTCTCCCCAGTAAGGTTCATCCAAATAATATCCCACATTAGTTATATAATATTCTTTATCATCTAATTCTAAATCAGCATAAACATAACATCCCTCATCTAAATTCGTATATAATCCATTTAGTTTTACTATTTCTAACCCCTTTTCATAACGAAATACGAATTTATTTTCATTAAAAAGTTTTCCTTTGCTGATATTAGCCTCAAATCTTAAATATTTTTTATCCTCTTTATCAATAATATTAATATCCATAGAAACATATTGAACAAACAAGGTATCATCATCTATACCAAGGTAATAATCTGCAATATCTTTTTGAATTATTTCAATATTTTCATTTGAACAAGATGAAAATAGCATTAATAATATTGGTAAAACTATAATATATAATAATCTTTTTAATTTCATATTCTAATCCTTTGCTCCATATTCTAAATCGTCATCTAAATACCTTTTACAATAAATACATACATTCTTATCATTTACGAAATGGTTGCCATGATGATGAAAGCCACAAAAACAATATACATCATGGAAATTCTTAAAACCTTTTCCTTTCTAATTGAGAATAATGAGAAAATACTAATTAATAACAATATATAGAAAGAATTTTATACTAACCCCACATATCTATAATTCTATTATAACTTCTTTAGTTTTTTTTACAATAAAATTACACTTTTTTATAAAAAATATTAAAATAATGCCTTAATAGGGTTGAGGTTTGCTACACTTGGCGGTAAATACCCGTGACTGGACTTTCACCAGTAAGATTAATGCCATGCCCGGAGCACCAAAAAAAAGCAGGTGAATAACATCACCTGCATTTTATTAATATTTTATTCAAGTTCAAAAGCACCTGTATATAATTGATAATATTTACCTTTTTGTTCAATTAATTCATCATGTGAACCACGTTCAATGATTCTACCATGTTCAAGAACCATAATAGCTTTTGAATTCTTTACAGTTGATAATCTATGAGCAATTACAAATACTGTACGTCCATTCATTAATTTATCCATTGCGCTTGTAACTAATGCTTCTGTACGAGTATCAATTGAAGATGTAGCTTCATCTAGAATTAATACTGGAGGATTAGTTATTGCAGCACGAGCTATCGCAATTAATTGACGTTGTCCTTGAGATAATTCAGAACCATTTTCTGTAAGCATTGTATCATAACCATTAGGTAAATGCTTAACAAATTGATCTACATTAGCTAATTTAGCTGCTGCATATACTTCTTCATCAGTTGCATCAAGTTTACCATAACGGATATTATCTTTAATTGTACCTGTGAATAAGTTTGTATCTTGTAATACCATACCTAATGCACGACGTAAATCAGCTTTTTTAATCTTATTTATATTAATTCCATCAATTCTAATTTTACCATCTTGAATATCATAGAATCTATTAATTAAATTAGTGATTGTAGTTTTACCTGCACCTGTAGAACCTACGAATGCAATCTTTTGACCAGGTTTAGCATATAATGATACTTCATGTAAAACAATTTTATCTGCATAATAACCAAAATCAACATCGAAGAATCTTACATCACCCTCTAATTTAGTAAATGTTACTGTTCCATCATGATGAGGATGTTTCCAAGCCCAAACACCTGTTCTTTCGCTTGTTTCAGTAATATTACCATTTGAATCTTCATTAGCATTAACTAGTGTTACATATCCTTCATCTTCTTCACTCTTTTCATCAAGAATTTCAAAGATTCTTTCAGCACCAGCTAAACCTAATACAATTAAATTAAATTGGTTTGAAGATTGGCTAACTTGGTTACAGAACATTCTATTATATGAAATGTATGCTACAAGTTTAATTACATTAAATCCTAATACACTATTTAATGCTAGTAATGAACCGACCATAATTGTAATACCATATGAAATATAACCTAAGTTATTCATAATAGGCATTAAAATGTTTGCGAAAATATTAGCCTTAGTAGAAGATTGACATAATTTTTCATTTATTTTATCAAATCCTTCTATTGATTCTTTTTCATGATTAAATACTTTAACAACCTTAATACCAGATAACATTTCCTCAACATAACCGTTAAGCATACCTACATCAATTTGTTGTTTAACGAAGTTCTTACCTGATTTTCCACCTAAATGCTTAGTTGTAAATACCATAACAATAACCATTACAATTACAACAATAGCTAAAATAAAGTTTGAAATAACCATGTAAATTAATAAGAAAATCATCATTAATAATGATTGTATAACCATAGGTATTGATTGAGAAATCAATTGACGTAATGTATCAGTATCGTTTGTGAAACGAGACATTATTTCACCATGAGGATGTCTGTCAAAATATACAATAGGTAGAGTTTGCATATGTTCAAACATAGTATCTCTAACTTTCTTTAATGTACCTTGACCAACAATTACCATTAATCTAGCATTTAAATAAGCAGCAACAATACCAGCAACATAAACAATAATTAATGGTAACATCTTCATGAATATATAGTTTTCAATAGATTGACCCGAATCTTTATTATATGATGCAAAGAATGATAATGTACCATCGCTTTGAACTTCTACAACTTTAGAAGGGAATGCAGCACCGTATACTGAGGCAAATGAAGTCATTGCCATACATAATAATACTATAATTAATAGAGGCCAATAGCTTTTGAATACAAATCCAATTAATCTACTAAGAGTTTTTAAAGGATTCTTAGCTTTTTTTCCACCACGAGCTTGTTTAAAACTAGGCATTTTGCTCACCTACTCCTTTCTGTTGAGTTGTATAAATATCTTTATAAATCTCATTTGTTTCAAGTAATTCAGCATGACTACCAAATCCATTAATCTTACCATCATCTAAAACGATAATCTTATCACAATCCTCAACTGATGAAATTCTTTGCGCAATAATAATCTTTGTTGTTTCAGGTATTTCTTCTCTAAAGGCTTTACGAATTAATGAATCAGTCTTTGTATCAACAGCTGATGTTGAATCATCTAAAATTAAAATCTTTGGCTTTTTAACTAAAGCACGCGCAATACATAATCTTTGACGTTGTCCACCAGATACATTTGTACCACCTTGATCAATATGAGACTCATATTTATTAGGGAATGTTTGTACAAATTCATCTGCTTGTGCAAGCTTTGCAGCATGAATTAATTCTTCATCGCTTGCATCTTTATTACCCCAACGTAAATTATCTAAAATAGTACCTGTGAATAATACATTCTTTTGTAAAACTACTGATACTTGATCACGAAGTGTTGTTAAATCATATTCTTTAACATTATGTCCACCAATATTTAATTCACCTTTAGTTACATCATATAAACGTGGAATCAAGTTAACAAATGTTGATTTAGCTGAACCAGTACCACCAATAACACCAATTGTTTGACCTGATTCAATCTTAATATTAATATCGCTTAAATTTAATTTTTCTTCATTATCAGCTTCACCTGAATATGAGAAATAAACATGATTAAATTCAATAGAACCATCTTTAACTTCATAAATTGGATTATCAGAATTCTTAATTGCTGGTTCTTCATTTAAAACTTCACGAATACGTTGTGCAGATGCACGAGCCATTGTAATCATTACAATAATGAATGAAATCATCATTAATGATCCTAAGATTTGCATAACGAATGCTACAAGTGCTGTAATATCTCCTGCAGTCATTTGACCATTATAGAATAATCTACCACCAATAAAACAAATTAATATAATACATGCATGTACTGCTAATTGCATTAATGGATTATTGAATGCTAGGACAGATTCAGCTTTTGAAGAATAATAATATACAGCTTCACTTGAATTATGGAATTTTTTAATTTCATAATCTTCATTTACAAATGATTTAACTGTTCTTTGAGATTGAGCATTTTCTTCTACTACTGTATTTAATGTATCAAACTTTTTGAACATTATTCTAAAATACTTACTTGCAAATAACATCATAATACCAAGACCTAATGCTAGAACAGGTACTACAATTAAGAATGTATATGATATTTCTTTATTAATAATAAATGCCATTATAAATGAGAATATAAACATTGCAGGTGCACGGAACGCAATTCTTATAATCATCATGAATGCATTTTGTACATTGTTAATATCTGTAGTAGTTCTTGTGATTAATGATGCAGTTGAGAATTTATCAATATTTTCAAATGAGAAAGTTTGAACTTTATGATAAAGTTGTTCACGTCCATTTTTAGCAAAACCACAGCTAGCTTTTGATGCAAAATAACCAGCAACAGCACCAGCAATAAGTGCGATAATAGATGTTGCAATCATTATTATTGATGCAATAGTTGCAGCTTGTGTTGCAGCTTGTGCTTGAGTTTGAACATCACTATTATATTTTGCTAAGAAATTAAAAATATAAATTTTAGCACCTGTTTCATGATAAATAGGGCTATTTGTAGGGTTGATGAAGTTAACAATATCTGACATCATTAAAGGAATTAATATTTCTAAGAATGCTTCAATGAAAACTGTAATTGGAGTTAGAATTGTTTCTTTCCAATATCCTCTTACAAAGTTAGATAGCTTTGCTTCCTTTTTATATTTTACTTTATTGTTTTTAGCATTTTTTCTTTTTTCTTTATATTCTTTTATAAAGAGTTTTTGTTCTTCTTTGAACTGTGCATATTTACTCATACTATCCTCCATTAAAAGTTATTTATATTATTTGATACCTTATTTAATAAATCTAATAATATACTAGATTCATCTTCAGAAAGGCCTTCTCTTACTTTATTTTCACCATCTTTAAAAGATTGAAGTAATAATTGAACCTTTTCTTCACCTAATTCAGTTAATTCAATTCGCTTAAGTCTTAAATCAGATTTACTTAATACTCTATTAACATATCCATTTTTTTCTAGGTTGTTAATTAAAGATGTTAAACTTGATTTTCTCAAATGAAACACATTTTCTAAATCTGTTAAGTGAATCGATTCATCTTTATGTGCATGAAGATAAAGGATTGTTCGACCCTGTTCAACCGTTAAACCATATTTATAAGTTTCTTGATCAATATGTCTCTTAAGTATTCTACTGATATATGAAATTTTATACGTTATTTGATTTTGATCTTGATTCATATAAAAACCTCGATTGTTAGATTTCGAACTATTTTATCATTCTAAAATTTTTTTTGCAAGTTTTATGCAAACTTTTATCTTTTGAAAACGTTTTAATTTTATATATAAATCCAACAAAAAATAGGAAATACATAACAATGTACTTCCTATAAATATCTAGTTATTTTTATTTTCGTATGATCTATCTATAAAAGACGTATGTAATAACTCATGTGATTTATGACTACCTGGATTATCTAAATAATTATCATAAATTTGTTTAACCTGTGGATTCTCATGACATAATCTTAATGTCATTTTACTATCTTTCTCATATAAAGCTTTATTTCTGTTTATTCTAGCTTCTTCCATCAAAGGTTTCTTCAAAATTTTGATTTGTCCACCACCATTTACACATCCGCCTTTACAAGCCATTACTTCTACAAAATCATAACTTCTTATGCCATTTTTAATATCATCTATTAGTTTTTTAGCTTCAGCCATTTGATTTGCTACAGCAACATGTAAAACTTTATCTGAAATCCTAACTTCAGCTTCTTTTACATTATCTAGGCCTCTAACAGCTTCAAATTTAATAAATTCATCTGGATTTGCATTTTTTCCTGTAATATAGAAATAGGCAGTTCTAAGTGCAGCTTCCATTACTCCACCTGTATTACCAAATATTAATCCTGCGCCAGAACCTTCTCCTAATAATGGATCAAATTCTGAGTCTTCTATATTTAAAAAATCAATATTATTTTCCTTAATCATTTTAGCAAATTCTCTTGTGGTAATTGATATATCACAATCACTTACTTCCATGTTATCTTTGCCACTTGCAGCATCTAATTCTTTTCTTGTACGCTCAAATTTCTTTGCAGTACAAGGAGTAACAGAAATTACTACAATTTTTTTAGGATCAATATTTTTTTCTTTTGCAAAATAAGTTTTAACAAGTGTAGATTGTATTGCGATAGGACTTTTAACTGTTGATAAATGATTTAAAAGTTCAGGGTAAAAAATTTCGCAAAATCTAACCCAAGCTGGACAACATGAAGTAAACATAGGTAGATTAGTATTTTGATTTAATCTCTCTACTAATTCATATGCTTCTTCCATAATTGTCATATCAGCACCATATGTTACATCAAGTACATAATCAGCACCTAATTTACGAAGCGATGATACCATTTTTCCTGTAACATTTGTTCCACTTGGCATGTTAAAAGCATCACCAAGTGAGACTCTAACTGCAGGTGCAGTCATAAATACAGTAATTTTATCATTATCATTTAATGCAGCATAAACCTTATCTATATCACTAACTTCAGTTAATGCTCCAAAAGGACATGCAATAGTACACTGGCCACAATTAATACAAACAGCGTGGTCTCCATTTTTTTCTAGGTCATATAACGGATAAACCCCTGCTTCTTGTGTACAAGCTTTTATACAAAGCTTGCATTTTTTACATAATTCATCATTTACAACAATACTAGGATTATCTAGTTCAATGGGTACACGATGTTCAAATCCTTCAAATTTAGACATAAGCTAAACCCCCTCTTTTTCTTTTATATTTTTTACATTAATGATAATACGTCATCATTAGATTGTTGTTCAACCTTAACATATTTTTTTAAGTGAAGAATAACTTCTTCTTGTCCAGTTATCTTACTAAATTCACGTGTTAAAGTAACAGTAATCATTGCCCAATCTCCTGCCTTAAATTGAGCATTGATGTCATTTGTTGTTTCAAATCCTAAAAATCTAATATCATTAGCACAACAAGTCATAATTCTTCTTCCTGGTAAGAATTCTGAATTGTCATCAACACCTTCTAATTCTTGAATGTTTGCTAAGAAAGTTATTTCTTTATTATAATATCTTTCATAATTATCAAATGCATCCATATAGAATGTTGGATATTGAGTTTCTAATAATTTGATTTCGCTTTGCGTAATATCATAAGGTAAATCTTCAGCTAATGTTTCTGAAAGGTCGCCATTTTTTCCCTCAAAAGCAATTTGCGCATTTCCATTAAATGCACGAAGCATTCTTCTATAAGAAGCTAAATCTTTAATACCATCTATTCTATTAAATATAATTAAATCTGCATCTTTTACTAAATCATTAAATATTTGCTTCATATTATTGAAATACACATTAAATGTAGAAGCATCTATTAATGTAATAACTTGACCGATAACATATTGATTTGGTAAATCTAATAAATCAAATTTAAAGAATGAATTAAATTCAATTACAACTCTAGCAGGCTCAAACTCTTTATCCATTTTTTCAAACCATTCACGAGTTAATTCTTCTTGATTAGAAATATATTGTACATGTACCTTATATTTTTCTAAGAATTCTTCTTCATATTCAATTTCGCCTTCCTCGCATACAACGAGTAATGTTTCACCAACTTGGCCCTCAAAATTAGAGGAAATTACATCTTTAATCAAAGATGTTTTTCCGCTTTCAAGGAAACCATTAATTAGGAATACAGGAACCTCAACCATAATTATCTCCTATTATTTTAATAATAATTCTTTGATTTCCCTCTTATGTAAATCAGCACCAATAACACATAATTTACCAGTAGCAATTGGTGTAGTATTTCTGATTTCATATTGACCTGGTACTAAATCAAATTCATACCAAGTATCATTACCCTTAACAATACCCTTTGCACGAAGTACTTGTCCATAAGATGTTGAATTAGCTAATTCATTTAATGATGCAGCTAATTCTTCCTTATTGAATACTTTTGCAGTTTCAAAACCATATGAAGTAAATACGTCATCAGCATCTAATTCACCTTCATGGTGATGACATTCACATTCTGGATCATCACATTCTTCTTCATCATGATGATGGTGATGGCAGCACTCATGTTCATCATCATCGTCATCTTCATCATGATGATGGTGATGGCAGCACTCATGTTCATCATCATCGTCATCTTCATCATGATGGTGGTGATGGCAGCACTCATGTTCATCATCATCGTCATCTTCTTCGTGATGGTGGTGATGGTGGTGATGATGATGTGTCTTCATATTCTTAACTTCTTCTAATAACTTAGCTTCAAAGTCATCATCAGAAGCTTCAAATGCATCTAATAATTTATCCTCACTTAATTCATCAACTGGAGTAGTTACAATTAATGCGTGGTCATTATTTGTTCTAATAATTTCTAATGCTTCTTCAATTTTTTCTTCTTTTGCAATATCAGTTCTTGATAATATAACTGTCTTTGCATGTGAAATTTGGTCAATATAGAATTCACCAAAATTTCTTAAATACATCTTAGCTTTAGTAACATCACACATACAAACTAACGCGTTTATCTTTGAGTTGGGTACATTAGCATCAGTTACAGCTTTAACAATATCAGAAAGTTTACCTACACCTGATGGTTCAATAATAATTCTATCAGGACTATATTTTGTAACAATTTCATTTAAGGCTTTTTCAAAGTCTCCTGATAATGTACAGCAAATACATCCTTCATTTAATTCAGTAATATCTATTTTTGTATCTTTTAAGAAACCAGCATCAATACCAATTTCACCATATTCATTTTCTACTAATACAACTTTTTCATCTTTAAGTTTAGTATTTAATAATTTTTTAATTAATGTAGTCTTTCCAGCTCCTAAAAAACCAGAAATAATATCTATTTTAATCATAATTTAATACCTTCTTTCGCACCTTTTATTATAGTCTTATTTATCGCTATTTGCAAATTGTTTGCAGGTAAAACTATATGTAACGTTTTTTTCATAATTGATTAATTTATGATTTAGCTTAATATATTTAGGTTTAAAACCAATTTTATTTTTCGTTCCAACTTTATTAAATGTATTAAACTTATCGTTTATATAGCATTCATTTACTTTATCATATAGACTATCTTTAAATATAGTCAAATATTTATTTTCTTTATCTATAATAATTTCTTTATAATTTGACGCTTTTTCTATTATGATTCTCTCAATAGCTGGTCCTATTAAAAGAAAATCAACCAAACTAAAATTAATAGAAATGCTTGAAATAACATTTTGATTAACCTTTTCAGGTACAATTGCCCATAAATTTTCATTCTTATCGTAATAAGGTTTAGAATATCTTATATCATAAAGACCTTTATATAAAACAAATTGATAATATTTTGCATTTGTAAAATATCTAAGTGCATCTCTTCTAACACTATATTTTTCAGCTAATTCTATCAATTCGTTTCTTTCTTTTTCCTTAAAAATAACAACAATATTTGAAAATTTATCAAATATTATACCATTTTCAACTCTAAATTCATCTGAGTATGACACCACACTTGAACATATTAAATTTAATTTATTAATAAATTTAATATTCTTACCGATTATAAATTGATCACAATTAACTTCTCTATTAATATCAATTTCAGTTATATCTTTATTATTAACATTTGCACAAATTTCAATTTTAATAAGATTTGGCACATCAATTACTGCACTTCTTTGATATAAATCATATTTATAACCTGATTCAGTATAAATATGATTTAATCTTTTATTTTGTTGATGTTTTGAGTTTGGATCAAAATATAAGTTATCAATATAAAAATATATATCAATTAATATTAAAAATACGAATAAAATATACAAAATAATAGTAGACAATTAAATCACCTCTACTCAAAATTATTTTAACTTAATTTATAAAAAAATAAAAGGGCATTAAGCCCTTTGAAATATGCAAGAAATTAAAGTTAGCAAACTATTTCTTCTAACTTTGTGATAGCCTCATTTGCATCTTCACCTTCAGCAGTTAAAGAAACTTTAGCGCCTTGTGGACATGCAAGAGATAAAAGTCCAAGAATTGATTTTATGTCAACAGTGTTACCATTATGACTTAATAAAATTGTTGATGTAAATTCTTGAGCTGATTTACAAATAGCTAAACACTTTTTAGAATGTAGTCCTCTTACGTCTTTAATTTCTAATTCGATAGTTTTTGACATAATATCACTCCTTTTCTACACCAATAGTATACAAAAGTTTTTAAAATTTGATTTTATGAAAACGTAATCAAAATTATGAAAACGATTCTCTATTCACGATAATACTATATTTTTATATCTAAGATAACATCTTTATCAGGCATATCATAAAAGAATTCATATCCATATATTGCCTCTTGTGAATAATCTAATCTATTTCCATCTTGATCAATAATATATGGTATTTCTCTTTCAGGAGGAAATTTTAAAACAAAGTATACTACTTCAAAATCATAATAGTAATCAATTAGGCTTCCATTTTTTGTATAATAAAATAAATCAACTAATCCTTTAAATTCAACTTTACGTTTAATTGAAGTATTAATTAAGTATATATCATTTTCATATCCTGAAAAACCAATTTTAATTTCTTCTGCATATATGTCTTCATTTGTGTTCACTAGATTTAATTTAATTTCATCAAAAGATATTAAAGAACAATATGGACATTTTACATTTTTTAATGTATATATATTTTTTTCATTAGATAAATACTCTATTTTTTCAACAGAATAATAGAATGATTCACCTTGAATACATATATTAAAAAGAAAATCCCATTTAAATCGTTCTTCTTTAACAAAAGAATAATCTATAAGTTCATTATTAGGGCATGGATAAGGTATAGATATCGTTCTATCAAACAAAAGTTCTACAGAATCAATTGTAGTATTTCCTATAGAAAATGAATTTTTATAATTATATCTTCCTTCTTTTATTCTAATATCAAAAAGAAAATCATCATTCGTTTTAATTGAATAGCAAGAGGATAGAAATAAAATTAAAAACAATATAAATATTATATTTTTCTTTTTCATAAGCTTTTTTCTCCTTATAAATCCGAACATTTTTATACAAAAATTCAACAATTAATACTAATAAAATATATTCATATTTCCAATTACTACACGGCCTTTATTTCTATCACCACTAGGATTTTTATCTATAACCTCAAATTTTATAGTTGAAGTTTCCACTGGAAATTTATAATAATAATTAGATGGTTTTTGCTTTGAAGTTGATAATTTCATAATATCAAAATCTATAGCTTCAACATAATCTCCATTATTATTTTTATACAAAAGTTTGACTGTATCAGTATCTAAGCCAAGTCCTTCTATTCCGCTCCACAAAGAGATATCAAAATTAATTGCTTTGATTTTTTGATCAAAATTCATTTCAAGATATGCTTTTCCGGCTCCTTCTCTATTTGCAGAAAGAACAAGATACTCATTTTCAATATATCCACATCTTAGCCTAGTTGTTCCAAAATAAAATCCTTTATTTGTTATTACTGATGGGGTATCTTTTTATTCATTTAATAGAAATGGGATATATTTAACTTATCATTCTAATATTTGCAATTGAAACAATTATTCAAATTTATCTTTTAGAGGAAGATAAATCTCATATAGGTCGTCAAAATCAAAAATTTTATATTCTTTATGCACCCTATCAATTTCCCATTGCTTAATATTTTTAAAATGAATATAAGGGAAGAAATAAGATTTTTGATTAAAATGGAATAATACTGTATCTGGTTTAATTTTAATTTGTTCATTATATTTTTGGTCAATAATTAATAATGAATCAGAACAAATATTTAATGCGTCTTGATCAGGCATTTGAGAATGATGAGTTAAAATGTAGTTTTGGCATAATTTAAAAATTTTATTTTCTTTAACTCTCTTCATATTAATTAATACTACACCAGAATTACACATATTATAATTAAGGAACCATTTACCAACTTGATCCTTGCACATTGCATAATCATAATTTGTAATATCAATATCATACAATTCTTTAATATCTTTTAAAGCTAATATATCCGAATCAATATATAATACTTTATCCGGCAAAATATCTACATCACATGATAATAATCTTAGGAATGCATATGGAGAATATTTATTTTTTTCTACATTAGAACCTTTAAATAATTCAATATATTGTTCTCTAACATCAATAACTGTTACCGTTGAATCTGGATTATATTTTTTTAATTCTTGTTCTAAAGCTATACTTTTTTCTTCTTTTACAGGAATATATTTAGGATTAACATCATGTAGATCAATTGTTAAAACATATATATTTAAAACACTTGATGTATGTTTAGCTATTGATAATGTTGATAAAACAATTCCTTTAAAAAAAGCATCATTACATGCATATAATAAATTCATAAAATCATCACCTTAAATTTATATACATTATACCAAATATATGAATACATAACAATAAGTGCAAAAAAAAAGACTTACAAGAAGTCTTACAAAGATAATTACATAATAGAATGATTA
>CAMNHY010000015.1 GCA_946540005.1 uncultured Clostridium sp.
TTTTACGCCGATGGTAGTACATGAGGGCATGTGCAAGAGTAGGTAGTTGCCAAGCCAAATCTTTTGTGATATAATACATATATAAGTGCCCGCTTAGCTCAGTTGGTTAGAGCACCTGACTGTTAATCAGGGGGTCGTAGGTTCAAGTCCTACAGCGGGCGCCATTTAAAAAGTCTAGTGATGATTGCGAAGTGGAAACACCTGTTCCCATCCCGAACACAGAAGTTAAGCACTTCATCGCCGATGGTAGTACATGAGGGCATGTGCAAGAGTAGGTAGTTGCTAGGCTTTTAAATTTTATGGAGGTTTAGCTCAGCTGGGAGAGCATCTGCCTTACAAGCAGAGGGTCAGCGGTTCGAACCCGTTAACCTCCACCATTTAAAATAATAATTATTAATTGTGCCGAAATAGCTCAATTGGTAGAGCAACTGACTTGTAATCAGTAGGTTGTGGGTTCAAGTCCTATTTTCGGCACCATTTTTTTATTTAACGACTTATGTCGCTTTTTTCTTTTATAAATTTAAATAATAATGTTATAATGTATTAGTAGAGGAATAGTATTATGAAAGAAATTATTTTATCAAAATTATTTTTAGATAAGCTATTTAAATTCTTTTTTTATCGCAATAAAAGAATTGTAGTTGCTGTATCATACATTATAATTATGTATTTATGTACATTAGCGTATATAATAGTATTTTTTGCTAAATTAAATTTAATTATTGATTGGTTTAAGCAAAGTCAAATATCATTTGGTATTTTTTCTATATTGATATTTATATTATTAGTTATAATTTGTGTATATTTAGCTGTTCAATTTAATAAGTTAGTTAAACAAACTAAAGTAGGATTCTTAGATGAAATGTCTAAAACTTATCCTATAAATTCTACTGAAACTATTAATATTGATGATAATGGAATTACTAGCAAAAATAGCACACAAAATCATATGTATTATTTCCAATATACAGATGTAGCATGTTATTATAAAACTAATAATATATATATATTTCAATCTTTAGATGATTCATTTATATTTATAGATACTGACATGTATAATAAAGAGTTTTTAAAGTCAGTTGTAAAAACAAGAAAATTAAAGAAAAGAAGAATACTTAAAACATTTAAAAAAGAATCTTAGATTTCTAAGATTCCTTTTTTTTGGCATTTATCACATAATCCATATAATTCAATATTATGGTTTTCTACTAAAAATCCAGTCTTTTTAAAGATGTCTTCATTAGCTTCTTTATAAGGGCATTTAGATAAATATATATGTTTTCCACATTTAGTGCATATAAGGACGTGTTTATGTTCACCTCTAATTATCATATATACGGCTTTACCATCTTTATCTATTTCTTTATATAATATAGATTGTTCAACAAATGATGTAAGAGTTCTATAAACTGTTGAAAGATTAAGATCGTCATTAATAACTAATTTATAAATATCTTCAGCAGTTAAAGGCTTTTCACTCTTTTCTAATATGTCTAGAATATGCTGTCTTGATTTTGTAGACTTTAATCCGAAATCTTTTAAATTAATCATATGATACCTTCTTTCATTTGACAAATGTATTATACAATGATAATATATTAAATGCAAATGCAAATTGTTTGCAACGAGGTTAATATGGAAGAAATTATTTCTTTAAATAATATATCATTTAGTTATGATAATTCATCTGAAATTCTATATAATTTAAATCTTGTTATTAACAAAGGTGATTTTATTGGTGTTGTTGGTGAAAACGGAAGTGGTAAATCAACATTATTAAAATTATTGCTTGGAGTTGTTAAACCAACAAGTGGAGAAATATCATTCAGTAAAAAAATTAAATTTGGATATGTTAATCAAACAACTTCAACAGAAGAAGGTGCATTTCCTGCAACTGTATATGAAGTTGTTAGTATAGGTCTTAATAAAAAGCCATTCCATTTTTTAAATAAAAATGATAAAAAAAGAATTGATGAAACTTTAGAATTATTTAATTTAACGAATTTAAAAAATAAATCTATTAATTCATTAAGTGGTGGACAGATGCAAAAAGTTAAAATTGCAAAGGTATTAATATCAAATCCAGATATTATTATCTTAGATGAACCTACTACTGGTATAGATTGCGGATCTTCAATGGTTTTATTAGAATTAATTAATCATCTTCATGCGATGAGAAAGACAATTATTTTTGTATCTCATAAAAAAGAAGAATTAAAATATTGTAATAGAATTATTAAATTAAAGCCTGAAGGAATTGAAGAGGTGGATGTTAATGGATCATTTTAGCGCAATCCTACAATTATTAATTTGTGGTGGATTAGTATCTATCTTATTACCACTTATTGGTGCACCAATTGTTCAAAAAAGATTATCAAATATTGGAGATGCATTAAGTCACACTTCACTTGCTGGTGTTGTAATAGGTTTAGCCTGTGGTATGTCACCTTTATGGATGGCTGTAATTATAGCTATTATATCAAGTTTAATAATTGAGTTTATTAGGAAAAAATTTAGTAAATATACAGAAATATCTGTTGTTATTGTAATGAGTTTTGCGGTTGGATTTGTTGCAATAATGTCTAAGTATGCAGGATCTGGTTCTACATTCTCAAGTTATTTATTTGGTGCTATTTCTTTAGCCACTACATCAGACACAATAGTATTATTAATATTAGCTATAATAACTATATTATTTTTTATTGGATTCTATCGTCAAATCTTTTATGTTTCATATAATGAGCTTCAAGCTTCATTAGATGGAATACATGTTAGATTATTTAATATTGTACAAACTATATTAAGTGCTGTAGTTATAGCTGTATCTAGTAAAATTGTTGGAGCTTTAATTGTATCAAGCCTAATGGTTATTCCTTATGCAGCAAGTTTACAAATTACAAAAAGCTATAAACAAAGTATTATTGTTTCTATAATATTAGCTCTTATCAGCACAATAATTGGCGTACTAATATCATATCCATTAGAAATTTCAACTAGTGGTACAATGATTATGGTAAGTGTATGTATCTTAATTATTTTAATGGTTTTTAATAAAATATTTAAGTTTAATAAGTAAAATAAGTGAAGTTTGAACTTCACTTGTTTTTTAATATAAAATGATTTTTTTCAAAATCTATATAACCTTCTTTTTTTAATTTAGATAATTCATAAGAAAGTGAAGATCTTTCAACACCTAGATATAATGCTAAATCCATTCTAGAATAAGGTATATAAAAATCATTAGATTTACATGTTTTTGAATATTGACCAAGATATGACATTACTTTATCTTTAGTAGAAGACAATGTTAGGATATTTTTATGATTAGCTATTTCTATATTTTGTCTAGCTAGTTCGCAAAAGCAAGCTTTCATTAAATCAATGTGACGTTGGCATCTATTAAGAGTAGGATTTAATAATCTAAATTTATCTAATAGAAGAACTGTACAATCATCTAGTGCAACTAAATGATTATTAAATATTTTATCATTATTTATTATTTCAATAAGTCCGAATATATTTCCTGCATTGAAATCTAGATTTATAAATAAATTTCCATTTTCATCAAAGCTTGTAGCTCTAGCTTGACCGGATAATATTAGATAAGCATAAGATATTTTATCGCCAATGTTTACAATAGTATCATTCTTATTGTATGATACAACTCTTGCTTGAAGACAATGCATAATGGCGTTAAAGTTCATGTCATCTAGTTTTTTAAAATATATGGTCTTTTTTGCTAAATTTATCAATTTCATAATTTTAAAATTACGTTGGAAATCCAACGAACACCCCTATTCATAGTATACTATAATCAAAGTACATTCGCAAGATAATGCGTAAAGGAAGGGGCAATAATATGAATGTTATAAAAAGAAGCGGAAAAGAAGTAGTATTCAATTCAAAGAAGATTCATGAAGCTATTACAAAGGCAAATGAATCTATTGATGATAAAGAATACCGTTTAAGTGATGATCAAATTGATGCAGTTACTAATAAAGTAGAAAATGAATGTCGTTCAATTGGTAGAGCTGTAAGTGTTGAAGAAATTCAAGATATGGTAGAGGAAGCAATTATGCGTACAGGAGCATTTAGAGTTGCTAAATCATATATTACATATCGTTTTAAGCATGAATTAATTAGAAAATCAAATACTACAGATAATCAAATTTTAACCTTACTTGAAGGAGATAATGAAGAGGTTAAACAAGAAAACTCAAATAAAAATCCTACAGTAGTATCTGTACAAAGAGATTATATGGCAGGAGAAGTTTCAAAGGATATTACAAATAGATTCTTACTTCCACCAGATATTGTACAAGCTCATAAAGATGGTATTATTCATTTCCATGATGCTGATTATTATGCACAACATATGCATAACTGTGATTTAGTTAATCTTGAAGATATGCTACAAAATGGCACAGTAATATCAGGTACATTAATTGAAAAACCACATTCATTCTCAACAGCTTGTAATATTGCTACTCAAATTATTGCCCAAGTTGCATCATGTCAATATGGAGGACAATCAATTTCTTTAGCACATCTTGCACCATTCGTTGATGTTTCAAGACAAAAAATTAAAAAACAATTAAAGGAAGAATTAAATCTATTTGGTACAAATTTAGATGAAGATAGATTTAATGAAATTGTTGAAAAGAGAGTTGCAGCTGAAATTCAAAGAGGAGTACAAACTATTCAATATCAAGTAGTTACATTAATGACTACAAATGGACAAGCACCATTCATTACTGAATTTATGTATTTAAATGAAGCTAAGAATCAAAGAGAAAAAGATGATTTAGCTTTGATCATAGAAGAAACTTTGAAACAACGTATGCAAGGAGTTAAGAATGAAAAAGGTGTATATATTACACCTGCTTTCCCAAAAATTATTTATGTTCTTGAACCTGATAATATTAAAGAAGGTACAAAATATTGGGATTTAACTGTGTTAGCTGCAAAGTGTACAGCTAAGCGTATGGTACCTGACTATATTTCTGAAAAGATTATGTTACAAGATAAGGTAGATAAGAATGGAGAAGGACATTGCTTCCCATGTATGGGATGCCGTTCATTCCTAACACCATATATTAATGATCAAGGAAAGCCACAATATTATGGTAGATTTAATCAAGGTGTTGTAACTATTAATTTAGTTGATGTAGCATGTTCATCAAATAAAAACTTTGATGACTTCTGGAAGATTTTTGAAGATAGACTAGAATTATGCCATAGAGCTTTACGTTGTCGTCATGAAAGATTAAAAGGTACTAAGTCAGATGTAGCACCAATCTTATGGCAATACGGAGCACTTGCAAGACTTAAAAAGGGCGAAACAATTGATAAATTATTGTATGGTGGATATTCAACAATCTCTTTAGGATTTGCAGGTTTATGGGAAACAGTTTATTATATGACAGGAAAGAAGTTAACTGATAGTGAAGGTGAAGCCTTTGGTATTAAAGTTATGGAATTCTTAAATGCTCATACAAAGAAGTGGAAAGAAGCTGAAAATATTGATTATTCATTATATGGTACTCCACTTGAATCAACAACATATAAGTTCTCAAAAGCTTTACAACATAGATTTGGTATTATTAAAGGTGTAACTGATAAGAATTATATTACAAATTCATATCATGTACATGTAACTGAAAATATAGATGCATTTAGCAAACTTACACTTGAATCTAAGTTCCAACACTTATCTCCAGGTGGAGCTGTATCTTATGTAGAAGTACCTAATATGCAAAATAATATTCCAGCCGTATTAGCTGTAATGCAACATATGTATGAACATATCATGTATGCAGAATTAAACACAAAATCTGATTATTGCCAAGTATGTGGATATAATGGAGAAATAAAGATTGTATCTGATGAAAATGGTAAATTATTATGGAAGTGTCCAAATTGTGGAAATACAGATCAAAACAAACTAAATGTTGCAAGAAGAACATGTGGATATATAGGAACACAATTCTGGAATCAAGGAAGAACACAAGAAATAAAGGATAGAGTGTTACATTTATAATGAATTATGGTGAAATAAAATTCCTTGATGTAGCAGATGGTGAAGGTGTAAGAGTTTCATTATTTGTGTCAGGATGTAGAAATAAATGCAAGGGATGTTTTAACGAAAAGACTTGGGACTTTAATTATGGTTCTCCTTTCACAAAAGAGATAGAAGATAAAATAATTGAAGCCTTAAAGCCTGCATACATTTCAGGTTTAACCGTGTTAGGTGGAGAACCATTTGAACCGGAAAACCAAGAGGCATTAGTGCCATTTATTAAAAGAGTGAGAGAATTATATCCAAATAAAACTATATGGATGTATTCTGGATATACAATGGATAAGGAAATTATTCCTTTTAATGGAAAAGTTCATACTAAATATACAATGGATATTTTAAATTCAATAGATATTTTAGTTGATGGAAGATTTGTGTGTGAACTTTTAAATTTAGCTTTAAAATTTAGAGGTTCATCAAATCAAAGAATTATAGATGTTAAAGAATCATTAAAAGAAAATAAAATCATTTTATCACATTTAAATGATTATAAAGATTTCAAACCAGAAGAGTAAGCGATTTGTTTACTCTTCTTTTAAAAAGAGGTATTAAATGGAATTTGAAAATAAAAAAGAATATGCTGTTTATCTTAAGCATAATGGATATAATTGTGCTCAAGCAGTAATGATGGTTTATAAAGATAGAGTAGGGTTAAATGAAGATTTAATAAAAAAATTAGGTTCAGGTTTTGGTAGCGGTATGGGTGGAATGAAAGCTACATGTGGAGCACTTGTTGGTGCTAACATGATTCTTGGTATGCTAAATAATTCTAATATGGCTACAAAATTCTATTCTAAAGATATGGCAGATAAATTCATTGAAAGATCAAAAGCTATAAGCTGTCGTGAATTAAAAGGTCTTGATACGCATAAAATATTATGTTCATGTGAAGATTGTATAAGAAATGCGATTGATATTTTAGATGAAACACTAAATAATATGTAGACTATAGACAACAAATTGATAAAGTTTGTTGTCTTTTTTAGCTTTTGTTGACATTTTAAAGAAAAAATCATATTATTAGTTTATAGATGCTTTTTTAGGAAGAGTGATTTTTTATGGACTATCAAGTAGATGATATTATTAGTGAAAAAGTAATTAGAAAAGGTAAATATGTTAAACAAACAAAAAATAGATTTATATCATTAGGAATATCTTTAATTCTTGCGGTTGTATCTGTGTTTACCGCATTAAAATTAGAAAGTAAATTTAGTAATGTAATTGAAAATAGACCATATTTTGAATTATTTAATTATGTAAAAGAAAAATATGTAGATCAATTTCAACCTATTCAAAATGATATTTTATTAGCTTCATTTATATATAAATCGCTAATTTATATTATTATTTATTCAATTGTTGTAAAAATTGTTTTAGGGATAATAATATCGTTTACTAAAAAATCTATTTTTTCATATAATCATCCTATATTTTATCAATTTATTTCTATATGGAATACTTTAAATTTAGCATTAATTTTCGTTATTCAATTATATACAAAATTAATTGATTTAAATATAATTGGAATATTTGCAATAGATTCAGTCAAAATACAATTGAATCAAGTAATTCCTCAATTTGTTAACTATTCTATTAATTTATTTAATACTGATATAGTCAAATTCTTTATGGAGATAGGTATTTTCTTATTAATTAATATCCCATTAATTATTTCAATAGGTGTAATTCTTATTAAATCAATATTAAGTTATTTTCTAGTATATATTTCATTTATCCCATTAGTAGCTTTTAGTGGATTATTATATTTTAAATATTTATTTGAAAAGACTACTAGGTATGTATTTGAAAATTATGATAAAGATCATTATGTAGTAAGAAAGATTAGATATAGAACTTATTCATATAAATTTAGAAAATATTTATTATGCTTAGTAATAATACCTTCAATATATGTATTATTCTATTTTAATCCTTATGGATTGTTTAAATTTCCACAATTAGTAAATTATAAAATTCGTGGAGTTGATATTAATCCATTCATTTGTGCCTATATTGTCACAGGTATTATTTTAGTATTTAGATTTTATGTATCAATATCTGTAAGTAGTATATTAGGTAAGTTAGATAGACAATATAGCCATGGTTATAAATTAAGTGATTATAGAAATAAGTCTTGGTAAAGTTTGCCAGGACTTTTATTATAAAAAAATGTTGTTTTAATTTAGATAAAGATGTAGTATAATAAATCGTATTGAAAAGTAGAGGTTATTTAAAATGATTACTAAATTTTTGTATCAAATGAATGTTAAGAACAAGAGAATTCTTACAGGACTTGTTGAAAATGATTTAGATGAGGAGTTTAGAGAAGATCGTCAAATACCAATGGTACTTGAAAGTTCACTAAAGCTTGAAGAGGGTGAAAGAAAGATTTCTAATTTTGGAAAACTTTATTATGGTGTATTTAATGAAGGAATGGAATATAGATATCTTAATATAAATGACTACATGTTAAAAGTTAAGTTAAATGCTTCAGATAAAGTTGCATTTGCTACTCCTTTATCAAAAGAAATGATAGAATCAATTTTAAATAATACTAACTATTTAAATTGTGATCTAAACGTTTATTATGTTGAGAGTGGTTATAAATTAAGAGATAATCTTGAAATGGATGACTCTTACATCGTATTTTTTAAGAAGGTTGAAGACGATGTATATGTTCAATTTACAAATGGAAAAGAACCACAATATGTTTCTGTAGTTGATGGAAATTATGATCTTGTTGATGACTTTAAGGACGCAATGAGAGTATATCAAAAAGAAGTTAGAAATCTTTTAGTTACTCATGGTTGGGTTGATAAAAACGTGAAAAAGAGTGAAGTAGCATTATCTCATTTTAATGTATTTACAAACGGACCTCAATCATATTTATTTGGTGGAGAAAATTCATTTAAGGTTACATTTAAAGATAATAATTTAGTTATTGAAAATGAACCAAAGATTACTAATGAATATAGATTAGCTCAAGATGAGACTCGTTCTCAATTATTAAGAAATATGTTATATGGATTTAGAAAGCCAAAGAGCCATGTAAATAAATTATTAAAAGTTAATGATTTATATGTTTCTAAAAATGATAAATTTAATTATACATTAGTAGACATTGCTAATAAAGCTAGCTTATTACCTGAAACTGAAATTGAAATATTAAAGAATGCTATTTCTTTATTTATAAAAGAAGCTAAATTTAAAGAAATAGAAAATGATAATATGGTTAATTATTATCTTTATAATGAGGATAATAAATATGAAGTAAGTACTGAATTAAAGGATGTTAAGTCAAGATTATTAAATCAAGATAAGGCAGTTAAATTCTTAAATGAATTTGAAAATTATGATTCAACTAAAGGCCAATATATTATCAAATCTAATTCAAGCTATATTAATATTAAGGTTATAAATAATTCATTTGAATTATCATATTTAAAATCTGGTTATGAAGCTTCAAAATTTAGTTTAAGCCAAGTAAATGCTCTTGAAGGATTATTATCAACTAAATTTGAAAAGAGAGAATTAGAACCAATCTTTGGTGCTTCAGATTATTTAAGAATAAATAATGAAGATTGCAAATCTGTTACTGAATTATATAAAGATTTCCTTGAAGAAAAGAATAATACAAATATTAGATTCTCAACTTCAATTGATCTTGCCAATATTAAATATGGTTCAGACAAGGGTTCATTAGAATATTTAGAATATTTATTCGTTAAATCATTCTTAGATAGTAAGAAATTATTTGATAAGGTTATAAAGAATGAAACTAATATTTTAATTGCAGGTTCTACTTCAAATCTAGAATTAAGTGCTTTATCACAAAGTGCTAAAGAGAAGAATGTAAAAGTAAATGCTACATTATTAGATACAACAAAGTGGGGATATTATCCTAAATCTTATGTTTCAAGTAATGTTAAATTTGATGGTGCATATAGATTAGAATTAGAATCATTACCTAAAGATTTCATCTCTAAATTTGATGTAATCTATGTTGGTAAGACATGGAAGGGTAATGAAGAATCAACTGTTTCATTTATTAATTCATTAGTTGAAAATGATTATAAAGGTTTAATTGTTACTACCGCTCTTACAAAAGAATATGGTTTTAGCCAAGACTTCTTAAATGTATTAAATAAAGTTGTTGATTACAATAAATATTTATTTAATTTAGAAGTAGAAGGTAATGTATATAATTCATTACTTGATAAGAAATTATCTTGTTTTGCAATTGCTAAGATTGCAAATAAGACAATTAAAGATGCAATTAAGAGAAAATAAAATAAGACAAGCATACGTAGTATAAACTACAATATGCTTGTCTTTTTCTTCAATATGATTAAAATTCTTTCACTCTTTTTAGTTAATTTCTTTTTGAAATCCCCTACTATTTTTACAAGTTCAAATCTTTTGTCATCTATTAATTCGTTGTAATCATAGAAGTGTTCATCATAATTTTCTTCAAAATTATCATTACCAGTAATTTTAATATGATGATGAAGTGTATTAGGTAATTCTACATTCATTTTCCAGTTATAAGAAAAATCTTCAAAATCTTCACTTATATCAGTATTATCTGCATCAAGGAATCTATCATATGAGAATATATCAAATAAGAATAGTCCTTCATCATTTAAATGATCATAAACACTATCAAATAATTTTTTTACATCATTTATTGAATTTAAATGATTAATAGAATCAAAATAACAAGTTATGTTATCATATTTTTTATCTATTTTAAAATTTGTCATATCTTGTTCATATAAATCACAAAAAATATGATTAATAAAAATTTTATCACGACATAAATCTATCATTTGACTTGATAAATCAAGTCCATCTGTTGGATAACCATATAAGTTCATATTTACTAAGAAAATACCAGAACCACACGCTAAATCTAAAATTGTAGAATCTTTTTTAATATTTTCTTTTGTAAAATTGATCCATTTATTGTAATCAAGGAAATCCATAATAGTATCAAAATAGGCTGAAAAGTTTTTATATTCGTTCATAAGACACCTCTTAGCGTATTATATCATAATTTTATCATTTATTTTTACTAATTTATGATAAAATTATATTATATATAAAAAGGAGTGTCATTATGAAGGCTGTTGCAAAATTCGAAAAAGTAAGTTTAAGTCAATTTGAAAATGATTTTGAATTTGATTTTAATAAAGAAGAAATATATAACGATATTAAATTACCTAAAAGAGCTACAGTAGGAAGTGCTGGATATGATTTTTATAGTCCGATTGATTTTACATTAGCTCCAGGACAAACTATCAAAATCCCTACAGGAATTAGATGTATGATTGATGATGGTTATGTATTAAGTATTTACCCAAGAAGTGGATTAGGATTTAAATACAGAATTCAACTTAATAATACTGTTGGTATCATTGATAGTGATTATTATAATGCGAAAAATGAGGGTCACATTATGATCAAATTAACTAATGATTCTAATGAAGGTAAGATTCTTGAAATAAAAAAAGGTGACGGTATTGCCCAAGGTATATTTAGTCAATACTTTGTCACATATGATGATGAGACTGATGGTGTAAGAGTTGGTGGATTTGGTTCAACAACAAAGCGTTAAAGAGTTCAATTGAGCTCTTTTCTTTTTTTAGATTTTTAAAATGTGTAAAACTTGTGAAACTATATTTATAATAAACTATTTTGGTTTTAAAATAATGATAGACAAATGGTTTTATTAATACTTTGTAGTTATAAAATAGGTTGTTTGATAAAATTAAATATTAGTTATATAATTAGATTAATAAAAGGAGAAGATTTGTATGGCATTTTATGAATTAATAAAATTTGATGGTAATGGACTAAATTGGTTGATGTATAAGCATCCTGTTGATGAATTTAATAACAATTCAAAATTAATTGTTTCACCAGGACAAGTTGCGATAATTGTACATAATGGTAAGATTGAAAAGATTTGTGAAGAAGGCATTGTAAGAATTGATAGTGAATTACTTCCATTCTTAAAAGGATTCACTAAAGCTTTCTTTGGTGGTAAGAATTCATATCCTATTGAAATTTATTTTATCAACAAGCGCATTAAACTTGATTTGTTGTGGGGTACAAGTGATCCAATTAAATTGATTGATCCTAAATATCATATTCAAATTAATGTTCGTGCACGTGGTCAACTTGGAATTAGACTTACTAACTATCAATATTTCTTCCAAACTCTAGTTGGAACATTAATGAAAAATCAAACTATTGATTTTTCTATAATCCAAACTTATTTTAGAGGAAGAATTAATCAAATTGTAAAAAAGAATTTATCAAAGTATATCATTGATAATCAAGTTACATATTTTGAAATTGATCCACATATTGATGATATTCAACATGTAATTGAAGATGGTATTAGAGAAGATATTAAAGACTTTGGATTTGATGTTGTTAACCTTGCGGTTGAATCTATCAATGTTCCAGACCAAGAATTAGATAAGTTAAATGAAATATTACATAAGAAAGCAGAATATGATCAACTTGGAGATCAAGTATACAGAACTACTCGTGGATATGATGTGTTAGAAGCTGGTGCTGAAAATAATGGTGCTGCTGCTACTATGATGGGAGTAGGTATGGGTATGAATATGGGACAAGCAGTTCAAGGTGCTGCTTCTATAATTCCACCTGCAAGTGAAATTAAAGAAGAGCCTAAAAACGTTGAGCCTAAGATTAAGTGTCCTGGTTGTGGTAGTGAAATTGCTACTACTTCTAAGTTTTGCCCAGAATGTGGAACTAAGATTTTACATAACTGTCCTAAGTGTAATAGTGTTGTTAAACCTGGTCAAAAGTTCTGTCCAGAATGTGGCGAAAAATTATATAATAAAGGAGAATAAGCATGAATAGATTAAAATTAAGTTTTATTATTGAAGCTTTAATTGTTGTAATTCTTATTATTGTTATTCCATTTACTCAAAAAAATGAGTTTGTAGAGGGTGGATTAGCTTTATATTTAACTAGCAAAATCTTATTAGGATTATTATTCTTATCAAGTGTATGTTATGGATTATTATCAAAAGCTAAAACTGGTTCATCTACAGCTATTGTAGGATTTGCATCCTTATTACAATTCGTACCGATTGGAATGCGTGCACTTGCAAATGCCAACTTTGATCAAAAATGGTTAGTTGCTATTCTTATCTTAGCTTTATGTATAATCGTATATATTGCGCTTATCTTTGGTTTATCTTATCAAGATAAGAAAATGGTTGAAAGTGATAAAAAATGTGAAGCTAATACTATTGAAGTTGTAGAAGAAAAGAGACTTGCAACTGATAACGAGGAGACTAAGTAATGTCAGAAGTAAAAAATGAATGTCCTAATTGTGGATATGATTGGTCAAAAGGCGAAAAATATTGTAAGTACTGTGGTACTCCAAATCCAACTTTTGTAGATACCAAAAAGTTTTCAGATACATTTTCTTTTTTTCAATCAAGTAGCACAAATAGTTCAACAGATGAAAATTCTAGTGAGAATGATTCAAAACCAAAGGAATTCAGTGCCGGTATTTTTATCTTATTACTAATTATATGCTGGCCTGCTGCAATTATTTATGCAATAGTAACTAATAATAAATAAAAATTTAGAGATATTAAGATACTTAAAACTTAATATCTCTCTTTTATTTTTATAAAATTTATAATTGTATGAAAAGATTAGATTTCTTGTAAATAAATAGAAGATATGTTATAATTTCTAAAGTGTTCAAAGGAGGATAATTTATTATGAATTATCAAGAATTAGCAGATTTATTATTTCCTGAGGTAAAGGAAACTCGTGAAGATATTTTAGCTAAATATCCACGTCGTCCAGAAGGAACTGTAGTTACTCGTATGGCTCCATCTCCTACAGGATTTTTACATATTGGTGGTGTTTATACCGCATTAATTAACAGAAAGATTGCAAGCCAAAATAACGGTGTATTTATGCTTCGTATTGAAGATACAGATAAGAAGCGTGAGGTTCCTGGTAGTAGAAAAATTATTTGCGATATTTTCAATCGTATTGGATTAAAAATTGATGAAGGTGTAATTTCTGAGACTGAAGAAATTGGTGCATATGGCCCTTATGTTCAATCACAAAGAGTTCATATTTATCATGTTCTTGCAAAGTATTTAGTTCAACAAGGTTATGCATATCCTTGTTTTGCAACTGAAGAAGAATTAGCTCAATTACGTGAGAAACAAAATGAAAATAAAGAAATGACAGGATATTATGGTCAATATGCTGTTTGGAGAGATAGACCAATTGAAGATATTAAGGAAATGCTTGATAAGAAGTGCCCTTATGTATTACGTTTCAGAGTGCCAGAAGATGCACCTAAGAGAATTGAAGTTATCGATGTAATTAAGGGTAAGCTTGATATGGATAATAACTTCAATGATTTCGTATTATTAAAGACTGATGGTATTCCTACATATCATTTTGCACACGCATGTGATGATTATTTAATGGGTACTACTTATGTATTAAGAGGTGATGAATGGGTTGCATCATTACCTATTCACGTTGAATTGTTTAATGCATTAGGATTTGAATTACCTAAATATGGTCATGTAGCTCCTGTTATGAAAAATGATGAAGGTTCTCGTAGAAAATTATCTAAGAGAAAAGACCCTGAAAGTAATGCTGAATTCTATCTTGAAAAAGGTTATCCAGCAAAAGCTTTATTTGTATATTTATTAACTCTTATCAATTCTAATTTTGAAGAGTGGTATACTGCAAATAAAGATAAAGATCTATCTGAGTTTGAAGTTAAATTTGAAAACATGGGTGTTTCAGGTCCATTATATGATTTAGCTAAATTAGATAATATTTCAGCTGAAATTATTTATGATAAGACAGCTAGCGAAAATGAAAAGAATCTATTAGATTGGGCTCATGAATTTAATCCTGAACTTGAAGAAAGATTTAAAAACAATTTAGAATTAGTTAAAAAGATTTTTGCTACTCAAGGATTTGAATCTAAAGAACACCGTAAAGATTTAGTTAATTATTCAAGCTTTATGGATTCATTTGGTTATTTCTTTAATGATATTTTCAATGAAGTTCCTGAAAACTTACATGAAAAGATTTTAGAAAATGTTAAAGAAGAAGACTTATCTGAAGTTGTAGATGGTCTAATTGAATACTTTAACCAAAAGAGAAATGGCTCTGAAGAGACAATGAAGGATTTAGGTAATAAATTAAGATATACAGATAAGAAGCATTATAAGGCTGATCCTGATTCTTATCGTGGTATGATTATGCACCTATATCATATTTTAAATTTAGCTTTAACACATCAAGAAAATTGTATGTCAAGTGATGATATTGTATCAGTACTTGGATATGATGAAGTTATCAGAAGATTAAATTTAATTAAATAATATGAATTTAAAAGAATTAGTATTAAAACTAAGAGTAAATCATAATTTAAAAGGAAGATATCCTATTGTAATATTTACTATTCCAAATGATGGTGGAATTTATAGTGGAAAAAAGAAATATTATGTTCTTACATATAGAAAAGAAAATAATGATTTATATTTTCATTCTTTAAAAGGTATCTTTCATAAATATGATATGAAAAATGATTTTTCATTAAAAATTGATAAATTTAGAGCTTATACAACTGAATTTATGAAATTTGGTGGTGGGAAGGTATCACTAATTTCATATAAGAATGATTATTTTCCATTTGGCTTTTTTACAGGCACAAGAGATAGTCATGAAGGAGAAGCAAATCTAGAATATATGCTAGAAGAATTAAGCAAACAAGGTATTAAGTATATTAACGCTAATGAAGCTGAGCTTAAGAAAGGTAAGACCACAAATGACAAAATTGAACAAACAAATGACAGAGAGGGAGAAAAGGGAACTGATAAATAGAATTGAACATCCTAGAAAATATCAAACAAGAGATAAGAATACAAATAAAGAAATGTATATTTCTCAAACTGATAGAAATTATAAGGATGGAGACAGAAACTAGGTGAGATAAATGAAAATTGGTGAGATTAATCAATTAAAAGTTGCAAGAAAATCTGATTTAGGATTTATGTTAACTGATGATTCTAAAAATGAAGTTTTACTTCACTTTAGAGAAGCTAAGAACGAATATAAAGATGGAGATATGGTAAAAGTATTCTTATATTATGATAAGAAACATAGACTATGTGCTACTGAAAATGAACCAATTGTTACATTATCAAAGCCAGGATTTGTAAGTGTTGTAGAAACTATCACAGGCACAGGTGTATTTATTTCAAATAACTGTGGTAAAGATTTATTAGTTTCAACAGACTATTTACCATATGATTATAAATTATGGCCTGAAGTAGGCGATATGTTCCCTGTACTTCTTAAAGAAAAAAGAGATTCTCTAGTTGCAAAACCTTTAAATAGATTTGAAATTCTTGAATTAAGTCAAGAAGATGTAAAATATGAATTAGGTGAAGTAATTAGTGCCTATGTATTCCGTATTTTTGATGCAGGTATTTCTCTAGTTACTAAAGAATTCAAAAACATATTTGTCCATAGAACAATGTTTAGAGGAACATATAGAATGGGACAAAATGTTGATGTAAAGATTGTTCATGTTAAAAATGATGATGAATATAATGGTTCTTTAGTTGAACAAAAAGAAAACCAAATAGATCCAGATAAAGAATATATTTTATCATATTTAAAGAGTCATAATAATGTTATGCCTCTTGATGCAAAATCAAGCAGCGAAGCTGTTGAAAGAGTATTACAATTATCTCGTAAAGCTTTCAAAAGAGCTTTAGGTGGATTGTATAAAGAAGATAAAGTATATTTTGAAAATGGAAAAACATATTTAAATTTAAATAAATAATAAAACAGTAGGATTAGAATAATTAGTATTTTAATCCTATTTTTTTAACAATTTTTGAAATTTGTAAGTTTTATAAAATAAAATATTGAAAAACAAAAAACTACGATTATAATAATATCAAAGATATTAAAGGGCGGTAAAAATATGAAAAAAAGAAATTATATTGCAGTATTTATTATTTTAGTTTTTGTTGTTACAGTTTTAATGTTCTTACAAGGATATGATAGATTTTTATATGTTGACGCTAGTGGTAAAAATGGCTATGAATTAGAAAAGAAATACTGTATCCAAAATAATGTTAATTTTCAAAAATTAAATAAAGATAATAAATTTGAATCAATTAATGAACAATATTATGTTTTAGAATATAAAACTAATTTGAGTTTGAATAATAATAGTATAAATTCATTAACTTTTTATAATAATAATTTATCTAATGTTTTTGAAATTGAAAATTTAGGTGAAGAAGTAGAAAATAAAGCTTATGTATTTGAAAAATATAAGTCATTAGTAAATAAAACATTTAAATATAATAATAAAGAATATACAATTATAGGAATAATAAAAAGAAATAACCAATTTGAAGATAAAAAGTATATTAAATTCTGCGGAGTAGAGTAACTAACTATAAAATCTAAGGAGTATTT
>CAMNHY010000016.1 GCA_946540005.1 uncultured Clostridium sp.
GCCAATTGATAGTATGGTATGTTCAACTGTGTCAACTAATGGTGACCCGTACGGGGTTCGAACCCATAAATGCATGCGTGAAAGGCATGTGTGTTAAACCGTTTCACCAACGGGCCATTTAACAAGTTAAGTACAACTTGCTTAGTCATTATATCATAAACGATATAACGTTGTAAAGAGTTATTTTTCAATTTTTTAATTTTTTTTCAAAATTCTATTTTTTCTTATTTAAAGCCATTTTTGATAGATAATCTTTAAGAATTTTTAATAAATCATCACTGATTACATGTTCGATTTTACAACCGTCATCCTCAGCTAAAGATTCACTAGCACCTAATGACATAAGAACTTGTTTCAAAACAATATGTCTCTCATAAACTTTAAGCGCTTCTTTTATTCCTAATTCAGTCAACTTAATAGTTTTATCATCATTATAGAAAATATATCCTTTATTTAGTAATAATTTCATACCAATAGAGACACTAGCTTTGGAATATCCCATCTCTTTTGCAATATCAATAGATCTAATATCTTTTCCACCACTTTTTAAACGATATATTGTTTCTAAATACATTTCTTCTGATTCATTAGTAATAGTTGCCATAAAATTCTCCTTACAATTTATAAACAAATTATAACATTTATTTAAATATAAAAAAAATTATATGCAATAAAATAAAAAAACGGTTAAACCGTTTGATTATTGCTATAGAATGGCGTGGCAGCAGGGATTCGAACCCTGGCACCAGTTACCCGATCTACGTCCTTAGCAGGGACGCCTCTTGAGCCTCTTGAGTACTGCCACAACTTTTAGATCTTTAAGCCTTTTTATTATACATTATTAGATGTGGTTAGTCAATAATTAAATTAAATAATGCATTTAAGAAATGCCTATTTCTTACAAAATTAGGCATTTCTTCTTATACATTAAATTTTATCTTTTACTAAAGATAATTGAAGCTTATGTTTTACAAGATCAATTGAATATACATAAACTTTTACTATGTCTCCAACTTTTACAATATCTGAAGGATGCTTAATATAATTTTTACTCATTTTTGAAATATGGATAAGTCCATCATCATGTAAACCTACATCAACAAATGCACCAAAATCTACTACATTTCTTATTGTACCTTCTAACTCATCACCAACTTTTAAATCCTCAAGCTTAGTTTGGCTGCTTTTTAAAATTGGAGTTTTATAATCATCTCTTATATCTCTAATAGGTTTATCTATTGCGTTTAAAATATCTTCAATTGTATAAATATCACTATTAAATCTCTTTGCTAATTCTTCTTTATTAGCATTTTTAATTGCTTCTTTAGCTTTTATACTACCTAGTTCATTAACACTTATATCGAAGAATTTTAATACTTTTAATGCTACATCATAACTTTCAGGATGAATAGATGTTTGGTCTAGCAAATTACTTCCATCATATACTCTTAAGAAACCAACAGCTTGTTCATATGTTTTAGGTCCAAGTTTTGAAACATTTAATAATTCTTCTCTTGAATTAAATCTACCATTTTTATTTCTATATAAGACAATATTTTTAGCTATATTCTTATTAAGGCCTGAAATATATGATAATAAAGATTCACTTGCCGTATTTAAATTAGCACCAACATTGTTAACCGCATCAACTACAACTTCTTTTAATTTCATATCTAATTCTTTAGCATTAACATCATGTTGATATTGACCTACACCAATTGACTTAGGGTCTATTTTAACAAGTTCTGCTAGCGGATCTTGAATACGTCTTGCGATAGATACAGCACTACGCTTTTCAAGTGTTAAATCAGGGAATTCTTCTTGAGCAATTTTGCTTGCAGAATATACAGAAGCTCCTGCTTCAGAAACAATAATATATTTTGCGTTTAATTTTCTTTCTTCAATTGTATTCGCTACAAAAGCCTCAGTCTCTCTTGAAGCTGTACCATTACCAATCGCAATTATGTCAATATGATATTTTTTACATAAAGACTCAAATATATCTTTTGATTCTTTTAATACACTATCTTTAACACCAGAACCTGGATATTCTTCAGTAGGTCTAATAACTGCAATTTCAAGCATTTTTCCTGTTCTATCTACAACCGCAAGTTTGCAACCAGTTCTAAATGCCGGATCAACCCCTAATACCATTTTATCTTTAAGAGGTGCTTGTAATAAAAGTTCGCGTAAATTTAATCCGAATATTTCAATTGCACTCTTTGAAGCTTTTTCTGTTAATTCATTTCTAATTTCTCTGCTAATTGAAGGTTCGATTAATCTATTATATGAATCTTTAACAGCTTCCTTTAAATCTTCATTAAATATATTATTATCACGTAATACTTTATGTTCTAAATACAATATATTATTAGAATCATCAGCACGTAATGATACATTTATCGCGCCTTCATTTTCAGCTCTATTTATCGCAAGAATTCTATGATTTTTAATTGAAGCAATACTTTCAGAATAGTCAAAGAAATTCTCATATACAGAATTCTCTTCATTATATCCTTTCTTCTTTTTACATACAATATCACATACTCTATGCATATTATTTCTAATTATCTTTCTATAATTAGAATTTTCGCTAATTTCTTCTGCGATTATATCTTTTGCATAATTAATAGCTTCATTAACATCTTTAACTTTATCATTTAAAAACTTTTTAGCAATTTCTTCTCTATTACCTGTATTATGACCTTTTAGCATTTCTTTAGCTAAGCCTTCCATTCCTAGAGAAATCGCAATAGTAGCTTTAGTCTTTTTCTTTTCTTTAAATGGTAAATAAATATCTTCAACTTCAACAAGCTTAGTTGATAAATTTATTTTATTTTTTAACTCTTCTGTTAATAAACCTTTCTCATCTATTAACCTTATTACATCTTCTTTTCTTTTTGCCAAATTATTTTGGTAATCCCATTCTTTAGAAATTTCTCTTATTTGGTTTTCATCAAGTGCACCCGTAACTTCTTTTCTATAACGTGCAATAAAAGGTACTGTTGCACCATCATTTAATAAATTAAGTACAGCATTAATTTGATTTTCTTTTAAGTTAAGTGATAAACTTAATTTTTTTATAATTTCTTCCATTAATAGCCTCCATAAAAAATAAAAAGCTCATATGAGCTTTTCATTTAACTATTTTAATTCTACATTATAAGTGTTAGAAACATAATCTTCTATTTCTTGAACAACAGAAATAAATTTTTCTACATCTGATCCACCAGAAATAGTATATTCAGCCTCATTACCGCTCTTATCTTTTCCTTTAACTTTTTCACTTGTACTCTTATATACTAATCCATTTTCACCAGAAGATAGACCAATAATAGCCGGAGATGTTAATGAATCATATTCTTCATTAGCACTAATTGTAGTATTTGTTGAAAGAGAAGTATTAATTAAGAAAATACCAGTTTTTAAATCTTCTTTTCCTTCATTAGCTAATTGAACAAGATCATATAATCTCTTAAATTCAGTTTGAGCGTCTACATATAAATTATATTTCTTCATTTCAGGAGAATCATCTTTTGCGCTTGGCTTATCAAACACAAATGAATCATCATATACAAACACAAAAACTTCCTTATAATTATTTTCTTTTTCAGGATCTAGTAAATCTTCGAATTCATTAGCATTAATTTTAATGCTTGTATATTCAGTAAAATGCTTAACTAATGGTTTAGTATTTGCTAGAGAATACCATACAAAAAGGCCAATGATAAGACCTACAATAGCTACACCAATAGAACTTCCTAAAATAATCCAGAATTTTTTAGTTTTTGGTTTCTTTACCTTTTTAATTGAACGTGCCATTTTTAAATCAACTCCTAAAATTGATAGTTCTTTTTAATTATAAAATAATTTATTTTAATTTACAAGATTTATATATTCAAAAGAACGAATTAACCTATTCGTTCTCTTTCATATTATTCTCTATTTCTTTTGCAAGTTCTTTAATTTTAATGAATCTGTGATTTATTCCTGATTTTGTAATATGTTCACCATATTCTTTTTCTAATATATCAATTAATTCATTTAAACTTGCATCCTTATGATCAAGCCTTACTTTCATTATAAGTAAGATTTTTGGGTCAATTTTATTTAAATCATAATTATATTGTATAGTATTTATATAATGAACTTGTTTTTTCGCAGCAGATAAAGTTTTCATTTCATTTGCAATTTCCGCATTCATTTTTCTTTGAATATCAGCTTTATATTCTCTTTTAATAACTAAATCATCTAAATTAAATGCGGTTTTATTTGCTCCAATTATTCTTAAAAAATCCGAAATAGAACCAATTTCTTTCATATAAATTACATAGTCATTTCTTCTTTTAACAATTTTAGCGTTTAAACTAAAATCATTCATAAGTCTTTGGATTAATAAAGCTTCAGATTGACTTGATGTTGTTATCTCTAAATGATAATCTCCATTCTTAGGATCATTTGTTGAACCTCTTGCTAAAAATGCTCCACGAAGATAGGCACTTCTAGTTCCTTCATTTTCATTAATTTGTTCTTCATTAATAGAATCACCTAGCAAATTAAATTCTTCAATTATTACATCACTTTGAGATTCTAATATAACATTATAGTGTATGCCTTGATTTAATTTTTTAATTTGATGAGTTTGAAGGGTTGTTTCTGCATTATATTGCTTCTTAACAAATTCTAAAAATCTTTTAGCAACAAGCGCGTTACTTGTCTCATATGAAATTACAAATTTCGAATTTCTAATAATTAATTCACTTGATAATCTAAGTAATGCCTCAAGTTCAGACATTATTTCTTGTGAAGATGTGATATTAAGTTGTGCTAATTCAGTTTTACAATCATTTGTAAAAGACATATAAACACCTACATATTTAATATTTTTTCTAAATCAAGTAATTCATTAATATAATAATTAGGATTAGCTTTTTCAAGTTCTTCTAATTTTAACGAATATAGTACTCCACAGCTTTTTACTATGTGATTAATATTATTATTTTTATAATATAAATCAGCATTATGTGCAGCATATATATCGCTTGCATTATCTCCAATATATATCGCATTCTTTGCAAATTTGAAATGATTAATAGCTTGTAATATACCTTCTGGATTTGGCTTTGGAATAATTTCACCTTCACCAATTATATAATCTACATAACGTAATAATCCATTCGATTCTAATCCGTATTCAACCATTTCTTTAATCTTTGATGATACAACACAAACTTTATATCCTTTTTTATTTAAATGATATAATAATTCTCTTGCGCCACTAAATGCACGAACATAATCATTATGATGTTCCTTATTCCAACTTCTATAACACGCAATCATTTCATCAATTTTCTTATCATCTTTTTCAAAACGACTAAATGTTTGATACAATGTTGGACCAAAGAATGAATTAAGTTCTTCATCTGTTAATTGATAAGATGGATAATATTTATCAAATACATACTTAAATGTTGCATCAATAAGTGGTTTAGTATTTAACAATGTACCATCTAAATCAAAAATAACAGTATCAATTTTATTGTCTTCATTTTCTTTAATTATATCTTTGTATAAGACATTTCCATTTAATTTCTTAATACATCTCTTTAATATTAAATAAAGAATACCAGTAATTACAAATATTACAGATAATAAAATGGATACATAAATAGGACCTAATTTTAATGGCTCATTTACACCACTTTGAGTACGTAATGTTTCAGTAAATATTCTAACTAATCCATACCAGCATAAATATACACCCATTAAATCTCCACTTTTAAGTTTGTTATATTTTTTTCTTAATTGTAATATTACAATTAGTCCAATTAAATTTAATGATGATTCATATAAAAATACAGGATGTCTATAAGCACCTTGTATGTACATATTATCAACTATCCAAGATGGTAGTAAATATCTAAATATCTCTGTATTATTAACGACAGCTCCATATAATTCTTGGTTAAAGAAATTACCATATCTACCACAAATTTGTCCAATTAAAAATCCTGGCGCAACTATATCTAGGACTTTATATAAAGATACTTTGTTAATTTTGCAATATATGAATATAGCAATTAAAGATGCGATTACTCCACCTTGTATTGCAAGTCCTGATAAACCTATAAATCTTCCATTTCTAAAACCAAAGAATTCAGCAAAAGAACTGAATTCACTTATATTAAATAAGAAATACCATAATCTTGCACCTATAATCGCAATAGGTACAATTATAATTACTCCATATGATATGAATGATGAAGATAATCCTAATCTTTTTCCTTCCTTAACTCCTGAAATATAGGCGATAATTATACCGATTAATATACATATTGCATATAATCTAATACCCCCTATAGAATTAGGTAATGCTAATACACTATTCATTAGTCATTTTCATCCTCTCCGCCTTCTTCGGCTAGCTTATTTATACTATTAGTAAAATTAAGAGCTGAATTTATACCAAAATACTTTAATTTTTCATTTAAAGCGGCTGATTCAACTAATAAAGCTAAATTTCTACCAGGTAGAATTGGAATAACAACTTTATGAATATCAGTATTAAAGAAACGTATAGTTTGAGTTTCAATACCAAGTCTATCATAATACTTTCCATCTTGCCAATTTTCAAGTTCAACAACTAATCTTACTTTCTTACTTTCACGGAATGCTCCTGCACCATACATATTTACAACATCTACAATACCAATTCCTCTAAGTTCAATATAATGTTGTAAAACCTTTGGTGCACGACCAATTAAATCTCCTGGTTCCTTTTCAATAATATCAACTCTATCATCTGATATTAATTGATGACCTCTTCTAATTAATTCAAGAGCTGTTTCTGATTTACCAATACCAGATTTACCCATAATTAATGTTCCCATACCATTAATGTCCATTAATACTCCATGAACAGTTTGAATAGGAGCTAATTTTTCTTGTAGATAATTATATAATTTTGAAGAAATAGCTGTAGTACGTAAATTTGATTTTAAAATAGGCACATCAAATTGATTTCCTAAATCAATTAAAAATTGAGGTACATCAACATTTAAAGAACAAATTAAACATGGAGGATTTAATTTAAAAATCTTTGAAATTCTATCTATGCTATTTTCTTCATCTACAGTCTTTAAAAACGAAGATTCCTTGCTACCCATAAGAAGAATTCTTTTTGGTTCAAAAAACTCAAAGAAACCAGCAAATTCAAGACCAGGTCTTGTAACATTTGCGTCTACTATTTTTCTAACCAAACCTTTTTCTCCTGCTAATACTGTTAACTCAATATCTTCTACTAATCTTTTTACACTTATCATTTTTAATACCTACCTTAAAATAGATTGAACAATATGCCTTGAAATATAATACTTAAATATAAAACTAATTAATTCACCAGCTAAATAAAATACTATAAAGAAAAACCAATTTGAAAATGTTAATAGTTTTGTAATATCTAAGAATTCATGAATTATAAAAATAGATAATCCAATAAATGTTACAAATCCAACTAACTGTCTATATCCTGGCTTTAAATACGCTTTTAATAATTCTTTTATTAATAATTGATAGAATGAAAGTGAAACTATAAACACTAAAACTTGCCAATTATATTTATAATTCATTACTCCATTCATCATACCAAATAGTGCAAAATATACAATAACGTATGCTAAATATGAAATAAGATAATTTCTAGTATTAGTCAAAAATATAGACCATTTACTTCTTTTTTTACCAATACCAATATATCTTAATATTTTTCTAATATTATCTTTTTCTTCATCTGATAAACTATTCCCAACAGAAGCATCTAAATTTGATATTTCATTTTCAATTTCATCATCTTCGTCAAATTCATTTTTATTATCTTCCATAAAATCACCACTTTAAAATTATTATACCATAAAAACCAATTACTTTTTCAATTAACGATTTAATTCCATCAGGCATTTATTTCATTTAATGTTATAAAAATCGCCCTTATAAAAAATAAGGACGATTATTACTAATGTATTTTTTCAATTTTAAATATAGATTTATTTTTTATCCAATATAAACTCATTATTAACAAAGAAACAATCATACTTATTAATATAACATAGTTAAAATTATGGTTAATTTCAAAGTGATAATATTTATTTATATAGTTACTAAGAGGATTAAAAACTGAATTATACAATATAATTGCTACCAAATAATCGAACAACAATAAGCATTCTTGTATGATATAGATTGGTAAATAATTTACTTTTTTATAGTCAAGAGAGGTAAGTATAACCTTTGACTTCTTAAATTTAATATCAAATGCAAAATATACTAAAATGGTAATTATAAATAGCAAAAATATAAACAAATAATTTATTTTTTTACAAATTTCATATGTTTGAAATGATGAATAAAAATAATCACTATTAAAATAATCATATTTATAAATATCTTTATAATTAATAGTCGAATAAGATTTATATGTTTTATATCCTAATCCTAATATTAATTTATCAGGTGCAGATATCAACAAATCATATAATTCTTTTGATATGGTAATAAATCTTCCTTCATCATCTTGAATATCTTTAACAACCAATTGTTCATAATAGTCACTTAAGAATTTAGTATTGTTTAAATATTCACCTTTTTTAATTTTGTCATAGTATGAGCCTGATAATATTACTTCATTTTTATTTAATGACTCAGAATAATAGACTTCTTCAATTTCAAACGGAAGATTTTCAAATATTTTTTTAAATACGCCTATCCTATCTGCCTTTATTAATTCACACGCTTTTTCATACGAAATAATTTTTATACTTTTATTCTTATCTTTACCCTTATATTCAAAGCTTTGATCTCCACTAGGATTAAAAGTATTTCCTTCAAGATTAATACAATTATCTTTTTTAAAATACACATCAAAATCTTCTTGCCATGTGTAATGCTTTAAGGATTTCATATAAAATATCGTATCATTATCTACAATACTTGATTCGAAAATTATATTTGGACTATACTGATCATATACTTCTTTTCTATTATCTTTAGGGCTAATGGTAATAAATGTTATAAACGATATTATCATTATTAATAAACTAAGTATAAAATTTTTGATAATGTTCGATTTTATGATAGGCTTCATTAGCAACATTATCTTTTTTAAATCAAGCTTGCGAATTTTTGTTTCATTCTCTATTAGTATATTATTAGGAATTGATTCACTATATTCAATCTTACCATCAACAAATTTGATTGGTACAAATCTATCATCTTCATAGTCATGTGATATTATAATTATTATTTTACCATCCTTAATTTTATATAAATAATCATAGACTCTCTTTTTATTTATATCATCTAATGCGCTGGTTGGTTCATCTAATAATAAGACTGGCTTATCAGATAACAATAATCTAATTATAGATAATCTTTGATATTCACCATTCGAATATTCATTGACTTTTCTATCCAATAAATCACTAATTTTAAAATACGAAGCTAATTCTTTAATTTTATCTAAATCAGATGTCACAAATAATAAATTATCTAATCCAGTTAAATAATCTAATAAATCATTTTTAAAAGAGTATGCAAATAGATTTATTTTATTACTAAAATCTTTATAGATTACTTCTCCTTGAAAAGGAGCTTCTTTTGCGATAATTGATAATAAAGTAGATTTCCCACTACCAGTTTTACCGCTTATCATATAAACATTATTCGAATAAAATGTATAATTAAAATTATCAATAATCTTTTTATCAAAAGATTTATTTATATTTATTAATTCTATACTACTCATGTTTCAAAATTACTTTCTTCCTTCTTAATTTATAACAAAGTACATCATAAAAATAAGATAGTCCTAAAAATAAGATTATACTTGGAATTAAAATATAATATTTAAATGGCATATTAATATTTGCAACTGTGGAATAAGCAGAACTAACATAAATTATTCCTACCCGAATACCTAAACATAATCCTAAAATTCTAATTATTGTTTTTAAAATATAGTTTGAGAAAATAGCAAATTTTATATCTTTATCTTTTGCATTGTATAAACGTAAAACATCATAATCTCTAATTGTATCATCCAATAAAACTTTTATAAAAATTGATTCGATCAATATCATAATCAAGGATAATGATGAGAAAAGAGCTATTCCTGGAAGATTACGATCAACTCCTATTGATAAATGTTCATCCCAAACATCAAAGAATTCTCTTGTAACATAATTATATGATTCTTTAGTTAAATAATAAGCGCCTGATAAATATCTATGATAATTATTGTTTACTATAGAATTATCAATTTTTTGATACATTTCATCCGATACAAAAAAGCTATCGTATTTATTATTAATAATTTCACCATTTATACAATATCCAATTGTTCCTGTAATTTTTAATTTATTAATACTTGTTCCAAGTATATCTTCATAAACAGGTTTATTTATAACATTATTAATTCCTGCAGTTTCTCCATAAATGTTTAATTTTAAATCCTTGTTATTATCATCATTAAGAGATGCATACAAATATGGATTACCTAGCATGATTTCATCATCTGAATTAGGAAAAGTACCATAATAAAACCATCCAGTATAGTCATTTTGAATATGATTAAAACTAATACAATAATCTTTTATATCGCTTATATTTGATACGTAATCCATAGAATAAATGCGATTATTGAATGTTGAATCAGTGTTAGATACATTTTTATCAAATATTTTATACATAGTAAATCTTAAATTACACATTATACCTTTTGTATCATAAATATATTTATGTAATTTTGCAGAATAAATTATTTCTGCCCCAATGCTAGTAAGTGGTTTATCAATTAATCCAACAACTACAAATTTAATATTTTCGCTTAAATCAGTATGAAAGCTATCAATATAATTTCCTAAATCAACTTTTTTTTCATTATATTTATAATTCTTATAGACAAAACATGGAGCAATAATTGTATCTTCAGTATCTATTTTAGTTGTTTCAAATTTTTCTAGCATTTGAGGACTATATGTTTCTGCAAAAACATTGTTTTTATCATTAATGTCAATATAATCTGCTACATCTTCAAATTCAATTCCATCTCCAACAAAAGTATTGCTGATTAATAAATGATATTTTTCAGCTTCTTCTCTTGTACAAATTATTCTTTGAAGAGGATATTTTAAATTATTTCCAATTTCTTTATATATATTTTTAGAATCTATGCATAAATTCATTAATACAATGCACGTAAGAAAATAAATCATAAAAATTAATAATAAATTGAAAGGTAAAATTATAGGATGTTTAAACAAGTTCTTAAAAGAATAATTAAATAATCCTTTTTTCTTTAAATCATTTTGTTTAAAATTTCTTGCAACAAGATTGTTATTATCTTTCTTTTCTTCTATTAAAGAACCATTCTCTAATAAATATATTTCATCAGCATATTTAGAACTTATTTCATAATCGTGGCTTATTAATACAATTATTTTTTCTTTTGATAAACTCTTAAGATAATTGAATATTTGAATTGATGTCTTTTTATCCAAATTTTCTGTTGGCTCATCTAAAAATACTACTCTACTATCTTTTAATAAAGTCAAAATTATTTGTAATCTTTCTCTTTCACCACTTGATAATTTTTTAATTTTTTTATTTCTTAATGAATAGATACCAAATGATTTTAACATATCATTAATTATAGTTAAGTCATTAGATATAATTTTTATCATATCCATGACTGTAATATGCTCAATAAGCTGATTGCTGCTTGAACAATAACTTATTGTTTCTTCATTTTCTAATTCTATGCTTCCACTATCTGGTGTTTCAAGGTTATTAATAATTCTAAATAAAGTGGTCTTTCCTGCTCCACTTTCTCCATGAATTAAATAAATACCACATTTATTAAACTCTATTGAGATATTATTTAAAACCGAAACATCATCATATGTTTTTGTAATATTTATAACTTTCATTTTCTCTACCTCTCTAAATAATAAAACTCTTTCCTATTCCTCCCATGAATGTTATTTATTAACGTTTACAACGTATAAGCCTTTTTATATTTTGTGTCAATGAAATAAAATAAATATATTTCGTTAAAAAAACCTCCAGCTGTTGGAGGTTTACTATGTTAATCTATTTAAGATATTTTTTTAAATATTGACCTGTATAAGATTCTTTACACTCACTTACTTCTTCAGGTGTACCGTGGCAAACAACAGTTCCTCCACCTTCTCCACCTTCAGGTCCTAAATCTATTACATAATCGGCTAATTTTATAACGTCAAGATTATGTTCAATAATAACTACAGATGCTCCTTCATTTCTAATTTTAAATATTACATCCATTAATCTTTTAATATCATCTGTATGAAGTCCTGTAGTAGGTTCATCCATTACATATAGTGTACCTGGAGTAATTTTTTTATGCAATTCTGTAGCTAATTTAACTCTTTGGGCTTCTCCACCTGATAAGGTAGTAGATGATTGACCTAATTTAACATAGCCAAGTCCTACTTCCATTAAAGTTTTTAATTTGGAATGAATTTTAGGTATAGCTTCAAAGAATTGATATGCATCTTCAATTGTCATATCAAGGACATCACTGATAGTTTTTCCTTTAAACTTTACCTCAAGAGTTTCAGCATTATATCTTTTACCATGACATTCTTCACATGGAACATATACATCTGGTAAAAATTGCATAGTTATACGCTTAACTCCATCACCCCAACAAGCTTCACATCTTCCACCTTTTACATTAAATGAAAATCTGCCCTTATCATAACCTCTAACTTTTGCGTCTTGAGTTTGTGCAAATAAATCTCTTATATCATCAAAGACACCAGTATAAGTTGCAGGATTTGAACGAGGTGTTCTACCAATTGGAGATTGCGATACTTGAATAACTTTATCAATATAGCTTAATCCTTTAATGTTTTTGCATTTACCTGGATATATTCTATTTGTTTTATATACATGTTTATAAACATTCTTATATAATACTTCATTTACTAGTGTTGATTTTCCACTACCAGAAATTCCAGTTACAAGCACTAAACATCCTAGAGGAATTTTTACATCAATATTCTTTAAGTTATGCTCACTTGCGCCTTCAATAGTTATAAATTTTCCATTTCCTTTAATTCTTTTTTTAGGAAGTGGTATAAATTCAGCACCTGATAAATATCTTCCTGTTAAAGACTTTGGATTATTCATAACCTCAAGAGGTGTACCTTGTGCAACAACTTCACCACCATGAATACCTGCGCCAGGACCTATATCTACTAAATAATCAGCTTCACGCATTGTATCTAAGTCATGCTCAACAACGATTAAAGTATTACCAATATCTCTCATATCCTTCATCGTTTTTATCAATTTATCATTATCTCTTTGATGAAGTCCGATAGAAGGTTCATCCATGACATATAAGACACCTGTTAATTTAGATCCAATTTGTGTTGCTAATCTAATTCTTTGAGCTTCGCCGCCGGATAATGTATCAGCTGAACGTGATAATGTTAAATATCCAAGACCCACATTAGATAAAAAATGTAGTCTATCTAATACTTCTTTAATAGCTAAATGAGAAATTTCTTTTTTCTCATCAGATAATCTATTTTCCAATTCCTCAAGATATGGAATTAATTCATCTATTTGCATATTAGATAAATCAGCAATTGATTTATTATCAATTTTAACATTTAAAACTTGGTTATTTAATCTAGCACCATGACATGTTTCACATTCACGTTCAATCATATAACCTTCAATCCAAGTACGAATCCAATCTGATGTAGTTTCAACATAACGACGTCTAAAATTCTCAATAATTCCTTCATATACTTTATATTCGTTCTTTACATTACCACTTGATGTGACAATATGGAAATGTATTGGATCTGGAGAATGATATAATACAATTTCTTGTTTATACCTTTCTAAATCTTTAAAAGGTTTATTCATATCAATATCATAATATGCACAAACTTGTTCAAGCTCATTATTGGCAATATTATCTTTTTCTTGATTTTTTAAAGGTAAAATTGCACCCTTATTAATTGATTTGTCATAATCAACGACAAGTTCTTCACTTACCTCAAGTTTAACTCCTAAACCTTTACAATCGTTACAAGCTCCAAGTGGTGAATTAAATGAGAATAATCTAGGCTCTAGTTTAGGTACTGAATAACCACATATTTTACATGCATAATGTTGTGAAAAGAATAATTCTTCATCTTCTCCTTCAATCTTAACTTTTGCATATCCACCACTAGCATTACATGCAAGTTCTAACGCTTGTCTAATACGAGAATCAAGACCATCTCTCATCTTTAGTCTTTCAATTACAATATCAATGTCATGCTTTAAGTTCTTATTTAATTGAATATCTTCTTCAAGATCTAGTAATACATTATCAACGATTGCTCTTACATAGCCTTGCTTAAGATATGTTTGAAAAATATTCTTATGTTCTCCTCTTTGATGCATGATAACAGGAGATAAAATATAAATCTTACGACCCTCAGGAATAGCTAATACTTTTTTAGCCATTTCATCTATAGTTTGAGCTTCAATTTTTATATTATGATTAGGACAGTATGGTGTACCAATACGTGAATATAAAACTCTAAAATAATCATATATTTCAGTAATGGTACCAACAGTAGATCTAGGATTTTTAGAAGTTGTTTTTTGATCGATTGAAATTGTTGGGCTTAATCCATCAATTGAATCTACATCAGCTTTATCATTAACACCTAAAAATTGACGAGCTGATGCAGATAAAGCTTCAATAAATCTTCTTTCTCCTTCTTTACAAATTGTATCAAAAGCTAAAGTAGATTTACCTGAACCAGACAATCCAGTCATAACGATAAGCTTATTTTTTGGCAATTCAATGTCAATATTTTTTAAATTATTTTCCCTTGCGCCTCTTACAATAATTTTATCCATTATTACTCCTTAATTTTTTCTATAAATTCATCTTCATTCATTATTTCAATTCCTAAAGCTTGAGCTTTATCAAGCTTAGAACCTGGGTTTTCACCAACAAGTACAATATCAGTCTTTTTTGAAACTGAATCAATAGTTTTACCACCTAAGTGTTCAATTATCTTTTTCGCTTCACTTCTACCATAATGTGATAATGTACCTGTTAGTACAACTTTCTTTCCTGTGAAATATGATTCAACAACCTCATCAATTTCACAATAAGTTTTTAAACCTAAATCTTTTAACTCATTAATTAATTTTAAATTTGATTCATCACTAAAATAATCAACTACACTTCTCGCAATTATTTCACCAATATCATTTATGTTAGATAATTGTTCAAATGTAGCTTTTTCTAAAGCTTCAATGTTTAAGAATTCTTTTGCCAATATTTTTGAAACTTTAGCACCAATATGTCTAATACCTAAACCAAAAATAAGTCTATCAAAATCATGATTCTTACTTTCTTCAATCGCATTTAATAACTTATCTACAGATTTCTCACCCATGCGTTCCATGCTTAAGATTTCATTATAATGATCTTTAAGTCTAAAAATATCTGGAATAGATTTAATTAAATTATTTTCATATAAAGAGATGACCATTTGTTCACCAAGTGTATCAATATCATATGCAGCTTTTGATGCAAAATGTATCAATTGATTAATAACTCTATCATGGCACATATTATTTGTACAATAATAATCTGCTTCTCCTTCAATTCTCTTAAGAGGCATCTTACAACAAGGACATACTTTTACAAACTCAACAGGTTTAGCATCCTTTTCTCTTCCTTCACTTAAAGCTCTTACAACTTCAGGAATTACATCTCCGGCTTTACGTATAACTATTAAATCATGTTCATGAATATCACGTTCTTTAATAAAATCTTCATTATGAAGTGTAGCACGCGTAATTGTTGAACCTTGAACTAGTACAGGTTCAAAGTTTGCTACAGGTGTAATATTACCTGTTCTACCTACTTGGAAAGTTACTTCTTTAAGTCTAGTTTTTACTTCCTCTGGTGGGAATTTATATGCAATAGCCCACTTAGGATATTTAGCAGTAACACCTATTTCATCATGCATACTTAAATCATCAACTTTAAGTACAATACCATCTATATCATATGGAAGATTAGGTCTTAACTCACCCATTTCTTTAATATATTCAAAGACTTCTTCCATAGATTTACATAATCTTGAATTAGGATTAACTTTAAATCCTAATTCTTTCATTTTATTCAAAGCTTCACTTTGATAATTAACTTCAATTCCATCAGTTAAATAATATAAAAATGCATCTAATCCACGTTTAGCAACTTCTTTAGGATTCAATAATTTTAATGAACCTGATGCAGCATTTCTACAATTTGCAAATAATGGTTCTTCATTAATTTCTCTCTCTTCATTTAATTTAATTAAGCTTTTCTTTGGCATAAAAATTTCGCCACGAACTTCTAAATTAATCTTATCTTTTAACTTTAATGGAATAGATTTAATTGTCCTAACATTATTAGTTACATCATCTCCAACAACACCATTTCCACGAGTTGCAGCACGTACTAATAATCCATTTTCATATTTTAAAGATACAGAAAGACCATCTATCTTTAATTCACATTCATATGTAGCATTAGGGAATACTTCTCTAACTCTATTATCAAATTCATTTAATTCTTCAAATGAGAATGCGTCTGCTAAACTCATCATAGGAATTTCATGATGAACTTGTTCAAATTTAGAAATAGCTTCACCACCTACATGAGTAGTAGGTGAATTAGGATCTTTATGTTCAGGATATTTCTTTTCTAAATTTTCAAGTTCAACAAGTAATTTATCAAATTCAAAATCTTCTAATGTAGGATTATCTAATACATAATAATCATAATTAGCTTTTTCTAATATTTGTACTAATTCTTTCATTCTCTCAAGGTCATTCATAATAAAATCTCCTTAATTATACTGTTACTATTTTACCATAAATTAGAATATTATTATAGTTAAGCACTCTATTTTTTCTATTCATAAAATTGTATAATTAAATAAAGGAAGTGATTTATTTGAAGTATTCATTAGTAATTAAAAAGCTAGAGACAACTAATAAAGCTATATTAGATACATCAATATCTTTCAAGCCTTATACTATTAATATTTTATTAAATGACGAATATAAATCACACATCTTTTTTAAATCAATTTTAAATTTATGCGATTCAAAGAAAAAATGTCTATTTTATGATAGAGATATAAATTTGAATTTCCAATACATAGGCTATTATTCAAAGCATTTTGATATTTATAAAGATTTAAAAGTTAAACAATTCTTTAAATACTCTAATTCCTTCTATAAGAATAACTATAAAGATAACATAAAAAGATTATTAAATATTTTTTCAATCGATAGCGAAACTTTAATTAAAGATTTAGATACATCTAAATATGAATTAGTTAAAATAATAGATTCAATATATCATAAACCAGAATTAT
>CAMNHY010000017.1 GCA_946540005.1 uncultured Clostridium sp.
TTCTCAAATCCCTTACTACAAGAGATTCAAATAACAATCCAAAAGTTTTCATATCAGAGAAAAGACCGGAAGGACCTATACCAAGCGCTGCTGTTGCGATTGAAGGATACACCCTGCTTTATAAAACCGTAAGTATGGATTAAAATAAACCTCAAGTTTAGATTAAAATAATTATAAGTTGTCCAAATTAAATATTTTTATGTATTTTTGGACAACCTATAACATTTAAAATACTATAGATGATACTGTTGGGGTTGACATAAAAACTAGTTTAACCAAGCCATTTTAGGCAAAATAAAAAGCAGGTTCACCCTGCTTAATATTATTTACTTAAGAGTTTAGTAATCAAACAATTAATGCTTAGCTAATTTATTCAGCTGCTTCTCTTTGTTTAGCATCCCACTTCTTACGAGTAACTGTATCAAGAATTCTCTTACGAAGTCTAATATGATTTGGTGTAACTTCTACAAGTTCATCATCATTAATATATTCTAAGCATTGTTCAAGAGATAATTGTAAAGGTCTCTTTAATACAACAGTCATATCTTTATTTGAAGAACGAGTGTTTGTTTGTTGCTTAGCTGTTACAACATTAACAGCCATATCTAAATCTCTATTAGATTGTCCAACAATCATACCTTCATATACTTCTTCACCTGGTTCAATAAACATTGTACCACGATCTTCAATGTGTCCTAATGAATAAGCTGTTGCAGAACCTTTTGCGATTGATACTAATGCACCTAAAGTTCTTTGACCAACATTTAATGAAGCCATTGGTCTATAGTCTTCGAATGAATGTGAAATAATACCATAACCTTTTGTAGCTGTCATGAATTCAGTATTGAATCCAATTAAACCACGAGCAGGAATATCAAATACTACCTTTGATTGAGTTTCAGTATTCTTCATATCCTTCATGACACCACCTCTGTCACCAAGTAATGTGATAACACTACCAATAACATCAGCAGGGGCTTCTACTGTAACTTCTTCATATGGTTCACACTTAACACCATCTATTTCTTTAATGATAGCCTTTGGAGATGAAACTTGGAATTCATATCCTTCACGACGCATTGTTTCAATTAAAACTGATAAATGTAATTCACCACGACCTGAAACAACCCATTCCTCTGATGTTCCTAGTCTTTGAACACGTAAAGAAACGTCTTTTTGAATTTCACGATTTAATCTTTCATCAATTTTTGATGCTGTTACTAATTTACCATCTTGACCACAGAATGGTGAAGTATTTGTACCAAATGTCATTTGAAGTGTTGGTTCGCTAACTGTAATTAAAGGTAAAGCTTCTTCTTCACCAACATTACATACAGTTTCACCGATATAAATATCAGATAAACCTGAAATAGCTACGATATCACCGGCTTCAGCTTCATTTGTTTCTATTCTATCAAGTCCTAAGAAAGTATATAATTTTTGTACACGGAATTGAGTGTATGAACCATCACGACGAATACAAGTAGCCATTTGATTAGCCCTAATAGTACCACGTTGAATTTTACCAATACCAATACGACCAACGAAATCATTATAATCAAGAATAGCTGGTTGGAATTGTAGTGGCTCATTTGAATTATCAACAGGTTCTGGTACATATTCAATAATCTTCTTAAATAATGGGTCCATACCTGGTTGTTGATCAGCTAAATCTGGAGATTCACTAGATGTCATATTAATTGCTGAAGTATAAATTACAGGGAATTCTAATTGTGATTCATCTGCACCTAATTCAATCAATAAGTCTAATACTTCATCAACAACTTGAGCTGGTCTAGCAGATGGCTTGTCAATCTTATTTACAACAACGATTGGCTTATGACCTGCTTCTAATGCTTTCTTTAAAACGAATCTAGTTTGAGGCATAGTACCTTCATAAGCGTCAACTACAAGTACAACACCATCAACCATACCCATAATACGTTCAACTTCACCACCAAAGTCAGCGTGTCCTGGAGTATCTAAAATGTTAATTTTATAGCCATTATATTTAATAGCTGTATTCTTTGAAAGAATAGTAATACCTCTTTCACGTTCAAGGTCATTACTATCCATAACACAAGTATCAACTTGTTGATTGTCTCTAAATGTATGACTGCACTTTAAAAGGGCATCAACAAGAGTAGTTTTACCATGGTCAACGTGTGCAATGATTGCAATATTTCTAACTTTCATAAAAAGACCTTCTTTCTATTAATTAATAATCCTAGAAAATTATATCATAAAAAAACTCATACAAACAATGAAAACGTTTATAATCCAAAAACTTTTTAAATTAGTTTAAGAAGAGCTTCTAATGCATAAGCCTCATCATACATTTCTTTACTAATTCTTTTTCTTATTTCCTCAAAGAATAATCTTGCAAGAGATAAGTTTTCTTTTTTAGCAATTTGAATAATCTTATTTAAAGATTCATTAAATGTTGGATTATTATGATTAATTAATATATCTAAGAAAGATGCATATTTATTATTCTTAAACATCTTTTTAAGTTGTTTTACCTCATCAGGAACATTCTTAAGTTTTAATTTTTTATTAGTAGTATGTTCCATTAAGCTTATTGAATGATATAGTTTGATTAATTGATATTGAAAAGAAAAATTATTCAAAATTGTATGAGGTAATTTATTAATTTTTTGTAACAATTCAATCTTTTGCATAATTCTTGAATTATTCTTAGAATAAACCTTTTCAATTTGATTCTTTAAATTTCTAAATTGTTGATTAATAGGATCCCCTTGTTGATATTGTTTAATTATAAATTCAACATCATCAGATAAAACACTTGTTTGATGCACTTCTTGATAATCATATAATGCATCTAAAAGTTTTGAACTTTCAATATAATAATTTAGGATTATATCCAAGAAAGATACTTCTCTAATTTTATCTTCTCCATCTACATAAATATGGTATTTAAATGAATATTTTAAAATATCACTAGGATCTAATATACAATAAACAACATCCTTTAATATAATTCTATTAGTAGGATGACCAACAACATCATTTCTAATATATTTTAATTCACGTAAAGTCTTATTATCGTTAATTCTTACAAAGTTTTTACTATTAGTCAGAGATAAACATAATGTATAAATTGAGTCAATTGATACGAATAAAGCTTGAAGAAGACCATAAAGTCTTAAAGCAGCTTCCTCTTTTTTATAATCATTTTCAATTGTATCAAAGAAAAAACCAATAATATCTTCATTTACTTTAAGTGTAGCAACAGAAACATAATGTTCTATTCTTGTGTATTTTCTAGATAATTTATCTAAAGTATCAATATAATTTTTTTGATAAAATAATATCTTGTTTTTTATTTCTTCCATATTTTCTCACTCTTTCATAAAAATATTTTATCATAAAAGTTTGAAATATTATATTATTAATGAAAAAATGACATGTAAAAAAATACTATACCAAAATGATATGGTATAGTATTTTTTGAATTTAAACTAGAAGAATACTTCTCTAGCTTTTTGTCTTACTTCATCTGTTGTAGAGAATGGAATACGAGTAGTATAACCTTCTTTTGCAGCAACAATCATCTTTGTTGGCCAAGCAAAAATATCAGCATTCCATCTATTTACAGTGTCGTTATAAACTTCACGAGCAGCTGTAATTTCCTTTTGAAGGTAAGCATTTTGTTGTAAGCAGTCAGCAATTTCTTGATGAGCCTTTAAATCTGGATAATTTTCAAATGCTACATTAATCTTGCTACCAACAGCATCTAGTTGTGTTGCAACACTATTTCTTACATCATCACTTTGTGCATTACCACTTCTGAATGCAGCAATCTTTGTGAATGTTTCTTTGTCTAAGTCAACAGCCTTATCTAAAAGTTTTGCAGCATTTTGAAGAATAACTACACGTTGTTCAAGATAGTTATCAATTGTAGAAGCATCATGTTGTAATTTTTGTTCAAGTTGCTTCAAGTATGACTTTGCTTGAACCTTCATAATTGTGAAAATTAGACCTGGAATAATACATAATAACCAAAGTACTACTTGGAAAATAGTAGAACCAACTCCTACTTTAACAGGAATTTGCTTATTAATTACTCTTACGTCTCTGCCAGCGCTAACTGGATCATTTAATTCATCTAAACCGTTTGCCATTATTAATCTCCTCTTTTATTTATTAATTTTATCTTTAATATCTTTCATACCAGCAATTTGACTTGTGATAATATAAGATAAAAGACCACGTTCATACACTAACTTCTTTTCAGAAGCTAGCTTATTGATTAACTCATTAGAGTTATTAAATTTTTGTCTTGTTGTATCAACTTTTGACATTGCTACATCAGTATCTTTTGTAATTTCAAAGAATTCTTCCCAATGAATTGGAATAGAGTGCATCTTTCCATCTCCACCAAGCTTTGTTTCATATGTTACTCTTGGCTCTGTTCTATATGAGTGAGCAGTAACCTTAATATAATCTGTATCATCATCTTTATGATCTAAACTACATTTTAATATTCCATCAGTCTTTGATTGTGGATTTAAGAATGCAGTTCTATCCATCTTATTAACTAATGTTTCTTGTTCATATCTTGTATTATAAGCTTCATATGGAATCTTATAAATATATTCATGTGTTTTAGTTTGTTGATAGATAGGAATTGCAAGTAATGGAGCTAAATCAAAATATAATCCTTTAAAGAAATTGGCATTGATATCTTTAAATTTAGCTTTTGCTGCATCATAATCAAAATCTTCAAAACATTTAGGATCAACTCTATAATCTTGTTTTTGTGAGTGAGCACTTAAAATATAGTTTAAGCATTTATCTTTATAGAATGCAAAATCATCACCATATGGATCATTTCTAATAATATCAACCATATTATTTTGAGCTAAAGGAGTAAACATTAATCTATATTCAACTTCATTAGTTCTGTTTAACGCATTAAACAATACTTCAAATTTAGAATTGGCCATGGCATTAAATTGTTGACCTTTGCTGACGGCGCTTTGGCTCTTCTTTGCAAGTTTCTTTTCACCATGCCTAACCATCTTATCAATTTTTTGATCAGATGCATTACTGTCTTTTAAAGTTGGGAAACGAGAAAATTGTAAATTAGGTGCCGCATCATTTCCAAATACAAGTCTTGTATCATAGAAATATACAGGTGCAGGACGTTCAATACTTGCAGTTAATACTTCAGTATGACTAACTGTTCTTGATCCATCTTTTGTATGTTCAATAGTTGTCCAATGAATTGTAATAGATCCTGTATATGTTTTATCTCTCAATTCCGTATTATATGAATTAACTAATACGAATGGATTACCATTAATATTACCACTTAATACATAATTAGTACTTGAATTAGGATCTTCACTATCTTTAAATCCATATTTTTCATGTAAATATTCAAATTTATTTGTATCAAAATAATGATCTAAATCAATAAGTGGAGTTGTCATCTCCATCAAATCAGATGGAATAGACCAATCATATAATTGATTTAGTGGGCCCATTGATGCCCAACACTTATCCAAGCATGTTTTTAATGTTTTAGACTCTTTATCAAGTTCTGCATTTAAATTTTTAAGTACTTTTCTTAGTTTAAATATACCAAATATCAAAAGAGCACAAACTACTGCAATTATGATTGGAATAATGACTCTTGTTAAATTTTCTTTTGTTTGTGTAACTAAATATATAGCACTAATAATGCCAACAATTACAAGAATAATTAAACTAATCTTAGCCACTTTCATATGGTTAGATTTAGTCTTTAATGTTTTAACAACAGCTTCTTGCTTGCGATATTTTTTTACCAAATCTCTATTTTCATTAATATCAATACCTGATTTTTTAACTAAATCATCAAAGAACTTTTCACAATTATCATTAAATTTATCTTTAAATTCATTATTATATAATTTAACAGGCTCTAGGATAGAATTATCTGTCATCTTTTTTCTCCTCACAAATATAATTATAAATATGCGAAAATATTATTTGTGTAAAATTTATGAAAATGTTTACTACAAAATTCTACAAAATATTTCATTTTTATTATATCATACTTTATAAAGATTTTAAAATATACTTTTTTCTATCCTCAGTAAAATAATTAAACAATACAACACAATATAAACCAAAAAATCCAAATCCTAGTAATGTATTAGATAATTTCATTAAGGAAGTTCCTGCATATTTTATTTCTACATCATAATTACCCTTAGGCGCTTTAAACGCTACTAAGAAATCTACATCTTGAGGTTCTTCTAATTTTTGATATGTAACATTACCAAATTCATCAGTTAATTTAATTTCATAACCTTTATAATAAATTAAAGGTACTTGTATTAAAGATTCTTTATCAAGACTTAATTTAAAACTAAATTTAGGAGTATCTTGACAACTATTAGATACTACACCACTACCTTCAAGAATTTGAGGAGTAAGTCCTGATGTACCAGGATATGATACATTAACTTTATAATTACCCTTATCAATCATAAAGTCAGCAAAAGAATGATAATTATTTGAAATAGCTTCAACTAAATTATTTTCATTTGTATCTTTATTTAACACATATATTTTTAAATCAGCGTTGTAAAATACAGGTAATTTAATTCTTGATGTAGCTTCTACATTTAAATCAAATTCTAATTTTGATGTTGTACCAATTCTATGATAATTGCTAATTTTTGCATTGCCATATATTACTTTAGGACATAAATCGAAATTTCCAAAAACTACATGATCAACTAATACTCTAACATTTTTATATAATGAATTATCATATTTAGCCTTATATCCTTTTTCTTCATAGTAATAATAAATGTATGGCAAATATTCATTATTAGCGCCTATTGAGCCAGGATAGTATGAATATTGATCATCAATATGCATACGCCAAGATGAATCTGCTGTATCATATGGATAATTATTTTCACTAGATACATTTTCATAAGCTATTCTTTTTTCAACACAAGCTTGGCTTAAAAATGGAATTATACCAATCATTACACATGAAGTTTTTAATAATTTAGTTCCATAAGTAGTAAGAATAATAATTACTAAAATATTTATAAATAAATATATGAATCCATTTAATCTCCATGGGAATTGAATTGTTGTATAAATATGTGGTATACAATACCAAATAGCACCAACGCTTACTAGTAATATATTTATAATTATTAATAATGAGATAGAATAAGTTAATCTCTTATCCTTCTTTAATAAATCATCTTTATCTAAATTATAATCAATAAATTGAACAATATATGAAGTAGATACAAATAATATAGCTACACTAGCTATAGCTAACATAAATTCTTTGCCAGTATAGAATTTACCGACTAATAAACCAATTAATAAATAAATAGCTGTAGATATTAAAATATGGAAATATTTTAACGCCTTTATATTTGATAACACCTTTTCAATAACAATATATAAGAATGTAATTAATCCAAAATATACAAAGTATAAGAATAATCTATTTGTAGTAAGTCCATTTCCTTGAAGCCAGCTTAAATTAAGAAAACCAGTATAAGCTAATGTTCTTTCACAATCTGTAGCAACATGTCCCGCATTTGTCCACATTCTATCATCAAATGAAACATTATAATAACCATTTTTTAACATAGTTAAAGATGGAATTAAAATAATGCATAAGATTAATAACATAGATACTATTGTAACTATAGTACTTATTAAATAATTCTTATCAGTTTTAAATCTTACTATTATTTGCCTAATATAGAATAATAGGAATATGATTCCATATGTATATGCAAATAATCCTGTAATATTATGCGATAAATATATACAAACTCCACCAATAGCTATTTCTACAAAAGCTCTAGGACTTGTCTTATCATAGACATAATCATATAAACCTAAGAAAAATAATGGAAGCCAAAGCATAGCATAAGCTTCTGCAAATGCGCTTCTACAAAAATAATTAAATAATCTATAAGGTCCTAATATGAATAAACAACCAACTAATAAAGATATCCACATTTTATTTTTAGATATTCTATTAGAAAATTTATACATAAATATACCAGAAATATAAACAGATAATAATATGACTAATTTAAAAGAAGTCATTAAAGTCATACCGAATTTATCAAAGATAAGGCATACAAATGCTACTGTAAAATGTGATAATGGTGAATAAAATAAGCCTTTACCATATCCTAATCCACCAATTAAAGTATTTGAAATAAATAATGATTTACCTTCTTTTAAGGATAAATATAAGTCATTTATATTTGCAAAATGAAATCTAACATCATCTCCTGATGCAAAGCCTTTATAAAATATTAATTCGCACGAAATCAAACTAATAAAAAACATAATAAAATAAGGCAAAATTTTTTTAAATACATGTAATACTTTTCTATTTTCCATACGTCTTCCCTCGCTAAATAAATTATACAATATTACAAAATAAAAAAAAACCTAGTCAAACTAGGTTTTTCAAATTTAATATTAACGACGTTCATCAATACGAGCAGCCTTAGCTGAAAGACCACGGATGTATCCGATATAAGCTCTACGAACTTTACCCTTACGTAATAATTGAATGCTGTCAATGATTGGAGCATTTACTGGGAAAGTACGTTCAACACCTACACCATAAGAAATCTTACGAACTGTAAATGTAGCTGAAACACCATGTCCTTGTCTCTTAATAACTAATCCTTCGAAAGCTTGGATACGGTGAGTTTCACCTTCAACAATCTTAACGTTAACTTTTACTGTGTCACCTGCACGGAATGCTGGTACATCTTTCTTTAAATATTGTGCTGTAATTTCATCAATTAAAGCTTGACCTTTTGCCATAATCTTAATCTCCTTTAATATATAGTATTTTTGTCTTCCAAAATTCTTGTATAGTAAACTAAGACTATATAGCGGAATAATGTGCGTGCTTAAAAGCCTTTCATATTATACCACTCATACATGATTATTGCAAGTTCTTTTTCAAATTTGTTTACTAAAAATGAATAATGCGAGGAGCTGTTACAAATGAAGAAATTGTAGCAGTTGCATCTTGCATATAAAAGACTGCAGTATTTTCATCATATTCACTATATCTACCACGTAAATCAGGATTTGAATCTAAGAATGCTTCTTTAGCATCTACTCTAATATCTTCAATTAACTTACATTCAATTCTAATCCATTCTTTACCATTAAATGCGCATATTTCTACATGTGGATTATTTAATAATTGATGACATACTTTTTTATTATGTCCGGTTAAGACATATATTTTATTTTCAAACATATTTAATGCGCCAAATGGTCTTACACGTGGTAAACTATCATCTATAGTAGCTACATAAAATACACCACATTCTTTTAAAAATTTGAATACTTCTTCCATATATTCTATCCTCTACTTGTTTCTAATTAAAAGACCACTCTTAAATGCGTCTCCTGCAACTTCTGTTGCAACTAAATATTTATTATTAACTGGATCAAAAATTAATGGCTTCAACTTTAATGGATCAATTTTTCCATCTGTTAAAATTGATTCGTCAGCAGAAACATTTAATATATTTCCAATTAATTTAATACCGTCTTCATCTTCTTGAATTGATTCTACACTACAATCAAGAGACATTTTTAATTCTTCAAAATAAGGCGCATCAACGAATTCACTTCTTTTATAATGCCATCCAGCTTTTTCTACTTTATTAGGTTCTTTATTACCTGATACTATACCAACATAATCAGACGCAACTAATTCATCTTTTGTACCAAATGAAATAGTAAAAGCCTTTGTTCTTTTAAAATTATCTGTTGTCTTATGACTTGATAGGGATACAAATACTTTATTTGTATCATAAATACCAGCCCATGCAGCATTCATCGCATTAGCTGTACCATCTTCGTTATAAGTACCAATTATAAATACTGGTTCACAATATGACCATGTTTTAGGACCAAAATTTTTTCTCATATTAATTACCCCATTTCTTTTTTACTAATTTAATTATATCACAATATTTTTTTACTAATTAATTTACGCAACAAAATAAAAAGATATTCAAATTTATGCCTTGAATATCTTCTTATAAACTATAATTTTACTTATTTGTTTCAGATATAATTTCATCTAACAAAATTTTCTCTTCTTTAGTTAGATTTCTATTTTCTAGAAGATCAGGTCTTCTTAAATAAGTTTTTCTTAAAGCTTCTTTAATACGCCATTTTCTTATTTTCTCATGATCTCCATTTTGTAACACAAAAGGCACACTACAATCTTTATATGAAATAGGGCGTGTATATTGAGGATATTCAAGTAAACCACTATAGAAAGAATCTTCTTCAAAAGATTCTTTTTTAATTGCCCCATCTAAAAGTCTAATTACAGAATCAGATATAGCCATTGCAGGAATTTCTCCACCTGTAAGCACAAAATCTCCAACTGATATTTCTTCATCAACATAGTCTCTAATTCTTTCATCAAAGCCTTCATAATGACCACAAACTAATATTAATTCTTCTTCTTTAGAAAGTCTATTAGCATCTTCTTGTCTATATGTTTTACCTTGAGGTGTCATTAAAATAATATGTGATTTATCTGTCTTTATATCATTTAGACATTCATCAATAATATCACATCTTAAAACCATACCAGCTCCACCACCATAAGGAGTATCATCTACATGATGGTGCTTATCATGAGAATATTTTCTAAAATCTACACATTCAATTTCAACATTACCTTTATCAATCGCTCTTTTAACAATAGATTCATTGATAAAGCCTTGAAACATTTCAGGAAATAATGTAACAATTTTAATCTTCATTAGAATAATCCTTCAATTTCATTGATATGAATAACTTCATCAACTTTTGTGATAAATACTCCTCTAATAAATGGAACTAATGATCTCTTTTTATCTTTTACAACGACCATAACATATCCTGCTTGCGCCTCAAGCATTTCCTTGCATACACCCTTAAATTCATTATTTTGGTTATATACATCTTTTCCAATGATATCGTGTAAATAATTAAGATCTTCAGGTAATTCTTCTTGATCTTCTTCAGCAATATATATTAATGAACCTTTGTATTTTTCAACTAAATTAATATCATTTAAGTTTTTAAAAGTTACGAATATACATCCTTTAAAATCATCTTTAGCAGATTCAACCACTACAGGAATATATTCATCTTTATAATTTATATATAATTTAGAGCCTTCATAAAATCTATCAAAATCACTTTGTTCTGAAACTCTTAATTCACCTTTTAAGCCATGTGTATTTAAAATTTTTCCAACAATATAATAATTCATATTAATTACCTCTAATTTATTATACTAAAAATTTTCAATACATTCTACTTTTTTTGAAACACCTTTAGCTAAAGAATATAGGAAGCAAGATATAGGTAGATTAGTTTTTGATTCTACAAATTTCTTATAAATAGATAATTGTCTAACATATTCTTCGCTATCTATATTAGATAACTTATAATCAATAATTTCTACTCTGTCGCTATATACTAATAATAAATCAATAATACCATTATATGATTTATTATTATAATTAAATTTAAATTCTAATTCTTTATAAGCTTTAGCTTTTGAAGCATTCTTAAATAAAGGATTATCCAAAGCCATTTTAACTAATTTTTTAGTATTATCATCAATATTTAAATTAGATAAATCAGGATTTTTAAAATCAATAGACTCCATAACCTCATGTACATTTGTACCAAGCTCTAGATTATCTAATTCTTTATTATCCATAATTTTTGTAACAGCTTTAGATATTTTACTCTTTTCTTCAACATTATAATTAATACTTAATTTATTGTATTGATACTCTTCATTACTCTTTAAATTAATATTAATATCATTATTATGATAATTATGTGTTAATTTAATTTTATTAAAATCAACATCTCTAATATTTAAATATGTTTTCGTAGAAATATAAGTTAAATAATTATTAAATGTCTTTAATTCATTATGAACTAGATTGCTAGGGTCAATCCTATCTTTAGGATAAACTATAACTATTTCTTCTCTAGCACGAGTAAGTGCTACATAGAAAAGTCTTACACGTTCACTATTATTTTCTTTTTTTCCATAATAATTTGATAATTCTGCCTGTACAGTATCTCTTTGACCAGCTTCTTTTTCAAACATTTCATCTTTATTTACAAATGAAGTTAGATAAAGACCTAAATCCTTATTAAATCCATATTTTTTCTTATAATCAGTTTCATTTGGTTTATGATCATAATCTAAAAAATAACATATTGCAAATTCTAATCCTTTAGACTTATGAATATTCATAATCTTAACACCAGGATCATCTGAATGGTCTAGTGCATATGATAATTTTAAATCAGAATCTAGCGCATCTGATAGATAAGTTGAAATATCTGTAAAATGATTTCCCATCTTTGATAAAGATACAATATTATTAAATATATATTCAACCTCATGCATTCTCTTATTAATATCTTGAGTATGAGTTAATTGATTGAAATAATTAAATGTTTCAATCATTTGATTATATACTTGCGCATTTGAAAATCTATCAATTAAACTAGCTACTTCAAATCCTTTTTGACTGACTTCATTATCTATTACTCTACCCTTAACAATATTAAATATATCTGTATCGGTATATCTATCTTTAAATAAAAATGATCTATATATAGATGCAACAGCATGCCAATATGCAGCTTCATTTTTAAGTTCTTCTTTATTCTTAGAATAAGATAAACTAACTAATTTAATTAAAGATATAATAACAGCTACATTATCACATGAATTGATATCTTCATTCTTATTAATTGATACAGGAATACCATTTTTTTGTAATATAGCTTCAATAGTTTCAAAATAAATACCTCTATCACAAATAATACAGATATCGTTTGGCTTAAGCTCGCGCATAGATTTTCCGTCTTTATTCATAACCATTTGATGGCTTTTTAATCTTTTTAAAATATCATCAGCTACAATAAAGGCTTCTAATTCATCCTTTTTATATTCTTCAGCTAGAGGATCATAAGGATCATATCTTAATAATTTCATATGATAATCTCTATTGTTTTCGATATTTTTATCATATGATTTATTACCATAAGTCATTTGGTGATTAGCTTCAAATTCAGCATCGCCAAAATCCGATGTCATAAGTGGATTAAATATAGTTCTTATATCTTCAAGTACTTCGCTTCTTGATCTGAAATTTTCCTTCATATCAATACGAAGTCCGAGTGATGAATTATAGTCAATCTTATTATTTCTCTCTTGCCAATCTATGCAATCAGTTTCTGCATATAGCTTATCATATTTTTCATATTTTTCTTTAAATATCATTGGATTAGCATGACGGAAACGATAAATTGATTGTTTAATATCACCAACCATAAATAAGTTGTTATTTGCAATCTCACTAATAAACGCCTCTTGTAAATCTGATGTATCTTGATATTCATCAATCAATATTTCATGATATTGATTTTTTAATTCTTCTTTTATAGTCGGATTAGTTCTAACAAGCTTTATTACCATCTTAGAAATATCTACATATTCATAGATATTCATTTGTCTCTTAAATTCATTTAATCTCTTATAATATTCTAAAATTATATCTCTAAATAATTTTATATATTGATAATTTTCAGGTAAATCAGTATCAATAAATTCTCTCATTTTAACTTTATCTTTAGAATAGGATTTGATTGCATCTTTAACTGATTCAACTGTTTTCTTTTGAACACTATCTAATGCATAAGCTCCACTATTTCTACCTGGTAAATTAAAACTTCCAAATATTTCTATAAACTTATCTAAGTCTTTTTCATTTTCTAATTCTAAAAGAGTTTTTTCAATATATTCTCTATTATCAGGTTGACTAATTATATCTAATAATTTTGATAGCTTGATTAATAATTTATTAGCTAATTCTAATAAGTATTTATTATATGATTCCTTTATACGTTCAATATATTGATCATTTAATACATTAGCTTCTAAATTATTTAAATAATCAATTGTATCAGGTAATAAATCTAAAGCGCTAATATAATCAAGAAGTGTAGTAACAGAAGAATCTAATGATTTATTAGTATAATATTTTAAATATGATTTAAAGACTTGATTATCATTAGCTAAATATTCATTAAATATTTCATTAATAATTTTAACCTTAGTACCATATATTGCTGCATCATCAGCAATTCCTATATCTTGACCTATGCCAAAAATATATGAATATTTTTTGCATATACTAAGTGAATAAGAGTCAAATGTAGTGAAATATGCTTGTTCCAAACTTGGTAACATATTTTCAAGGCCTACATCAATAAGCTTTTGTTTAACTCTATCTTTCATTTCAGCTGCAGCATCTTTAGTAAATGTTAACACAAGTAAATTTGTTGGGTTTACTCCTGTTAAAATTATATCTTTAATACGTTCACTTAAAACTGCAGTCTTACCTGAACCTGCACCAGCTGATACTAACATATTTTTATGATAATCAATCTTTAAAGCTAGCGCTTGGCTAGGACTTGGGTTAAATGCCATACTACATTCCTCCTTTCTTCATTTCTTTTGCTTCCTTTAGAATTTCTTTTTGTCTTTTTCTTTCTTCTTTAGCTTTGGCTTCTTCCTCCTCAGCTTTTTCTTTTTCTATTGTCGCATCATTAATATAAGGCTTAGACTCATAGATATAGATATCTTTTTTAGTCTTATAACATATATCTCTCATATGACATTGCGCACAAGGAAGTACTAAATATTTAGAAGTTATGACACCATTTTCTTTTGATATTTCTTTTCTTTTTTCTTCAGCTGCTGATAAATTATCATCAGTTTCTTCTAATTCATCATCATATTCTTCAGAATCTTTAAAACTTTGCTTACTAGTGGCCTCTATTGTCTTTGGTTTAATTTCAAAATTTCTTTCATCAATTGATATAATCATATCTTCTATTTTTTTCTTAGCCACATCAATTAACATCTTAAATTCATCCTGATTTAAAAGCTTATATATATCTTGTTTATTGATTCCTTTATTACCAAACCTAATACCAAGATATTTACTATCAGAATCATAGAAGTGATAGATTGAGTTCATATCAGATTCATCACTTGATGTAAAACCGTTTAGTCTATAATCATTTTTTTCTTCATCATATTTACCGGGTTTAAAATCAAATGGTTGAAGATAGATGCCCATGAAATGAGGATTACTATGTTTTTGTGAAATTAAATAAAGATAGATTGGTAATTGAAGATTAAATCCATCTTCAATGTTACTTAAAGAATTACTCTTCGCATAAGACTTATAATCAATAACTGCTATATATTCTACACCATTAACTCTATTAATTAATTCTTTATCAACAAAACCTTCAAATGTAACACGTCCATTATGAAGAACTACATCTAATTTTTCTTCAGTTTTAACTTCTTTTAAATCACTATTTAATTCATGAATTTTGTTATAATTAATAAGTTCTTTAATATAATCATTTGATTTTTCAAAATAAAACTGATCTTCTAATGGAAATTCTTTATCCTTATATATTTTGCTAATCATTTCTTTACTAGCTTTATCAAAGTCAAATGAATCATTTTCTTCAGAATAATTTTCAAGTTCGTTCTTATAATTTTCAAATTTTTCTAAAATTCCATGTGCATATGTTCCTAGTCTAGTAGCTAATGTCTCTTCAAATTCATCAACCTTTAAAATTTTACTGCAATAATATTGAAATGGACATTTATAATATTTTTCCATTTGAGAATATGATAAATTAATGTGACTTCCACTTAATTTTTCAAATGATTCTTTATCAATTTTTTCATATGAATTATCATATGAATTATAGTTTAGATTTTTATAATAATATTTTTTTAAATCATCATTATCAACATTAAATCTAACATAATTATCTAAGCTTTCTGCAAGATACAAATCATCACTTTCTTTATCAACACCAAATATTCTATTTTCTTTTATTACATTCATTTTTAAATCTAAGATAAGAGGAGATTCAATCATTTTAGTAAATGAATGGTGTATGGAATAAGTTATTGTTAAGTTTAGTGATTTATATAATATTTCTTTTGTGTTTTGTTTAGAAATTTCATTTAATTCTAAGCTAGTTAATAGTTTTAATGATTTCTTTTCTTTATCAGTAAGATAATCATCATCTTTTTTAATAGTAGGAATACTTGAATCAAAATTAATTAAAAATACGTATTTATCCATATTTGAACCAATTTCACTAACACTAATGAAATCGATTGCGTTATCAAAACGTTCTGCCTCATATCTAAACGCTTTAATTTCGTCTTCAAATAAGCTCTTCAATTTTATTGGTTCATATTTAAATGCTCTATATTTATTTATTGTGTTAATTAATAAATTAATATCAGCATTATTATATTGTTTAGAAGCTAAATCATTTATATTTTCATCAAATGACATTGTAGATAAATTTGCTAAAAATGTTTTAAATACTGGTTTTGATAATGCATTTACTGCTCCGTTAGAATTAAATGGAATACCTAAAGAATTCATAATTCTATTTAAACTAAATTGATAATCATCAGTTACATTTGCAATCTTTATATCATTTAATGATACTCCTGATTCAATTAATTTTTTTATTTTATCAAATACATAGATTAATTCATCATTTTGATTATTAAATATATGAACATCTAATGTTTTTTCTTTAGTTTTTTCTTCTTCAATAATAGAAATATTTAAATTATATTTA
>CAMNHY010000018.1 GCA_946540005.1 uncultured Clostridium sp.
GTTCAGTTATCGTTGTTGGTCCAGATTTAAAGATGTTCCAATGCGGTCTTCCAAAGGAAATGGCCTTAACATTATTTAAGCCATTTGTTATCAGAGACTTAATTAAGCAAACTAACATTTCAATTGGTGCTGCTAAGAAGAAGTGCGAAAGCCATGATTCTGCAGTTTGGCCAATTCTTGAAAATGTTATTCGTGAGCATCCAGTATTATTAAACCGTGCTCCTACACTTCACAGACTTGGTATTCAAGCATTCGAACCAATTCTAATTGAAGGTAAAGCTATTCGTCTTCACCCACTTGTATGTCCTGCATTCAATGCTGACTTCGACGGTGACCAAATGGCTGTACACGTACCTCTATCATTAGAAGCACAAGCTGAAGCAAGATTATTAATGTTAGCTTCTAACAATATCCTTAACCCTAAGGATGGTGCTCCAGTATCAACACCATCACAAGACATGATTTTAGGTAACTACTACTTATCTCTTGAACGTAATTTCCATCAAGGACATGTTGCTGTATTACCAAAGAATGCTAATCTTGTTGATGATATTAATACTTATGATTTTGATGATGTTTTAGCTAACCAAAGATTTGACCAAGTTGAATTAGCAGCAGTTGGTAATGAAACTGATGGTTATGATTTATATAGAGTTGCTGAACATAATGAAGGTAAGTTCTATTCATCATTCTCAGAAGCTTATCTAGCATATAAGAATGGTGCATTAACATTACATACTCGTATCTTTGTAGATCCAAAGAATTTAGGTTACAAAACTTTAACTGCTGACAGATTCAAAGGTACTGATATCAATGGTAAATATTTATTTACTACAGTTGGTAAGATGATTTTCAACACTATTCTTGATGAGGAATTCCCTTACGTAAATAGTGGTGATGACAAATTAGATAGAGCAACAGATTCTAAATATTTCTTTGATCCAAAGAAAGATAAGATTTCTGATTTCTTAGCTTTACCAGAAGCTACAGCATTCAAGAAGAAATTCTTAGCTAAGATCATTGCTGAAGTATTCAAGAGAAGCCAATTAACAGAGACTTCAAGAATGCTTGACAGATTAAAGGATCTTGGTTTCAAATATTCTACAATTGCTGGTATTACAATTTCAGTTGCTGACATTGACAATTACTCTGCAAAGACAGCTGCAATCGCTGATGCTCAATCAAAAGTTGATGAAATTGCTGGTCTATTCAACTTCGGTTTAATGACTGAACAAGAAAGATATAAGAGAGTCTGCGATGTTTGGCAAAAGACTCGTGATGATGTAGAAAACGGTCTATGGGCTGAAATGATGCAAAGAAAAGATAACGCTATTTACATGATGGCTGATTCAGGTTCTCGTGGTAGTTCATCTAACTTCGCTCAAATCGCCGGTATGAGAGGTTTGATGGCCGATACTAACGGACGTCCAATCGAAGTTCCAGTTACTTCAAACTTCTATGAAGGTTTAACAGTATCTGAATTCTTCATTTCATCACACGGTTCAAGAAAGGGATCTACAGATACTGCCTTAAAGACAGCTGAATCTGGTTACCTAACTCGTCGTTTAGTAGACGTAGCACAAGATGTTATCGTTACATTAGATGATTGTGGTACAACAGAAGGATTCCCATTACATGAATTAAAGGATGATGACGATAAGGTTATTATGTCTTTAGGTGATCGTTGTGTTGGTAGATATCTAGCTAACGATTTATATGCTGAAGATGGTACTTTAATTTGTTCTCGTAATCAATTAGTTACTGGTGCAATTGGTAAAGCAATCGATGCATCAGGTGCAAAGACAGTTTATATCCGTTCTAACTTAACATGTAAGGCACCTACTGGTGTTTGTGCTAAGTGTTATGGTTTAGACTTAGCTTCTAACAAACCAGTTGAAGTTGGTGAAGCTGTCGGTGTAGTAGCTGCTCAATCAATTGGTGAGCCAGGTACTCAGTTAACAATGCGTACATTCCACAATGGTGGTGTTGCCTCAGGTGGAGACATTACACAAGGTTTACCTCGTGTACAAGAACTTTTCGAAGCTCGTAGACCAAAAGGTAAAGCTACTTTAACTGAAATTGATGGTGTTGTAACAGATATTAAGAATACACGTGCTGGTAGAGAAATTACTATTGTTAATGATGCTACAAATGAAACTGCTTTATACAAGGTTGATAACACAGCTGAGTTATTAGTTTCTGTTGGTAGCAAAGTTACACGTGGTGATAGACTTATGAAGGGTCGTATTGCTCCAAAGGAATTAATACGTATTCTTGATAAGGAAGCTGTTGAGCGTTACATCGTTGATGAAGTTCAAAAGCCATATAAAGCACAAGGTGTATCAATTGCTGACAAGCACATTGAAATCATTGTTCGTCAAATGTTACGTAAGGTATTAATTGTATCTGAAGGTGATTCAAAATTACTTCCAGGTTTACAATATTCAGTACGTGAATATAGAGACACTGTAAACGAAATGTTTAGAAAGGCTCAAAATGAAGGTGTTCGTGATGAATTACCAGTTGCTAAGCCAGTATTACTTGGTATTACAAAGGCAGCTCTAGGTTCTGATTCATTCTTATCAGCATCATCATTCCAAGAAACAACTCGTGCATTAACAGATGCAGTAATTCGTGGTAAGAAAGACTACTTATTAGGTCTAAAGGAAAATGTTATCATTGGTGGATTAATTCCAGCAGGTACAGGTATCCTTGAAGAAGAAGAATTCGCTGGTCCAGCTCCAAAATATATGGATGCAGAAATGGATGAAGAAGAAATTCCTTCTGAAGTAGACAGAGAGAAAGTTGAACTTGAAGAAAATGCAGATTCTGACGAAAACGAATTAATCGATGAATTAGCTGAAGAATTAGATAATGATTTAGAAGAAGCTGATGATGAAGATGATTCATTCGAAGAAGAAGACGCAGTAGAAATTGATGAATAATATTAAGCTCTAGGATTTTTCCTAGAGCTTTTTTTTATGGTTTTTGAACAAAAGAAAAACTCATAAGTGTAAGTTTTTTACATCCTTATGAGTTTCGTTTTTATATTTGAATATTTGGTTATAATATAAGACATTATAAATGATGTCAATATTTCAATTGTTAGGTAAATTATTACATATTTATTAAACCAATTAAATGGTGAAAATTTAACAGCTAAAATAATATATATTAGAAGCGAAAGAATTAAAGAAAATAAGATTGAAATGCTAAATATAATCATAAATGATAGAGAGTATCCAGCTATTAGATTTGAATTTGAAGAATAATTGTCGCAACATTTATTTGAGAAAAAAATTAAAAATAATTATAATATAGTTAACAACAGGAGTTATTTATGTTTGAAAAAGAAATAGATTATGTAAAAAAATATTTATTAGCTCATAATGGAGATATATCTAGAAGAAGTCAGGAAACTTTTAGACATAGAAGTGAACACGTTATAAGAGTTAAAAATTGGTGTGAGAAAATAATAGAATCATTATCTATAGAAAAGAAAAAATCATTGGATATTGAAGCTATATATCTTGCTGCAATATTTCATGATGTAGGATATGGAAGCGAACACTTTAAAAATAGTCATGGAATAGAAGGCGCTATGATTTTTAAAGAATATGCGCTTAATAATAATTATGATATAAATCTGATCAATAAAGTATATAATATGATTTATATTCATCAAGATAAATCATTAATTGATAAAAAAATTAATGAAGAATTATTAATTTTAATGGAAGCTGATATGTTAGACGAAGAAGGTAGTATGTCTATTGTTTGGGATTTATTGACATTAGGTCAAACCTTCCCACAAAGCTATGAAGAAGCTTTATTTAAATTAGAAGATTATTCAGCTAAAATATTAAATAGAAATCCTATGAAGCATGAATTGGCATATAAGGCATGGGAGAATAAACAAAAATTGGTTAGAATGTTTATTGATAATTTAAAGGAAGATTTATTTATTAAATAATGATTTTATAATATAATTATTATAAGGAGGCTAACTATGAGTCAAAAGAAATTAACAAAAATTTTAGGATATTGTGCAGCTGTTTTTGGCATTCTTGCGTTCGCAATGATGTTTTTACAAGCTGTAACTACAGGAGGAGATAACCCTACAACATATAAAGGATTTGAACTTGCATTTGGTAAAGTACTTGGAAATATCCAATGGTTTGGTCAAAAAGGAGAAGCAAAAATTTTATTCTCTTTCCCAATTTTACTTGCATATTCATTACCATTAGTTGCAGCAGTTTTATTTATTTTAACTATTGCACTAAAGACTAAAGAATCAAAGTTTATCATGGGTTGTATTGCATTTGCTTGTTTTGTATGTGGTATTATTCTTTTAGTTTTAGTAAGACAAATGGCAACAATAGAATTATCTACAACATTATTTTCTTCTAAAACTACTTATAATTTAGAAAGTTACCAATTAGCAATTGGTGCAATTCTTGCAATTGTATTCTCATCTCTTGGTGCATGTACAGCAGGAAGCTTTGCTGTAATTCAATTATTAAATAATAAAAGAAAGTAATTTTTTAGGCTACAATGTAGCCTTTTTTTGTACTAAATATTTTCTAATCATATTTCTTGAATAAATGTTAAAAATGATTATAATATAATTAAGTTAGTTTTAACTAACTAAAGGAATAAAGTATGAGTGAAATATTTAGTCGTATATTAGCTTTTCATTCTGCGCCTGCCATTTGTGGAATAAAAGCTTCTAATTTAATATGTTGTTCATTAAGTAAAATTTTTAATTTATTCGAAGAAATAGATGAAGTTAATAAGAATTATAATCCAACTATTTATATTAAAATCCTTCAAATAAAAAATGATCGAGTATTAATTCTTGTGTATCGCAGATCAATTCTTGAATCTTGTTTAAGAGATCATGAAAAATTATCCTTCTTAAATAGTATTGGATATCCTTTTACAGATAATATTGATTGCTTATTAGATTATTTAAGATATCGACTAAATACTTCCACTTCATTTCCTCATGAAATAGGTATATTTCTTGGATACGAATTATCAGATGTATTAGGTTTTATTAATAATAAAGAATGTTTATATTCTGGTCCTTGGAAAATATACTCTAATATAGAAAGTAAAATAAAATTATTCGATAAATATGAAAAATGTAGAACTAGAGTTTTACATTATATCGATAATGGCTACAACATTAATGTGTTTATGAAATAGGAGGTATATATTTATGAACGCTATTGTTATTTATTGGTCTGCAACTGGTAATACTGAAAGTATGGCTAAAAGAATTGCTGATGATTTAAATATTAAGGCTTTACATGTAAGTGAAATTACAAGTGATGAAGCTAAAAACTATGACACTATTATTTTAGGATGTCCTGCAATGGGTGCAGAAGAATTAGAAGAAGATGAATTTAGACCATTCTTTGATGACTTAATGAAGGTAATTTCAAATCAAAGATTATTCTTATTTGGTTCATACGGCTGGGGTGGCGGTGAATGGATGAGAAACTGGGAATTAGAGATTAAAGAGATGGGTAAAAATCTTGGAAGTACTGGACTAATTTCTAATGGAGATGAATCTGAAATTGATGAATCCGAATATCAAACATTTATAAACGCAATCAAAGCCTAAATCGTTATAGATTAGGAAGTGAGAATTATGCTTAGTATCAATTTATCAACTAAGCTTATAATTGCATTGCTTGTACCATTCATTGGTACAAGTTTAGGAAGTGCAATGGTTTTCTTATTAAGGAAACAGGTTAAAGAAAAATTATTAAAATTATTATTAGGATTCGCATCTGGAGTAATGATTGCTGCATCTGTATGGAGTTTATTGCTTCCTGCAATGAATTCATATGAAAATGGTGATTTTAGAAAGTGGTTTGTACCAGCCTTAGGATTTATTATTGGAATTATATTTTTATTCTTATTAGATATACTTGTTCCTCATATGCATGTTAATAAAAAAGAAGAGGGACTTAATGATAAGAAAATTAGTTCAACATTAAAAATGTTATTAGCAATAACTATTCATAATATTCCTGAAGGACTTGCAGTTGGACTTGTTATCGCAAGTGCAATTAATGGACAAGGTACAACTGAACAAGCAGCATTAATTTTAGCTATTGGTATAGCTATTCAAAATTTCCCTGAAGGTGCAATTGTATCTATGCCTTTAAAAGAAACAGGAGTTACTAAATTAAAGGCTTTCTGGTATGGTGTATTATCTGGTATTGTTGAACCATTAGCTGCATTAATAGCTTTATTAATCACATCACAAATATCAATTATTTTACCATACGCTCTATCATTTGCAGCAGGTGCTATGATTTATGTTGTTGCAGATGAATTAATTCCTCAAGCAAATGAAGGAAATAAATCAAGCTTAGCTACAATAGGTGTATCTATTGGATTTGTTCTTATGATGATTTTAGATGTTACATTAGGTTAAATATGAATAAAATTATACTTAAAATAAACGGAATGAAATGTGGTATGTGTGAAGCACATGTTAACAATTTATTTAGAACTAAATTAAATATTAAAAAAATTAAAAGTAATCATATAAAGAATGAAACTTTAATTTTTACTAATTTAGAAATATCAGATGATTCTTTAAAAAATGCATTAGAAAATAGTGGATATACAATAGAATCTATTGAAAGAGAAGATGCGAAAAAAACAATATTTGGATATAGATAGGCAAGACTTAAATCTTGCCTATTTTTATGCTAAAATAGTGATGGTGGTTTTATGCATAAATATAAAGATACAATATATTATAGTGATTTATTGAATGATGATTTTGGCTCAGCAATTGAACAAAATCCATTGCCAAAACATTATAAATATTACTCAGAAAATTTAATAAATCATTTAATAGATTTTATATTATATAGAATTTTTGTACGTCCAATCGCATTACTTTATAATAAGATAAAGTTTCATCAAAAATTTGTTAATAAGAAATTATTAAAGAAAGTTAAAGGTGGATATTTTATTTATTCAAATCATACAGCTTTTGCAGGAGACGCATTTACTCCAAATATCTTAGAATTTAAGAGAAAAAATTATATTGTCGTAGGTAGAGAAACCGCATCATTAACTTCAATAATTTATTTATTAAGAACTCTTGGCGCAATTCCTTTATCTAATAATATGTCTGATATGAAACAATACTTTAATTGTATTAAAAAGAGATCAAAAAATAGTTCAATAACTATTTATCCTGAAGCTCATATTTGGCCATATTATACTGATATTAGACCATTTAATTCTAACGCTTTTAAATATCCTGCTAAATTTAATAAGCCTATATTTACACTAACTAATTGTTATCAAAAGAAAAAGTTTGGAAAAAGGCCTAGAATTATTTCTATAATTAATGGACCATATTATCCTAAAAAAGAATTTAATGTTAAAGAAAATTCTATTTTTTTACGTAATATTGCATATCAAAATATGAAATATGCAGCAACTCACTATTCAACATATGAATACTATAAGTATGAATATAAAGAAAAAAATTAGATTTTTTTGTAAGATATATTGAGAATATATTTATATTAGTGATATAATAGCGAAGTATTATTTTGTGAGGTTTTTATATGGCTAAAATTGGTCTAAGAAATATTAAAACAGCCCTAGCGGTGTTGATTTGTCTTATTATTTATTTTGTTATTCTTCTAATAAGCTATTTCATTAATCATTCATGGATTAGAAGTTTTAAGATATCAACCCAGTTATACACACCATTCTTTGCATGTCTTGCAACTGCATATTCTATATCTACAAATAAAGAAAAATCATTTGCTCAAGGTAAATTAAGACTTACAGCTTCAATTATAGGTGGATTATTTGGAATGCTTATTATCGCAATCTATCAAGCATTTGGTAAAGATTGGCCATTCCAACATATATCTGCGACAGGAAATCCTACAACAGATCATTCAGGATTATTTCAAACAGGTTGGTTAGCTGGTAAAAAATTTGGTGTTGAGGATGTTAATACAGAATTTGTATTATCATTTATTGGTCCTGTATTTATAACTATGTTTGCGGTAGTATTTGTAATTTGGTTTTGTAACCAAATTAAAAAGCCTGAATGCTCATTTATTTCAGTACTAACTCTAACTGCAGTTATGACAAGCTTAGGAACTAATCCAATAATTTATGGACCTAATCGTATTTTATCTACAATTATTGGTATATTAGTTGCGTTAGCTGTTAATATGGTTTCATTACCTAAACACAAAAATAAAGAAAATTTATTAGTATTTGGTATTGATGGTGTATTTACAAATGAGAATTCTACATTTGCAGGATTAAATCAATATATGATTAATAAATTAGTTAAAGATGGTGCTAATGTTACATTATTTACTACTAGAACACCAGGTACACTTGAGAATATTAAAGGTACAACTATTATTAATCTGCCAGTTATTTGTATGTCTGGAGCTGCATTATATGATTATAATAGTGAGAAATATTTATATGTTGAAAATATTTCAAATGATGTATCAAATAAATTAAATAAATTATTTGATGAATTAAATGTTAATCCTGTTGTTAGTGTTATTCGTGATAATTTGTTATATTCATATGTGACAAAGAGTGATAATAAAGCGCTAAATACATATGTAAGTAATAGAAAAAATGCTAAATATATTTCGTTTAATACAATTGATAAAGCGCCTTTAGAAGATATTTTATATTATTTAGTCGTTGATAAAACTGAAAAGATTCAAGAATTAATTGAAAAGATTAATAAAACTGTTGGAGATAAAGTAGTATCACTATATTATGATATGTATGAATTTAATGATGTAGATAGTTCTTATTCATATCTAAAGATTTATTCTAAAGAAATTGAAAAATTACATGCATTAGATTATTTTAAAAATGATAATATTTATGGTTTTGCATTACATCAAAATGATTATATTTTAAGCAAGAATGTTAAATATAGTTATACAACAGAAGATGCATGTGATATGTTAAAAAATAATTCAAAAGAAGTTGTAAAAGATAATAAAACTCATACTATATTATTAAAGAAAGCTAACGACGTTTATTATAAGAAAAAATCAATATAATATTGGAGTGTTTATGAAATATTACCTTGCGCCTCTTGAAGGAGTAACAAATTTATATGTCCGTCAGAAAATGGATAAATATTTTGCCACATTGGATAAATATTTTATTCCATTTTTAGATCCTAAATTATTTAGTCTTAAGAAAAAAGAAATAAGAGAAATAGATCCTAAAAATAATAAATTAAATAAAAAGGTTGTACCTCAAATTATATCTAAGGATGCTAAAAATACTATTTGGTTAATTAATGAATTAATTAAATTAGGATATGATGAAGTAAATTTAAATTTTGGCTGCCCTAGTTCTACAGTTACAACTAAACATAAGGGTGCAGGTATTTTAGATGATTTAGAATTATTAGATAATTATTTGTCAGATATATTTAATAATACAAATATAAATATATCTGTTAAAATGCGCCTTGGCCTAAAAGATACTTCTAAGTTTTATGACATCATTAATATTTTAAATAAATATCCTTTATACGAATTAATTATTCATCCAAGAACTGGAAAAGAAATGTATAAAGGTAATCTTCATTTAGATTTATTAGATAATTTAGATAAATATACTAAATTCGATATTATCTATAATGGCGAATTAAATTCAATAGAAGATATTAAATATATAACTAATAGATTACCTTATATTAAAGGAGTAATGTTAGGTAGAGGTATTTTATCAAGACCAGATATGTTAAATAAAGAAGATGATATTGATTTTAAGTTAAATAGACTCAAAAATTATTATTATGATTTATCAAATTCAAATTTGAAAGATTATGAGTGGGGATCATCTAAATTCTTTCATAAGCAGCTTTGGTCATATTTAATAAATTATTTTGATATAGATAAAAAGTTAAGTAAAAAATTATTTAAAGCTTCAACATTAGAAGAATTTAATGAAATAGTAGAAGAAATTTTTAATACAAGAAGTATTAAAAAAGATGAATTAACTATTTCAAATTTTATTTAATTTTTCACAACTTATACATGTTTTTTAATAAAAAATATTTTATTATATAAATGTAAAATGTTTAGTTTATTAAAAAGAGGTGTTTAAAATGCTTAGATTTTTATCAAAAATAATTATTTGTATTATAAATGCAGCTATGGTTGTAATTTGTGTACCATACACATTTGATAAGTTTCTTGTAATGACTAAGCTTAATACAAATGATAATCAAATAGTAAAAGAAGTGATTAATTTCTTCACTGTATTTGATAAATATAAAGCTAGTGAATATATTAATTATTGGTATATTGCAGTAGGTATTGTATGCTTATCTCTATTATTAGAATTCATTTCTATATTTACAAGAAGATTACGTATATTTAATTTCTTAACTGGACTTGTATTATTCCTTGCAGTAGTAGCATTTAATGCAATCTTTATATTTGCAAAAATTAAATTAGCATAATTTAAAAAAATCTATATTAAAATAGACCATAGAAATAAGGCAAACACCATAAGTTGGACCAAGTAAAATTGGAAAGACTTATGGCTTTTTTTATGAAGTTAAAATTAAAAGATAAAATAAAAATGATAAGGTCAAAAAGGCATTAAAAAAAGCTTTTGTATATGTAAGAGATCTTTCTTATAAAAATCAAAGGCTATATGATTCAACTTTTTATCATATTCATATGAAAAAGAATAATTAAGTTATTTATCTTTTTTAGATGTATTTAAAATTATTATTATAGTTAAATATAATATTTGAATACTTAATAGTAATATTGCTATTGCGACAAAACTTTGAAATTCACCTGTTACTGGTACTATACATAGCGTAATTATAATTGCACTTATTATGATGCCAATAAACATTTGAATTTTATAATTTGTTTTCATAAATAATCCTCTCTAAAAATCTAATGAAATACTGTTGAATAATCCACTTTCAAAAGTGTTATTTGTTTTCCAAAACAAAAATGAATTGCTGTAAGAAATAAATGGTGGAGTTGTTGTAAATGAAATATCTCCCCAGTTTATATCTTTCTCTTTATATTGATGGCTATATCTTGCTTGAATTTCACAACCAGTCAAATTATTGAAGTTTGCAAGTAAGACAGTTTCCATAGAAATTTGAAATTTTGAGTAATTACTTCTATAAACCATATAATATCTTCTTGAACTTCCGTTTGTTGATTTATTTTTTGGTAATTGACATTTAAATGCAATGTATGAACCTATTTCATGGTTATATTTATCATGATTACTTCCATTATATGTTTCTACATGATTAATATAACTTGTTCTTTCTTTATATCTATTATTTGTATGTCCTGTTCTCCAACCAGTTTTAGAGTATTTTTCTTCTTCATATCTAAATGTCATTTCAACATCTGGATTTCCGTTTGATTCTGCAACTCTTAAATTATTTGTGTAATTCAATGCAATTAAATCATAACAACGGTCTTTAGGTACTATATTCCAGTAAACATCTTGTTTTACTAAAATCTTTTGAATTGTTTTATCATAAACTTTACTTATAGTTGTTTTCATAATTTTAGATGAGTCACTAGTTGAGTATTGAATTGGAGTTTCACCCAAACTTTCATCTTCTTTTGTGAAATTTAGATCTTTAGTCAAAACTTTGCTTTCAATTCTAGAATTAGAGTTATTATATTCAGGATTTAATTGAGATTCGGTGTAAAATTGCTTACTATCTATCACAACTAAATCTTTTAATTTTTTGTATTTATCGATTGTAAATTCATCAATTTCGATACTTGAATATCCCATATCTGTAAATTTTTGATACTCTTGAGCTGTTATATTGATTTGATTTGAATTGATAAATGAATTGTTAATATTTGTTGTTGATGCTATTCCGGTTAATGCTGACAATGCAAGCATAGATCCAAATAATTTTAGCATAAAATCCTCCCATATAAAAAGTTAGTGGCTACTAACAATATTATAGTACTAATCGAAATTTTTACAATATATGAAATTAATAATTGTTAAACAAAAGTGTTGCAATTGCTTATTTAAATAACATTTTTTGCGTTATTTAAATCAAGACAATATGAACAGTTTATTTTTTTTGAAAAATACATTATAATAAATGTGTCATAATATGTAGAAAATATACGAATAGTGTCAAATGGAAAAACGAATATTTATAAATATTCATAATTATTATGAATTAAAAGATTAGATTAAATAGGAGGAATTTAATATGAAATTAAAGAAAATGTTATTAGGAACTCTTGCTGGTGCTGTGTTACTATTAGCAGCATGTGGTGGAAATAAAACAACAACTACGGAACCACAAGTGCCTAGTACACCAAGTGTATCTACAAATGATTCACAACCTGCAGTAACTAATATGTTAGATGGTGTTGTAGCAAATGGTAAAGTAAGAGTAGATATTATGAATGATAATTTAGGTGTTAGATTTGCATATGGTAATGAAGCAATTGAAGGCACAACAAAAGTTTTAACTTATAATGCAACAAATAATTTATCTATAAGCGGTACTGCAACAGCTGATATTAATTTTATCTTTGTTGTTGAAAAAACTGATGGAACTCAAGTTTTATATCATCCTGCAATTGATAAAGAACAAGTCGTAGATTTCTTAGCTGATGTTAAATTTGAAGGAGCTCTTAGAGTTTATGTTGCAATCTCAGCTGGTACAGTAAATTGGACAAAGGGCTTAAATACAGCATTAGATACTAAACTTAATAGTTATAAATAAAGATAAAGCCGTAAAATCAATTTACGGCTATTTTAAAAGGAGGAAAAATTATGAAGAAAAGATTAATTATACCTTTTTCAATGCTAGCTTTACTTATGATAGCTGGATGTAGTCGTGGTGGTGAAACTAGTACAGAAACACCTAGTGGTTCAGTACAATCAACAACAAGTTTTCAACCCGGTCAACATATTTCTATATTAAATAATAAAAGCTATATATTTAAAGAATTTATTGATTTCCAAAATTGTTCATATCTTACAACATATAAATCAAATGAATATGGAGAAGTTCCTTATTTAAATGCTTCTGATATTAAAACACTAATTAGCGATATGAATGATGTTGTAGTCGAGGTTAAAACTGATGCTAATTCGGTTACATTAGTAAAATCAAATAATGAAGATTTTTATGTTAAATTTGATGCCAAAAATAATGAAATTTCATTCAAGAATCCATCTCTTTTAGCAGATAAATCAGATAATAAAATAGGACATGATTATTGTTTAACAACTGGTGGTGTAATAAGAAGTTCTAAGGAAACTAAAGTAGGAACTGTTGGAAAAGATGAAGGCAAGGTTTCATTAAATGATTATAATATTAAACTATACGGAGAAAATAATAATGTTTATGTTCCATATGATTTATTTAATGTATTAATACAACCTTCACCATTAGTTCCCTATGTATTTAACGGTAAAGATTTCTTTAAGAATCCAACAGCATATACTAGTACTGAAATAGTATCTCTTTGTTATTCTGGTAATGATTCATTCCAATATGGTGGTATAGAAAATGGTTATAAATATGGTGGTACATTTAAAAAGACTACTGCAAAAGAAGGCTTAAAATATACATATGAAGGTGTTGATTCAGAAGGAAAACCTTTAGAATCAAATAATACATATTTTGGATTATTTGATAATGGCAAAGGTGGAATTTATGATTCTACTACTAACAAAGAAATAGTTGATGCTGAAAATAGAGTTACAAGAATTAAATATGTTGAAGATAAAGATTATTTAACAATGTATTTATCTACATCAAATCAAGCTAATCCTGTTGAACCTACAGAAGATGTATATGATAAGAAGCTTGTGATAAATTTAGGTAATACTAGATTTGGTAAGAAAGAGAGAACTCAAGAAATAGCTGATTTTACATATAATCTATTATGTTTATCATTCGATAAAGTATATTCAGTAAAGGAAGCAAAAAATATCACATCATTTGATAAATTCTTTACAGATAATAATTTTAAAGCTAATTTAAAATCAACAAGTATTAATGTTTATGAAGATGCAATGGTTAAATTATTAAATACATCAATTGATGATGGCCATACAAGTTTAGTAGCTCTTTCAGCATTTAATTATCAAAATGATGCAAAAATTTTAGAGTTAAATGAAAAATATAAAACAGAACATACTTCATCTATAATAAGTAAATTAAATGGTTATTATAGTGATAGATATAGTAGTCATAATTTTAACAATGATATAAAGATAGAAGGAGATACTGCATACTTAGCATTTGATAAATTCAGTGCTGATTTTGGTTTCCCTGCAAACTTTAAAAGCTATAGAGCTGATTCTGATATGGAGGAATTAAGAAATAGAGATACATGCGGTTACATGGCTGTTTGTATGCTTAGAATAGAAGCATACAACAACGATCAATCTAATAATGTTAAAATCAAAAATATTGTTGTTGATATTACTGCTAATATGGGAGGAGATATGACTGTTCTTCCTTATGTGGCTTGTATAATGACTAAAGACCCTAAATTATGTGTTGGTGATTCAAGAACAGGAAAGGTTGTTGAATATCATTATGAAGCTGATTTTGATGGTGATGGTAATTATGGTGATACATTTGCGGATAAATATAATTTCTATTTGTTAACAAGTGATGCATCATTCTCTTGTGGTTCATCTCTACCATCAATGGTAAAAGGTAGCAATGTTAAGATTATTGGTATGAAAGGTGCTGGTGGTGCATCTCCAATCACTACATTTACTGATGCTTCTGGATTAGTATATAAGACATCTGGTGAATATGGTGTATTCTATAAAGATAATGACACTTATAAGACAATAGAAAATGGTGTTCCTGTAGATTATGAAATTGAAAAATCTTTATGGTATGATTATACAAATCTTACTAAAAAGATAGATGAATTATCTTCAAAATAAAAAATGCCTCAAAGCTAGACTATATATTATAGTTAAGCTTTGAGGTTTATTTTTTTATATCAACCTTTTTTAAGAATTAGAATATTCCGGCTGCCTTTTTAGCTTCGCTGCTACCTGCCCAAACAATATTATTTGCAGTACCATATACTGAAGTATCAGAATCAGGTGCATGCTTTCTACCCCAATCATGAAGCATAATCATTGTTTCAGTCGCAACATTTGAATCAGTTGAACCAGCTTTAGTAGCATGATCTGTTGAATCAAATATTAATATAAGAATTCCGTTTTCTTCTCCGTCAACAGTTTTATAACCGTATAAAGAACTCTTATATCCATCTAATTTTGAAGGATCAAAATTAACAATTACTGGATTGCTGTCAACAGTATATCCTGCTTTCTCAAGTCCTGATTTTAATGAATCAGCTGAATAAGAATTAGAACATGATGCTAATTGGAACAATAGCATAACAACTGCGAATATGCTTAATATTCGAACTATTATTTTTTTCATAATTTCCACCATCCTTTGTCTAATTATAGCATTTTTTGTCAATAAAATAAATAGTTGGGTTTAATGTTTCAATTAACGTGTTTCAAATCATTGATAAATGATAAGTAGAAGTAATTTTTAGTATTAAATATAGTTTTTATAAATATGATATAAAAATAGGAAGAGAACTGAGAATTAAAAAGCTTTAAGTTTTATATAAAAAATACAATCAACAATAATTTAATTTTCTTAAAAAAATATTGGCAACCATGTTGACAGAGTGCTAAAAAGGATTATAATTTAATTAGATTGGCACATTGATATATAGAGTGCCAAGAAAAGGAGATAGAAAAATGATTAGACCATTAAATGATAATGTAGTTTTAAAAAA
>CAMNHY010000019.1 GCA_946540005.1 uncultured Clostridium sp.
ATATATCATAAACCAGAATTATTATTATTAGATAATCCTTATAATTGTTTAGATAATGACTCTATTAATATATTAAATGAAGAGATTCTAAATTTAAAAAATGATGGTTCAACCATAATTATTTCAAATAATAGTTTAGAATATCTATATTATAATGATACGCACTATTATATCTTCTCAGATAATAAACTAATTGATTTACAAACATTAAAAAATAAAAGATTTGAAGTTGAAATTGAAAAAGATATAGAAATTAATTTTAAGTTAAAACTTCTTTCCTTCAATAAAAAGAAAAATTCAAACATAATAGAATATATAGGACCTTCTAAATTATTATTAGATGAACTTAAGAAAAATAATATTAAAATATTATCTATTAGAGTAGGTGATAAATTATGATATTGAAATTTGAATTAAGTAGAATGATGAAAAAAAATTTAATTGGATACATTTCAATAACATTGATATCAATTATTCTATTCCTATTATTTAATGTAGTTATTTTTAATGAATCTAATATCAAAAATATATTAGCCAATTCAAATCAAAAAATTTTAGCTATATTTGATATAAATAAAGATACATTTACAACTGTAATCGGATATTATGGATTCATATTTAAAATTTTATCTATTATATGTGCAATATATTCAATTAATTTAGGAATTGAAGTTGCAACATTTGATAAAAAAAATAATATCAGAGACTTTTTATATTCAAAGCCAATTAAAAGAAAAAATATTATTTTATATCGTATACTTGGCGCATTCATCTATATATTCAGTCTAACACTTATTATCTTCTTATTATCTATACTATTATTTTCACTAACAAATTGTTCCTATAATGTATTAGATATTATAAAAATAGACTTAGCTCTACTATTATTAATGATTATGTTCTTCTCACTTGGAATTGTAATAGGAGGATTTAATCATCAAGCTCATTCATGGATAATATCTGTTACAACATTATTAATATTCTTTATCATTCATATAGTAGACATTTTAGTTCCATTTAAATTTTTATATTTCATTAATCCATTATCATATTTTAATGTAATAAGCATTACTCAAACTAATATTGATTTAAAAATTGTATTAGTTACTTTATTTATAATAGCATTCTTTTTATCTTTTGGTATATCAGTTTATGAAAATAAACTAAATGAAGAAAAAAAATAATCCGGTTTAAATTAATTAAACCGGATATTTTTTATTCAACTTTTCTAATAGATGGATGGTCTTTTAGCATTTTCTTAATACCTATTGGTTGTGCGAACGCGATAGATACAATTTTTCCTTTAACTTCAACGACTCTACCATCACCAAATAATTTATGGTTGATTATATCACCAACACTTAAATCATTTTCAACTGTCTCAACCTTTTTAACAGGTGTTTGTTGAACATTATTTTGGATAGGAGTAACAGGAATAGTTCTTCTAATTTCACCAACTAAATCTAAATTTTCAAGACCTATTTCAGAAATATATGAAGACTCAAAGTGATCTTCTTTATGTCCAAACATGTATCTTGATCTAGCATTTGTTAAGAATAGATGTTCCTTAGCACGTGTAATACCGACATAACAAATACGTCTTTCTTCTTCACGTTCTTTATCTCCATATGCATTACCATTAGGGAATATTCCTTCTTCCATAGCTACCATAAATACAACTTTAAACTCTAGACCTTTTGCTTGATGATAAGTCATTAATTTAACTTTATCTGCATTTTCATCTTTATCATCTAAATCAGTCTTAAGTGCTATATCTTGAAGTACTTGTTCAACTTTTTCAGCTCTACTACCTTCATAGAATTCTTCAGCATCTTTTAAGATAGATTTCATTTCCATGATATTATTTAATCTATCTTCACCTTCGTCTCCACTTTCTTTTAACATAGCTTTGTATCCAGTTTTTTCAATGATTTTGTCAATAATATCAATAAATTCCATATCTTTATTATCAAGATCTTCTCTTAATTCTAATATAGTAAATTTGAAATCAATTAAACTATTATAACCGTTTCCTGAAGTGCTTAAATTATTGATTGCGTCAAACAATGAACAATGGTTTTTTATTCCTTCTTCTCTTAATTTAGATATCATTGCAGGACCAATTTTTCTCTTTGGTTCATTAACAATACGTTCGAATGAGAAGTCATCATTTTGATTTACTATTAATCTTAAATATGCACAAATATCTTTTATTTCTTTTCTTGAGAAGAATGAAATACCGCCATACATTTCATATGGAATTTTATATTTTATTAATTCTTCTTCATATCCTCTAGATAAGAAATTAGATCTATATATTATCGCAAAATCCTTGTAGTCATAACCTTCAAGCTTTAATTTTTTAATTTGGTCTATTACAAACATTTCCTCATCATAGCTAGTAGAGGCTTTATAATATACAGGTTTATTATCTCTTTTATTAGAAGTATATAAAGTCTTCTTTATTCTATTTTGGTTATTTTCAATTACGTTATTTGCAATATCTAAGATTGGCTTTGATGAACGATAATTTTCTTCAAGAAGAATAATCTTTAATCCATCATTAAAGTCTTTTTTAAATAATTGAACGTTCTCTACTCTTGCACCTCTAAATGAATAAATAGATTGGTCTTCATCACCAACAATAAAAATATTTTGGTTTTTAGCTGCAAGTAATTTTATTAATTCATATTGAGGAGTATTAGTATCTTGGAACTCATCAACTAGAATATATTCAAACTTAGCTTGATATTTTTCACGAACATTATCAAATTCACGTAAAATCTTTAATGTTAGTAAAATTAAATCATCAAAATCAACTAAATTATCCATCAATAACTTCTTTTGATAATTATCATAGATTGTATGATATATTCTATCCATTTGCATATCTTTAAACTTATTAGGTTCACCTAAATTTTTTTCAGCACTAATTAAAGATTGCATTACCTGTGGTCTATATTGTTTAGAATCAATGTTTAATGATTTCATTATTTCTCTAATAATTCTTTCACTATCATCATCATCTATAATTTGGAATTTATTCGTATAACCTTCTAAGGCTTCAATTTCAAATCTTAAAAATTTAGCACAAAATGAATGGAATGTAGATATCCACATATTATTCGTATTTTGATTAATTAAAGATGCAATACGTTCCTTCATTTCACGAGCCGCTTTATTTGTAAAAGTTACCGCAAGTATTTTATAAGGAGATACTCCATTATCTAATATAAGATGTGCAATTCTTCTTGTAAGAACTCTAGTCTTACCAGAACCAGCACCTGCCATAACCATGACTGGTCCTTCTGTAGTAAGTACGGCATCTTTTTGGGCATCATTTAAATTTTCACATAAATCTATCATGATTATTCACCAAGTTTTGATTCCATATATTCTTCGTAATTTTGCTCCCTGTCGTATACTTTCTTTCCATTTTCTATAACAATTAATCTATTTGCAACTGTATTTAACATTTCAGCGTCATGAGATGAGAATAAAATGTTTCCTGGGAATGCAGTCATTCCATCATTTAATGCAGAAATAGATTCAAGATCTAAGTGGTTAGTTGGATCTTCAAATAATAATACATTTGCTTGTTCAAGCATAATCTTAGCTAATGTAGCACGAATCTTTTCTCCACCTGATAAAACTGTTACTTGTTTCTTAGCTTCTTCACCGCTAAATAATACTCTACCTAGCCATGAACGTAAGAATGATTCAGTTTCATCTTCTGGTGAGAATTGACGTAACCATGTAATTAAATTATGCTTAGGATCACTAAATAAATCCTTATTATCTTGCATCAAATAACTTTGTTTTGTAGTAATACCCCATTTGAATGTACCACTATCAGCACTATCTTTACCTGATAGAATATTAAATAATGTAGTTACAACTAATGAATTTTCTGAAAGGAAGGCAATCTTATCACCTTTATTTACTGTAAATGATAGGTTTTCAAATATACCTTTCTTAGTTAATCCTTCTACTTCAAGAATATCATTACCTACTTCACGGAATTGTTTAAATCCAATAAATGGATATTTTCTATTTGATGGTTCTACTTGAGTTAAGTCTAGTTTTTCTAATAACTTTCTACGAGATGTAGCTTGTTTAGCTTTTGACTTGTTAGCTGAGAAACGTTGAATAAATTCACGTAATTCCTTAGCTTTTTCTTCAGCTCTCTTATTTTCGTCTTTCTTTTGTTGAAGTAATAATTGGCTTGATTCATACCAGAATTCATAATTACCTACATATAAAGATATCTTACCAAAATCAACATCACAAATGTGTGTACAAACATTGTTTAAGAAGTGTCTATCGTGGGAAACAATAATAACTGTATTCTTGAAATTTAATAAGAAGTTTTCAAGCCATTCACAAGTCTTATAGTCAAGGTTATTTGTAGGCTCATCTAATAATAGAATATCAGGATTTCCGAATAATGCTTGAGCTAATAAAACTTTAATCTTTAATTTAGCATCAAGATTAGCCATTAATTCATAATGAAGTGATGTATCAACACCAACTCCGTTTAATAATGAGGCTGCATCAGATTCTGCATCCCAACCATTCATTTCAGCAAATTCGCCTTCAAGTTCAGCAGCTTTAATACCGTCTTCTTCATTAAAATCAGGCTTATTATATAATGCATCTTTTTCATCCATAATTTCGATAAGTCTCTTATTACCCATTAATACAGTACGCATAACAGTTTCATTATCGAATTCATTTTGGTTTTGTCTTAAAATAGACATTCTTTCTTTAGGGTCTCTTATAATATTTCCTGAAGTTGATTCATATTCACCTGATAATAATTTTAAAAATGTTGATTTACCAGCACCATTAGCACCAATAACACCATAACAATTTCCCATATCAAAGCTTAAGTTAACATGTTCAAATAACTTTCTTGAACCAAATTGCATTCCTAAGTCTACAACTTTTAACATAACTATATTCCTCCATTTAAAAAGCAGGTCTTGCCTGCTTTATTAATTTTTGTTAATTATTTTGAAAAACCTGACTTTAAGTCACAAGTTCTATTAAATACTAATTTAGAATCAGTACTATCTTTATCAGTACAATAATATCCTTCTCTTAAGAATTGATAATGTTCACCAACTTTAGTATCTTTTAACCATGATTCTACAAAACCATTAATTACTTGAATTGAATTTGGATTTAATCTTTCCATGAAATCCATATCCTTGTTCTCTTCAGTTTCAGGAACAAGTAAGTTTTCAAATAATCTAAATTCAGCAGGAACTGCTGTAGTAGCTTCTACATAGTTAATTGTACCGTTAGGTTTTCTTTCATCAAATCCAGAACCAGATTTTGTAGTTTTATCATATGTACATAATAATTCAACGATATTTCCGTTTTCATCATATACAACGTCATTACATTTAATGAAATATGCAAACATTAATCTAACTTCTACATCTTTTGCAAGTCTCTTCCATTTCTTATTAGGTTTTTCTAATATGAAATCATTTTGATCAATGTATAAGTGCTTACCAAATGCTACCTTACGGCTACCTAATTCTTCATTTTCCATATTATTAGGTGCATCTAACCATTCAATTTCACCTTCAGGATAATTTGTAATTGTAACCTTTAAAGGACGTAATATAGCACTAGGACGACTAGCTTTTAATTTTAAATCATCTCTAATGAAATTATCAAGTGTAGATGGATCAATAGTTGAATTGATACGTGACAAACCTGTAGAAATAATAAAATTCTTTATTGCATCTGCAGTTACACCTTTTCTACGTAAACCAACTAATGTTGGCATACGACAATCATCATATCCAGTTACCTTTTTACTATCTACTAATGCACGTAAATATCTCTTAGATAATACAGTGTTTGCAATATTTAATCTACCAAATTCATATTGATGTGGATGAGTTGTTTCTGTAATTACATCACAGTTATCAATAACCCAATCATATAAAGGACGGTGGTTATCATATTCAATTGAACATAATGAGTGTGTGATTCCTTCAAATGCATCTTGTAATGGATGTGCAAAATCATACATAGGATATATGCACCACTTATTTCCTTGTCTGTGATGTTCCATATGATTAATACGATAGATAACAGGGTCTCTCATATTAACATTAGGGCTCTTCATATCAATCTTAGCTCTTAATGTCTTTTCACCATCAGCATACTTACCTTGTCTCATTTCTTCAAATAAGCGCAAGTTTTCTTCTACTGATCTATTTCTATAAGGAGATTCTTTTCCATCACCTTGGTTTGTATCTCTATCACGAGCGATTTCTTCTTGTGATAAATCATCAACATAGGCTAAACCTTTCTTAATTAAAAGAATAGCCTTTTCATATTGAAGATCAAAATAATCAGAACCATATAATACTTTAGCAGGAGTATATCCAAGCCATGCAATATCATTTAAAATTGCATCAACGAACTCTGCCTTTTCTTTAGATGGATTTGTATCGTCAAATCTTAAATTAGTCTTACCACCAAATGATTTTGCAGTTTCAAAATCAGTAATAATAGCTCTTGCATGACCAATGTGTAAGTATGCATTTGGCTCTGGTGGGAAACGTGTTATTATTTCTTTTACACGACCGCTTTCTAAGTCGTCTTTCATTATTGTTTTAATAAAATTAGATGTCTCTTCCATATTTATCACCTTAATATAAATTATACTATAAATATTACTATTTTTAAACCCTTAAAAAATATTACTATAATGTAATACTTAAAGTAGCGGTATCATCTTCTACTTTAACTAAACTAAATGTAATAGTCTTTGAACTATTATATCTATAAAATGCTAATAGGAATGATGAATAACCATTATATAAATTCAAATTAGTCATTTCATCTTCTCCACTATATTCCTTAAATAATATGAAACGTGTTCTTTGATAATTATACACCGAATTATCCGCAACAAAACCTGTTTTATTATATTCAGTGTCATTCTTTATAACTCTACCAGTAGAATTAGTTTTTAATTGAGCATTTACATGCATAGCTCTTATTGAATAAAAAATATTCTTCTTAGGATTACTTGGCTTTATACAATTATCTTTATTTAATTTTTGGTTTGAATAAAGTTCAAGAACTAGATATTCATCATATAAGCTTGTTACTTCATGATTACTAATTAATACTACTTTTCCTTCTGTTACAAATGGCTTTAAAGTAGTTGATGCAGTTTGATTTCCTTTTGCAATATAAACATCTGTCCATTTAAGTAACATCTTATCAAATGCGCTAAAATCACCTGACATACCGCTCATCATTGTTGTATGATATTCTCCACCTTTTTCTCCAATTGATGGCTCGAAATCTTCACTATCATCAAGTCCTAATACATGACCAAATTGATGAATTAATTCATGTGAATCTATCAATAAATCTTTTGTATCATAATATGAATAATATTTCTTTTCAATTGTTGCATAGTCAACAAAAGAAATATTACCAACTTTTAGTGTATCATTTATAGATTTATCTAAATAAATAGTTTTGTTGTTTTCAAATCTTTGTTTAAATGTATAGGTAGTTGATAAATCTGATGTATATATAACAAATACTGAATCTATATAATTATCATTATTATTATCAAATTTTTTAATATCTTCAATTTGATTTAAATAATCAATTAACGAATCAATTACATTTTGATTATCAAAAGAATTGCTATCAACACTTAAAGGCTCAGTTCTTTTAATATCTAAGTTTAACTTTTGATATGAGCTTTCCTTTATATAATTAGATAAAGAATAATAACCAGTTTCTTCTGATGTACCAAATAAAGCTTTATCTAATTTATCTAACATATCAGAATTATAATCGTTATATAAATTAAGTGGGACTGCTAAAATGTTATTATTTCCAATACTTTGGATTGGTCTTTCATTCACTAAACTATCTTTGACATTTCCTTCAAGTTCAACTTTTTCAATTGTAATTGTTGACTTGAAACACGAACTCAATGATAGAATTGACAATCCAAGTAGACAATATATGCTAATCTTTTTCTTAATTTTCATTTTCTCACATCCTAATAAATAAAGTATAGCAATTAATTCAGTTAGAAATATGTTATTTTTATGAAAAAAGAGGGGCAAAATGCCTCTCCTCTCCCTTTATTAATTTTTTTCTACACTTTCAAGTTCTAATGATGCATCAGCATTTAATGTTAAATCATCTGGTGTATCATTTTTTAACCATCTATAATATCCAGCACATGCAAGCATTACTGCATTATCTGTACAATATTTAATTGATGGTATGCATATTTCAAGATTTTTATTTTTGTTTGTTGCAAAGAATTTTTCTTTAAGTCCTTTATTTGCAGAAACTCCACCTGCAACAATTAATTGATTTACATTATATTCCTTACAAGCTTTTAATGCTTTTTCAACTAATACATCAGTTACAGCTTCTTGGAATGAAGCACATAAATCATTTATATTTATTTCTTCACCACGTTGTTCTGCATTATGATGTAGATTAATAACAGCACTCTTTAAACCACTAAAACTAAAATTATAATTATCATTACCTAAAGTAACACGAGGTAAATGATATGTATCTTTACCTAGATGTGCAAGCTTATCAACTTTAGGTCCACCAGGATAACCTATTCCTACAACACGTGCGACCTTATCATAAGCTTCACCAACAGCATCATCTAATGTTTCTCCAATTATCTTGAAAGAGAAATGCTCTTTCATATAAATTAATTCAGTATTACCACCTGATACAAGTAAAGCCATGCTTGGGAATTTCATATCATGCTCGATTGAATTAGCATAGATATGACCTGCTAAATGGTTTACACCAATGATTGGTTTATTATACATTAATGCAAATGTCTTTGCAGCATTAACACCAACAAGTAATGAACCAATTAAACCAGGTCCTTTTGTAACAGCTACTAAATCTATATCTTCAGGCTTTAATCCTGATTGTTTGAAGGCTTCCTCAAATACCATTGATACATTATAGACATGTTGTCTTGATGCAATTTCAGGTACTACTCCACCATATAATGTATGAATATCAATTTGTGATAATACAACATTAGCTAAAACTTCTTTTCCATCTCTAACAATGGCAACAGCAGTTTCATCACAACTTGATTCTACTCCTAATACTAACATATTATAGCTCCTTTATCATAGCATAAGCATCTATATCTTTATAATATGATTTTCTAATTCTATCTATTTTAAAACCACATTTTTTATATAATGCTATTGCTGATTCGTTTAACACACTAACTTCAAGATATATTGATTTACAATGTCTCTTATTAGCTTCATCAATTACCGCCTTAAGCAGTTCATATCCTAATCCTTTACCTCTATAAGATTCAACAATAAAGAAATTCAATATTTCTGCATACTCATCAACAGTTGATGAAATATAGCCACATAAATTATTTGATTCATCTTCTAATACTAAAAAATAAGCGTCTTCACTATTTAATTCAATATTAAAATGATTTTCTCCTAATGTTTGTCCAAAATATATAACTTCATATTTCATGACATTTTCTATGTCTTGACTAGTCATTCTTCTTATTTTCATTTTTAAGATTTCTCTCAGCTTCAGTCTCTTGTAAATAATTAGGCTTTAAGCTATGAGGATTTTCATGTAATACGGCATTATTAATAACTACACTAGGGTCAACAATATATTCACTCTCTGTAGCTACAAAATCATGCTTTTCTTCCATAAAGCTTAAAGTATTTCTTATTTCTTCAGTACCAATCAATTTACCATTCTCATAAATTGCACTAAAAGAATTTCCTCTTCTTGCATCTATAGTTGCAAGAACTCTACCTTTATATCCTGAAGAAATTAAGGCCAATGTTGATATTTCATATACTGGAATATGTTTAAATGCGCCCATCATTTTCGCAACACTTACAGCCATTCTTACACCTGTATAACTACCAGGTCCAATACCACAGATAATTTTATCTAAATTATCTACTGTAATACCTTCATTCTTTAAGAATTGATCAATAATTGCTACTATATTTTTTGCATGATCATTTTGACCTTTTGTATATTTTTCAGCTATAACTTGATTATCTTTTACCAAACAATGATATAAGACTTTAGTTGCACTATCAATAATTAAAGTGTACATTCTAATTCACCTAACAATTCTTCATATCTTCTTCCTTTAGCTTCAAAAGAAATTTCACGTTCTGTTTCACCAGTTCTTTTTAAAATAACTTTTAAAAACTCTTTTGGAAGTAATTCGGAAACTTGATATGGCCACTCAACAACACATACTCCGTCTCCTTCAAAATATTCATATAAATCAAAATCAGTACCTAATCCATCTAGTCTATATAAGTCCATATGATATAACTTAGTACTGTCTCCTTGATATCCCTTAACGATTGTAAAAGTAGGGGAATTAATAACTCTCTTAACTCCTAATGCTTTACCAATACCTTTTGTGAACGTTGTTTTACCTGCTGATAAATCACCATCAAGTAATATTACATCGCTCTCTTTTAATAACTTACCTAGTTTTTCGCCTAAAGCGATTGTTTCTTCTTGGTTTTTTGTAATAAATTTCATAATTATCACCACTCGACTATTATACTCTAACTTAAAACTTATTGCAAAAAAAATATATAGAATTAGCTCTAATTTATAAACTTTTTATAACAGATTTTTATATTTATAAAGATAAATGTGGCAATGCTTGCATTAGATTTAAAGTATATGATGTAACATTTTTAGAAAAGTTTATGGGTGTATTAAGTTTAGAAGCTTGTAAACAAATGATTGATAAAAAGCATTTTGGTGCTTCTATTGATGATATTATAAAATTTGGCAGTAAAAAAGGCTTATCAATGGTAAAAACTTACCTGATAAGCCTAATTGGCGTGATGAACATTTTACAATTGATGAATTAAAATATTATCAAGAAACTGTACACACTTATGAAGAAGATTGGTAGAAATACCAATTTTTATTATGTATTAAAACCAATAAAACATCCTTCATATATAATCATCCATATAAACTATTAAATTACTTTGCTATAAAATTGTTTTAATAAAAAATTATTTCAATTCAAAGAAATCTAATAATTCATCATTTTTAGGAATATATACTTTTTGATTGTATATAGTTTTTATAATAATAGCTTTTTTTGTCTGAATTATTGATTTAATTTCACTCTTTTTAATTCTGTTAATAGTTTTTTGCGTAGTATTATTTATAACATACTCATCATTTTCTAGTGTGATAATTTCTTCAACATTTCCATCTTCATCACAAGTATTAAAAAACATTTGATTGCTTTTTTTATAATAAAAGTACATTCTAATATTAATTGCAAGTGACAATATGAAACAAATAATCATATGACAGAAATAATTAAATGCTTCTTTATCCGAAAAAATACCAACTAAAAGGAAAAAAATCATAAATGGTAGAATTGCAAAATTGAGAATAATTAATGGTTTGCATGAAGCCCAAAGCATATCAAATGAATACTTTCTTATATATTTTTTATTTCTTATAACTTTAATCATAATTAACTCCTAAATAAATAATAATCCGCCTAAAGAAGGCATTAAAGCTGGAATGGCTTCTGGTGCAGCAACTGCTAGAACAACTGCTAAAACGGTTGGAATTGTTCGTAAATATGCCTGACCATAAGCAATTGAAGAATCATTTTCTTTAGACCATCCAATCCCTATTTTATTAACACCAACTTGAAAATCTAATGAAGAATTTTTCCATGAGACCGATGCATTAGTTTCGCCTAATCCAATTGAGTAGCTTGAACTAAAATCTCCAATATTAATTTTTACTCCTATTTGATATTCCCATATTTTCCACCAATCACTCGCATTTGTTGCAAAAAAAGATATTGGTTTTTCCGAATTTCCGATTTCTTTAACGATCTTAACTCCAGTTTCATAACCACAAAAGAAAAAATCTTGTACATCTCTAACAACACTTTGAGTTACTTCAGCAAAAGAGCCAAATGTTCTTTTTATTCCATCACCAACATTATTCCAAAAAGAAGTCCAAGAAAAGCCTTCTTTATCCAAATTAACCACAGGATTATTTGCGCAATATACAAATAAATTTAATTTATTAATGTCATCTTCTTTTAAGAAGTTAGCATTGTCTATATTTAACCATCTATAAAGTTCAGGTACGTAATAACGTGATTGACAATAATACATATCTGATTCTTCATCATAGTAGTAACCTTTATATCTTATTTGGTTATAAATATTACCTGTGACGCTTATATTATTTCCATATGCATCTAGTTGATATTTTACTACTAATGCACCACTATCGTCAACAAGTCCTAAAATATTATTTAAAGAATCCTTTACATAATAATATTTATTTGTACCATTTTGAATGAATCCATATATCTCATCATTTTCATCAT
>CAMNHY010000020.1 GCA_946540005.1 uncultured Clostridium sp.
ATTCTTTTTATCAATTCTAATTGCTTGTGGAAGTAATTCTGAAGTTACAAATAATACAAGCAATTATAATCCTACGCCTACTAGTGATAATCCTACTAGTACGCCTAGTTCAACACCTGGTAGTACAATTTCAACAAAACAAGAAGATACAACTGAGCAATATATAATATACATGCTAGCACAAAATAGTGGCTATACTGGTACATATGAAGAATGGTTGGAATCTATTAGAGAAGATCGCATTGTTATAAAAGTTGAAGATAATAAAATAATGTGGAAATATAATCAAGAAGAGAATTATACAACATTATTTGATTTGTCTAGTATAAAGGGTGAAACTGGTGAACAAGGTCCTCAAGGTGAAAAAGGAGATAAAGGCGAAGCTGGTAAAGATGGCGTTGGTATATTGAAAATAGAAAAAACTAAAACGGAAGGTCTTGTTGATACTTATACTATCACTTTTACAGATGGAACAACAACTACATTCACAGTTACAAATGGTAGCGAAGGTTTAAGTAGTATTCAATATATACCATGTATATTTAATAATTATGATGGGACAAAATTATATGAATTCTATTATGAAAAAGGTAGTGATATAGTTTATGATGGCCCAACACCTATAAAAGATGGTGAAGATTTTGTCGGTTGGGATAAACCCTTAGAAAACATTCAATTTCCAACAATATTTACTGCAAAATTTATGGTAAATGTTAGATTTGAAAATTATGATGGAACCTTGTTATATCAAACAAGAATAGAAAGCGGTAATGATGTTGAATATAAAGGTGATACTCCAACTAAACCTCAAGATGTAAATGGTACAAATATCACTGAATATACTTTTAGTAACTGGGATAAATCTTTATATAATATAAGTGCTTCAACTACAATTACAGCAAATTATTCATCTAGAACTTTTACAGGATATAAAGTAACTTTCTTAGATAGTGATAATGCTGAATTATATAATTATTATTGTGAAGTAAATACTGATGCAAGATACCCATATGATTTACCATGGCGTTGTGATCAAAATAATGTATATATATTTAGTGGTTGGAATCAATCAATTAAAAATATAACAGAAGCTATTACAGTTAAAGCAAGTTATATTACTTTAACAAGAGAACAAAACGGTGAATATCCACAATCAAAAGTGACTGATAATACATCAATTACTGCATTAAATGGACTATCTTCAACTAATGCAAGAGGATATTATGAATATAATAATAATCAATATGCAAAGTATGATAATGATTATTATCTAGTAGAACCAATTAAATGGAGATTTTTAGATTCTGGTGAAGGCAAAGTATTTGTTGTATCTGATTTAATATTAGATCAACATAGATATGATGGTAGTTCAAACAATTATGAAAACTCAGAGATAAGAAATTGGTTAAATAATGATTTCTTAAACAAAGCATTTGCTGATCAATCAGTTATAGCAACGACATCAGTAGATAATAGTGTTGCATCAACAGGTCTAGATTCTAATACTTATGTTTGTGAAACAACATATGATAAATTGTTCTTACTAAGTCGACAAGAAGCACAAAATGCAAATTATGGATTTGAAAATGATGCAGATAAATCTGCAAAAGTAACAGACTATGCAAAAGCAAGAGGAGTTATTACAAGTAGTGGTGATTATGTAAACAATGGCTATTGGTGGTTGCGTTCGCCTCGCAGCGATAATTCTAATAGTGCGTATTTTGTCTATTCTGATGGCTATATCACCGGCATGGTCGACGGCCTTAGAGAAAACTATGGCGTTCGTCCAGCTTGTTGGATTATTTTGTAATTAATAATATAACTTATAATTATAGAATGACCTTGTCAATTTTGGCAGGGTCTTTTATTTTCGTCTTATCTTGACATTAGGGGATATATACCCTATATTAAGAGTGGAAGGAGATGTGGGATAAAGAAGTTTATAAAAAACTTCCACCACTACAGTAATTATGGTAAAAGCAATTAAATTAATTTTAAAAGAAAACACAACATTTGATTTATTCTTTTATGATGGGACTGTAAAAAGATATGATATATTATCATTATCAGACAAGTTTCCACAATTAAATGAGTTAAAGGATAGAAAATTATTCTTAAAAGGACATTTATTAGGTTGGGGTGGAATTGTATGGAATGATGATTTAGATGTATCTAGCGAAACAGTTTATGCTGAGGGAAAAGATGTTACAAATGAATATGATGACACAGACATCTTAAATATTGTAATAGGATATCAAATCAAAGAAAAAAGACTTCAAAAAGAGATGTCTCAAGAAGAATTGGCTAAAAAAACAGGAATAGATCAATCAGATTTATCTAAAATAGAACGAGGTACTTTAAATCCATCTGTAAAAATGCTAAAAAAAATTGCTAAAGGCTTAGGTTTAAAACTTAAGCTTTCCTTTGAGTAGTATTTGAGAAAATTATTCATTTTATAAGTAATAACGACGAATTTAAAATAGATTTTTATAAAAGAGTGAGTAAATATGGAAAATAAAGAAGAATTAGAATTGCTTAAGATGTTAGATGAAGCTGAAGAAGATGTTAGAAACGGAAAAGTATCATCAATTGAAAGCACATTTGATGAGATTAGAAAGAAATTAAATACATTTGCCCCCACAAAAACAATTAATAATAAAAAATATATGCGAATTCAAGGAAAAGAATTAGCGTATAAAACTAAGAAGCCCGTTGGTGTATTTGTATTAACTTGGAGAAGAGTACGAGATGGTTATTCTGAAGAAGATAAGAATATATATTTAGAAGTAGATAAATGGTTTAAAGAAAATTTACCTGAACCACCTTTTTATGGAGATAACATTGATAATCCTTTAGGTGCGACTACTTGGTTTAAAACAAATAATTCTAGTATAATGCTTGAACATATTAAACCACTATTAGATTTATTAGATAAATATAATGTTCCATATGAAATAGCTTATTCAGATAATCCAGGTAAGATTGTATATGAAGATGATTATCAAGTTGGTGTTATAGATTTTGATAAGTAGACTTACGAGCTTGCTCTGTCATCTCTAAACATCGAGCTATTGCGTTAGACATGATGTGACTTTGTCACTATCAAGAATATTTAAAATGTGTAGACTTTATCAGAAATGATTGAGTTTTTTTATTTTTTATAACCAATCTAACACTTTTTATCTTTTAATTATTGATAACATCTTGAATATTTAAAAAAGTATAATATTTGTGGTATAATAATTACAAATGAGGTGTTAAAGTGAAGAAACTTTTATCTGCAATTCTTTTAACAATTTTAACAGTTGTATTTGCATATTTATATTTTTACTTTGAAAATGGAAATTTTAAATATGCATTTTTAATTCTTACTGCCTTATCAATTATTGGCGCAGTAATATTTTATATTTTATTTGCATATAGAAATATCACTGCAAAAATTAAAATTTTACAAGATAGATTAGAAGTATGGAATAACATTTCATATCACGTAAATCAAGCTGGAGATGAAGCTTTTAACGAATTGCCTATTGGTATTATTGTTTATGACGATTCTTTTTCAATCAAATGGGGTAATGATAATGCTAAAGCTATATTTAAATCTGGTTTCATTGAAGAAAATATCATGGAAATAGATCAAGAGTTATATAATAATATTAAAAATGGTGAAACTAAGTTTACATATTTATATGATTCAAATTATTATGATGTAATACATGAGCCAGAAAATAATCTTATCTATATGTTTAATGTAACTGAACGTGAAAACTTAAATATTAGATATAATAATAGAATTACAGCATTAGGTATAATTAAAATTGATAACCTTGATGAAGCATTAAAAGATTATGCTGTTCAAGAAGCGTCTTCTATACGTGGTGAATTCTTAGGTGAAATTTCAGACTATTTGCAAAATTATAAAGCCGATCTTCAAAATGTAGATGATGATAGAATTTTTATTGTATGTGATAAAGAATCATTAAGAAAAATGGTTGAAGATAAATTTGATGTATTAAACAAGGTTCGTGACCTTGGAGTTAAGAACCATTTACGTACATCAATGTCTATAGGTTTTGCATGCTATGACACAAATGCAGATGAATTAGCTCAATTAGCTCAATCTGCTGTTGACCTTGCTGAACGTAGAGGTGGAGACCAAGCCGTTATTAATATTGAAAATGAACAAATTCAATATTTCGGAGGAAAAACAAATGCAGTTGAAAAGAACTCATTAGTTCAAGCTCGTATTATGGCTCAATCGCTAAAAGAGGCAATTGAAGGTTCTACAAATGTTTATATTACAGGTCATGTGATACCTGATGCAGACTGTATTGGTTCAATGCTTGGTGTTTTAAAGATGGCACTTTCTAGCAATAAGGATGCAAGTATCGTTCTTGATATGAATAATCTAGATCAAATTTCTGAAAGAATGATTGAACTAATAAAAGTATCAGAACCAGCTTTATATGAACATTTTATTGATTTAACTGATGTAGATATTAAAACTAATACATTACTTGTTATTTGTGATACTCAATCACCAACAATTATGTGTTATCCATCATTATATAATGATATACAAAGAGTATGCATAATTGATCACCATAGAAGTGGTGAAGTTGGATTTGAAAAGAATTTATTCGAATACATTGAATCATACGCATCAAGTGCAGTTGAACTTGTTTGCGAAATGTTTTCTTTCTATAATAAAGATATTAAATTTAGTACACTTGAAGCTTCTATTATGTTGGCTGGTATGGTTATTGATACTAATAGCTTTACATTTAGAACAAGTACAAGAACATTTGAAGCTGCAGCTATTTTAAAGCAATTAGGTGCAGATATGGTAGATGTTAAAAAATTATTAAGAGAAGATGCTAATACTGAACAATATATTGCTGAAGCGGTATTAAAAGCTGAAGTATTCTTAAATGATTTTGCAATTGTTAGATTAGATTTAGAAGAACCTATTCATGATAGAACAATTCTTGCAAAAATATCAGACAGACTTCTTACAATTGATAAGATTAAAGCTTCTTTTACAATTGGTATGTTTGATAATGGACAAGTAGGTATTTCTGCTAGAAGTATAGATACTTATAATGTTCAATTAATTATGGAAGAAATGGGTGGTGGAGGACACTTAAATAGTGCAGCCACTCAAATTGGAGATAAATCTATTTTAGATGTATACGGTGAACTTAAAGATATATTAAGTAGAGAAAATGAAGATATTTTGGAGGCAGAAAAAATGAAAGTTATTTTACTTGAAGACGTTAAAGGTAGAGGCAAAAAGGATGAGACAATCAATGTAGCTAATGGTTATGGTAATTATTTAATTTCTCATAATTTAGCTGTTGAAGCTTCTGATGAAAACTTAAAAGAACTTAAGAAGAGACAAAATCAAGAAGCTATTGATGAACAAAATAGAATTAAATTATTAGAAAAATTAAAAGGCGAAATTGAGGGTAAGTCTATCAATGTATATATTAAAGTTGGTCAAGATGGTAAAACATTTGGTCATATTACAACTAAGCAAATTACTGAAGAATTTGAAGCACAAACTGGTATTCATTTAGATAAGAAGAAAGTTACTCTTCCTGCTGATATTGATTTCGTTGGTATATTTAAAGCTAATGTTGATTTAGGTAAAGAAATTGTTGCTACATTCGATGTTCATGTACTAGAAAAGAAGTAGGTTTTAGCGTATGGAAGATAATAAGGTAGCAGCTAGTAAGCAAGTACCAGTTAATCTAGAAGCTGAAATTGGTGTAATCAATTCATTATTAATTGATGATAATTTAGCGACTCAAGTAATGGATTCGCTAAATCCTGAAGATTTCTTTGATCATAGAAATAGAATTCTATATACTACAATCATTGATTTATTTAGATCAGGTATTAGTGCTGATATCAATATCATTTCTAGTAAACTTCAAGAGAAGAATCAATTTAATGAAGTTGGTGGATTCGATTATATTAGACAAGTATTAAATTATAACTATACAACTGTTAATTTAGATTCTTATATTAGACTTGTACAAGAAACTAGCTTAAAAAGAAAGACTATTGATACATTGACAAAATTAAGCCAAGATGGTTATAATACTGACTTGGCTGTAAATGATTATCTTGAAGATGTTGAAGGTCAAATATTTAAACTAACTCAATATAGAAATACATCTGAATTTAAATCCATTGCGACTATTTCTGATGAAGTAGTTAAAAATGAAGAGGAAATGTCTAGACAAGATGCTGAGGTTACAGGTCTTTCAGTAGGCTTTGAAAACTTAAATAAGTTGACATTAGGACTTCAAAATGGTAATCTTATAATATTGGCAGCACGTCCTGCAATGGGTAAATCTGCATACGCATTAAATTTAGCAGTTAATGCGGCTAGATCAAATAAAAACGGAAAGGCTACTGTTGCAGTCTTTTCACTAGAAATGCCTGCAGAACAATTAGTAAGACGTATGTTTGCTGCTGAAACAGGAATTCCACTTGGTGAAATCAATAAAGGTAAATTGACAGAAACACAGTGGAGATCATTCCAAGGAGCAGCTTTAAATTTATCACAATTAAATTTATATTTTGATGAATCATCATTAGTTACTGTTGGTGATATCAGAAGTAAATGTAGAAAACTTAAAGCTACATCAGGATTAGACCTTGTTGTTATTGACTATCTTCAACTTATTACAGGTTCAGGTGGTAATAAATCAAAGGTTGAAGAAGTATCACAAATTTCACGTGGATTAAAATTATTAGCACGTGAATTAGATATTCCAGTTATTGCATTGTCACAGTTATCTCGTCAAGTTGAAGCGCGTGAAGATAAGAGACCTATTATGTCTGACCTTCGTGATTCAGGTTCAATTGAACAAGATGCCGATATTGTTGCATTCTTATATCGTGATGATTATTATACAAAGAAATCTACTGGACAATGTCAATTAATTGTTGCAAAAAACAGAAGTGGTTCATTAGCTACTTTAAATTATATTTTTGATGGTGCAATTCAAAAATTTAATGAAATCGGTAAGGAGGAAAACGAATAATTATGGTTTTTGATAGACTTGATGCTATGGAAAAGAGATTTGATGAAATTACTGAATTATTATCAACTCCTGAAGTAGCAAGCGATATTTCTAAATTAACTAGCCTTTCTAAGGAGCAAAGCTCTTTACAAAAGCCAGTCGAGTTATATCGTGAGTACAAAAACTTAAAAGAGGGTTTAGACGAATTAAAAGAAATGTCTAAGAGTGATGACGCTGAAATGGCATTAATGGCTGAAGAAGAATTACAAAATGCTAAGAAGCGTATGGAAGAGATAGATGAAGAAATGGTTGTTTTATTAATGCCTAAGGATCCTAATGATGATAAGAACGTTATCATTGAAATTAGAGGTGCTGTAGGTGGAGATGAAGCTAACATTTTCGCTGGTGACTTATTTAGAATGTATTCTAAATATGCTGAATCTAAAGGTTGGAAGGTTCAAATTATGGATGCAATGCCAGGTGCTATGGGTGGATATTCAAGTATTCAAGCTAAGATTAGTGGAGATGCAGTTTATTCACAATTAAAGTTTGAATCAGGTGGACACAGAGTTCAAAGAATTCCTGTAACTGAAGCTAATGGTAGAATCCAAACTTCAATTGCTACAGTTTTAGTAATGCCTGAAGCTGAAGAAATTGATTTCCAACTTGAGGAAAAGGATTTAAGAATTGACACATTCTGTTCATCAGGCCCTGGTGGACAAGGTGTTAATACTACTTATTCTGCTGTTCGTGTTACCTACATTCCTACAGGAGAATATGTAGCTTGCCAAGTTGCTCGTTCACAACATGAAAATAAAGCTATGGCTATGGAAATTCTTCGTACAAGAATTTATCAAAGAATGAAAGAAGAAGAGGATGCTAAGAATGGTGCTACTCGTCAATCTTTAATTGGTCATGGTGAGCGTAGTGAAAAGATTCGTACTTACAACTATCCTCAAAATCGTGTAACTGATCATAGAATCGGATTCTCTATTAATAGATTAGATGCAATTATTGATGGAAAACTTGATTTAATTGTACAACCTTTAATTGACGAAGATCAAAAGAGAAAACTTGAAGCTAGTGAGAATTAAGAGAAAGAGTAGAGAGGAAAAATCTCTACTCTTTTTTAAAGAGGTATATTTATGACTTTTAAAAAGAAAATGGATGAGGCTAGTAAATTAGCTATTGATAATAATAAAGAAGAAAGTGCTATATTATTCTTAATGGAAGATGTATCAGGTTATTCAACTGGTGAATTATATTTCCATCAAAATGATAAAATGAGTGATGAATTAATAGAAAAGTTTGATGATTTGGTTAATAAGTATATTTATCAAAATCAACCTGTTCAATATTTAACAGGAAAAGCTTATTTCTATGGATATGAATTTAATGTTAATCCAGATGTATTAATTCCTCGCCCTGAAACTGAAGAATTAGTTGAGAATATTCTTAAAATCTATGATAGAACATTTAAAAGAGGAACAAAAGTAGACGTTGTTGATATTGGTACAGGTAGTGGTGCAATATCAATTACTTTATCTAAGGAAGAAGAATCAATGAATGTTTTAGCTACTGATATATCAAGTGAAGCACTTGATGTAGCTAAAAATAATAATCTTAAGCTTGAAGGTAGAGTAACATTCTTACAAGGTGATATGTTAGAACCTGTAATGGATAAGAAATTTGATATTTTAGTATCTAATCCACCATATATTCCTTCAGAAGAATATGTTGATCCTCTTGTAAAAGATAATGAACCTAACGTTGCATTATTTGGTGGAAATGATGGATTAAAATTCTATCGTATTATTTTAAATAATAGTACAAAAATCATGAGAGATAAATTTATAATTGGGTTTGAACATGGTTATAACACTTCAAAAGCTATTGAAGATTTAGCAAAAGAATTATATCCAGATGCATATGTATTTACAAAGAAGGATATGCAAGGAAGAGATAGAATGACATTTGTCATTAGAGGTTTTGATTATAATGAATAATAAAGTAATAATATTTCCTACAGACACTGTTTATGGAATAGGTGCTAGTATTTATGATAAAGAAGGTATGGAAAGAATCTATAAAATAAAAAATAGACCTCATTCTAAACCTTTAGCTGTATTATGCGCTAATCTAGCACAAATTGAAGAAATTTGTTATATTAGCAAAGAAGCTAAAAAACTTATTAATAAATTTTTACCAGGAGCATTAACTATTATATTAAAATCTAAACCAAGCATTTTAGATACATTTGGCAATGAAACCGTAGGTGTAAGAATACCTAATTATAAATTAGCTTTAAATATATTAGAAAAGAATGGTCCTATGGCTACTACAAGTGTGAATGAATCAGGAAAGCCTTCTATTAATGATTATGAAATCATTAAAAAAGAATATTCTGATAAAGTAGAAGAAATATATGCACCTGATGGAGAAGCAACATCAAGCTTAGCATCAACAGTTATAATGTTTGATTCTAATGGAGTAAAAGTATTACGTGAAGGTGCTATTACACTAGATATGATACAAAATTGTTTAAAAGAAAGGTAATAATTATCTTTCTTTTTTGTTTTTATAATATTTAATGTTATAATACGATTATGAGGTGTGCTTATGTACGAAATAATAGATAAATATATTGAAAAATTAATTAAAGGATCAACTCCTGATAAGCCATTATGGAATATCGAGCATATAAGACAAGGAAAGAAACCAAGATGGAATTATATTGATGGTTGCATGATGACTTCTTTACTTGAATTATATTACCAAACTAAGAATCAAGAATATTTAGATTTTGTTATTAAATACGTAGATTTCTTTGTGTCTGAAGATGGATCTATTTTAGGATTCGAACCTGATAAATATGTTCTTGATGATATGTGTGAATCAAGAGTATTATTTGATTTATATAAATTAACTGGTAATGAAAAATATAAGAAAGCGATTGAACTTACTTATACACAAATTGAAATCCAACCTAGAACATATGAAGGTTCTTTCTGGCATAAGAAGATATATCCAAATCAAGTTTGGCTAGATGGATTATTCATGGCTCAAGTTTTCTATATGCGCTATGAAACTGAATTTAATGGCTGCAAGAAATATTTTGATATTAAGAAACAATTTGAAATTGTAAGAAATAGAATGTATGATGATAAGAAACATTTATATTATCATGGATATGATGCAAGCAAAGAAGCATTCTGGGCTAATAAAGAAACTGGATTATCTAAAAATTTCTGGTTGAGAGCTACAGGTTGGTTTACTGTTGCAATCGCTGATGTATTAGGATATATGAATGAAGCTATCTATGAAGATTATGATTTCTATAAGAGATTATTAAAAGAAACAATCGATGGATTATTAGAATATCAAGATAAAGATAGTAAAATGTTCTGGCAAGTAGTTGATAAAGCTGGTATGGAAGGTAATTATTTAGAAACGTCTGGATCAGCTATGATTGCATATGCTATTTTAAAAGGTGTAAGATTAAATGTTTTACCTGAAAGATATAGAAAAATAGGATTAGATATATTTAATGGTATTTGCAATAAATATGTAAGTGAAAAAGATGGAGATTTAAATGTAGGTGGAATATGTTTAGTTGCAGGGCTAGGACCTGAGAATAATCCACGTAGAGATGGTTCATATGAATATTATATTTCTGAGCCAGTTGTTGAGAATGATGCAAAAGGAATTGGACCATTAATCTTAGCTTATACAGAAGTTAAAAAGATTATAGAATAACGTAGAATAAGAGCCTAAAATAAGGCTCTTATTCAATTAATTTTACATATTAAAAATTATTAAAAATATCGAATTTTTTTGTTGACATCAATAATCTAAAAGAGTATACTAAATAAGGTTGTTGAATACGACAACTTAGTAAAAAACTTTTAAAAAGCTTAGTTAAAAATCTTTAAAAAGATGTTGACAAGTTATAGATAAAAGTGATATACTAAATGAGCGCGTTGGTTAATAAATCAACAAGCAAAATTAGGTCTTTGAAAACTGAACAAA
>CAMNHY010000021.1 GCA_946540005.1 uncultured Clostridium sp.
AGTTACAATTGAATCATTTGATATAATTATAATATTAGCTTTATGCTGATTAATTAAACTTAAATAATTATATGAATCAATGTAAGAATTTATTAAATAATAATTATTTGATAAATTATGATTAAGTTTTCTTTCTATTTCTTTATCACTAATTGACAATAAAATCTTTTCCATAAGAAAAACCTCTAACTTAATTATAACGAAAAAGTCCATAAAGTTAAATTACTTTACAGACTTTTTTAATCATTATTTATCGTTCTTATCAGACTTAATTGCTTCTACTGTACTAATAATATTTGTTAAATCTTGTACATTTGAAGGCATAATAATCTTTGTAGCATTACCATCGGCAACTTTTTGAAGTGCTTCTAAGCTCTTTAATTGAATAACTCTATCATCAGCACCAGCTTCTTTTATAGCTTTGATTGCAAGAGCTTCAGCTTCTGCAGCCTTTTGAATACGAGCAGCTTCAGCTTCTGCGGCTAAAATTGTAGCTTCTTTATCAGCTTCTGCAGCTAAAATACGTGCTTGTTTGTCACCCTCAGCTTTATTAATTTTAGATTCCTTTTCACCTTCTGCACGTGTAATCATAGCTTGCTTCTCACCTTCTGCAAGAAGAATAGCTTGTCTCTTTTCACGCTCAGCTTTCATTTGCTTTTCCATAGCTGACTTAATATCTTGAGGTGGATCAATATTCTTTAATTCTAGACGAACAATCTTAATACCCCAAGCGTCTGTTGCTAAATCAACAGGCTCTTGAATCTTTGAATTAATATAATCTCTTGATGTTAATGTTTCATCTAATGTTAAATTACCAATGATTTGACGTAATGTAGTCATTGTTAATTTATTGATAGCTTCAATTGGTCTAGATACACCATATGCAAATTTTTTAGCATCAGTTACACGGAAGAAGGCAACTGTGTCTACTTGAATTGAAACATTATCTTTAGTAATAACTGATTGTGGTTCAAAATCAGCTACTTGTTCCTTTAAACTAACCTTTGAAATAACTCTATCTAAGAATGGCCATATAAAATGAATACCACTATCAAGAGTTCTTGAATATTTACCTAATCTTTCAACAATATATTGTTGTGATTGTTGAACAACTCTAAATCCTGCTGCAATAACTAATAAACCTAATAATAATACAACAGCTAAAACTATAATTACAACCATACCTGAATTAATTTCTAACATTTTAATTTTCCTCTCTACTTTCTTTCTTAACAGTTAAAGTAATATTATCTTCTTTTATTACTTCAATTCTTTCTCCTTCTTTAATAGTTTCACTTGAAACAGCATTCCAACTAGTTCCATTCACATTAGCTTTTCCACCAAATGAATCGATATCTGTTTCGGCAAATCCTTTATATCCCTCAAGTGAATTGATTTTATCAACTATTGTTTCTTGATTAATCTTTAACTTTTTGGCAAGAAGGGGTCTTAAAATTACTAATGAAATAGCAGATGCAATAACAAAAGTACAACCTTGCGCTACATATTCTTTTGGCCATATTGCAGCAACTATCATTGTAATAAATGCACCTACAACAAACCACACAGATACTAATTCTGTCGTTTGTAATTCAACTATAAGAGCCGTTATAGCAATTATAAACCATAATCCTAAGATTAAATACTCCATAAGCATTCCTCCTATTCACAAATTTAATATATCATTATATAAATAATATTTTGTGGAAAATTTATGAAGAAAGAAAAAAATCCTACAAAAGTAGGATTTCCATTGAATTATTCCTCGTCTGAATCCTCATCGATATCAGCGTTATGATAAATTGCTTGAACATCTTCAGATTCATGAAGTATGTCTAACATATGTTGGAACTTTTCTTGTTGTTCTGGAGTTAATGAAACCTTTGCAGTTGGAATCATTGAAACTTCATTTGTATCATAATCAATATCTGGATTTGCAGCAGCTAAAGCATCGCTGATTTGTTGGAATGCGCTTGGGTCACCTGAAACAACAGTATAACCAGCTTCATCAGTAGTAACATCAGCTTCAACACCAGCATTTAATAAAGCTTCTAAAGCTTCATCTTCAGATAATTCATTAAATCTGAAATAAGCCTTACGCTCGAACATAAATCCAGCTGAAGCACCAAAAGTACCACCTGTCTTAGTGAATGCAGCACGAACTGTAGAAACAGTACGGTTAACATTATCAGTTAAACATTCAACGATAACTGCAACATTACCATTACCCATACCTTCGTATGAAGTTTCCTTCATAGCACCACTAGTTAAACCAGCAGCCTTCTCTATAGCACGCTTAATAACGTCAGCAGGACATTGGTCCTTCTTAGCACGAGCAATAGTATTCTTTAATGTTTGGTTCATTTCTGGATCAGGAACACCAGACTTTGCAGCTGTAAAGATTTCCTTTCCCCATTTTGAATACTTCTTTGACTTCATTAATGCAGTCTTTGCCATAGATGCGGCACGAACTTCATGAGCTCTTCCCATATAATTATTCATCCTTTCGTTGTAATGGATTATGGATCCATTGTTATTTTTTTACTTTTTAATTATATATCTTTTTATAATTACTTTTCAACTATTTTCTTAATCACAATGAATTTTTTTAAAGTTTTTTAAATTTTAATACTTTTGATATCTAAAAAATCTATAAAATATTTTAATTTTTCTTTGAATAATATAGATAACTTATACCATATATTAATATAATGCCAAAGAAAGTAGCTAGTAATGTAAAGAAAACCTTAGCGTCAAAACATCCTGCTATAGCGGCTGAGATACCAACAATATATAATGTTGCAAGAGTTGTAAAAGTATTGGCTTTTCGATCAATTAAGGTTAATCTTTCATCATGCGCCTTAATATAAAACTTTTCAGCCCAGGCTTTACTAGTTAATATTCTTATATAACAAGATAATTTCCAAATTAATAATAATTCAACGAAAATAACTAATACACCTGCGCAAGCTCTTGCATAATTTTCATCTTGATTAAATGTTTCAATATAATAAGGAATTAATCCTAATTCTAATATTATTGGTAATGCAATTGCAATTGTAATAATCGGTAATTTTAGTGAAGTTGTTTTTTTAAACTTTTCATAATCAAATTCCATAATTATTCACCATCCATTAAATAAAATATTTCTTCAACATGTTTATTAAAGACCTTAGCAATCTTTAGTGCTAATTGAAGGGATGCAACATATTTTCCGTTTTCAATGGAAATAATTGTTTGTCTTGTTACACCAAGACTTTTAGCAAGGTCTTCTTGTGTCATGTTATTAAGTTTTCTTAATTCGTGAACCTTGTTAACCATCCTAACTCCTTATAATTAAATTTCTTTTTCAAGTTTTTTTACTACTTTTTCTAATTGTTTAATACAATCTCTAACAACACCATCTTCAAATGGATTACCTTGATTAGTATCTCTTAATAATTCAAAGAATGATTCTGAACCACCTAATTTACATAATTCAAGATATTGATTGAAAGCTTTCTTATGATTCTTTAAATCTAATAAGAAGAAATTAAATGCGCATATTTGAGCTAAAGTGTAATCAATATAATAGAATGCATTGGCATAAATATGGCTTTGTTTTTGCCAGAATCCACCATTTTCATAATATTCAATTCCATCATAATCTTTGTATGGCATATACTTCTTTTCAATTTCTCTCCACTTAGCTCTACGCTCTTCCTTACTAACATTAGGATTTAGATATGCATATTCTTGGAATTCATCAACCGCAACACCATATGGTAAGAATAAAATTGATTCAACTGTATGCTTATATCTATATTTATTAGCATCACTACCAAAGAAATATTCCATCCAAGGATGAGTAAAGAATTCCATGGACATTGAATGAATTTCACAAGCTTCAAGAGTTGGCCAGAAGACGCTTGGTACAGATAAAACCTTACTTGATGTATATACTTGGAATGCATGTCCAGCTTCATGTGTTAAGACGTCTACATCAGCTGATGTTCCATTAAAATTAGAGAAAATAAATGGAGCTTTAAATTCAGATACATATTCTGTATATCCACCACCACGCTTATTAGGTTTAGTCTCTAAATCTAATAAGTTATGATCCATCATATATTTAAAGAATTCTTTTGTTTCAGGACTTAATTCAGAATACATTGAATAAGCTTTAGCAACTAATTCATCTACACTTCCTCTAGGATCAGGATTTCCTTCTTTAAACCAAAGAGCTAAATCATAGAACTTTAATGAATCTAGTCCTAATCTCTTCTTTTGATTTTCTCTTATCTTATTTGATAGAGGTACAACTTCTTTTAAAATAATATCTCTATATCTTTGAACATCTTTATAATTATAGTCTGAACGACCTAATCTATAATATCCAAATTCAACATAATTATCGTATCCAGCCTTTTGAGCCATACGATTTCTTACTTTTACTAACTTATCATAAATATCATCTAATTCATCTTGAATAGATGTGAAGAATTCAGCTTTTTTAATTTCAGCCATTCTTCTAATTTCTCTATTAGGGCTTTGAGCATAAACACCCATTTGAGATAAATTATTAATTTTACCATCAAAAGAAATCTTAGCAGAAGCTAATAACTTTTCATAACGTGTAACAAGCTTGCTTTCTTCAGCTAATTCATCAACAATTTTATCTGAGAACCATTTATTCTCAATCTCCATAGACTTAAACCATTGAGTACCATATTTTTCTTTAAATTGTGGTAAAAATTGATGATTTAATAAAACATTTGAAAAAACATTATCAGCAACTCTAGCTTTAGGAGAATTTTCATCAATAAATTCTTGTTCTTTCTCATAGAATTCATCTTTAGTATCAATTGAATTTCTGATACCAACTAATTGTTCCATACTTAATGTGTGTCCACTAACTTTGTTGAATTGGTCAATAATTTGAATAGCCTCTTCAAGATTAGTTGATGATGCTAGTTTTTCTGCTAAACCATTAACAATTTTTCCATATTCATCATAATCAGGTCTTTCGTATTTATAATCCTCAAACTTCATATGTGCCTCCAATATTTATTGAAAATATTATACTACAAATACCATTTATTCTCAATAAATCTTAGACAAAATAAAAAAGCCAATCTTAGAGTTACCTCATAAAATTGACTTAAATATTTTTAAAAATATTAATTATAAAGATAAAGCTTTTTTAATATTTTCAGGGAAATTATACTTGCTAGCTGTATTTAAAACTCTAGCTAAGTTATTTTCTACATGGAAATAATCAAGAATTCTCTTTAATGATGCTACATTTCTCTTCTTATAACTCTTAGCAACTAAAACCTTATATAAATTATCTTCATTATAAGATTCAGCAAATTGCTTTAAGAAATTATATAAGTTTTCATAATTTACATTCTTAAAGTTATCAATGATTTCAATTAATTCTAATGTTTCAATTAAATTTGTAATTTGATTATTTTTAAAATCAACATTTACATACTTAATTGCTAAATTAGACATATATCTTGTAGTCTTAATTTCAATTAAATTAGTGTAAATATCAAAAGTTTCAGTACTATCAGAGATAATATCGTGCATCTTTAGCATATTTGCACCTACAATCATACCATTTTTATTCTTATTAGTGAAAAAGTTTAATAGCTTATCTTGACTAGGTAATCTTTCAAAGTCATCTTTAAATGGCTTATAGTAAAGACCCTTAGCAATCTTTGCAATATACTTTTCACTATTCAATCTAGCAAGTAATTGATAGAATGTAGCTTCCTTCATTTGAGTAAAATATTTTTGATAAGCATCTTTGGCTAAAACTATCTCTTCTTCCTTAAGGGATAGAATCCATTGTTTTATATCACGGGTATACACCTTTATTCACCTCACGAAAAAGATTATACAAGATTAAAAGAAATAAGTAAAGAATTTTTTTAATTTATTGAAACATTTTATTTTAAAATTTTCTTAAAAAAAATATAGAGGAAATGTTATTTTTCCTCTATATTATTATTTACATCTCTTTCTCTCTTTTTAGCTTGGTGTAATAAAAATAGTATTTCAATAATAAAACCAATTAACAATATTGAAATAGCAGTTAAACATGTGAATAATACTGTATTAGGGTTCTTTATTTTGCTCAATTTAACATAGCATAATGATCCATATACAACCGCAATAACTATTGTATAGATGATTATTGTCTTAAAATAGTATAAATTATTTTTTATATCAACTTTTTTAATTTTAGCCATTTGAATTAATTTATCCTTCCTTGTTATACTAGATAACTTAATTATAGCATAATATTTTAAAAATAATATTACTTAATACCTACTCTTTTATAGATATAATCAACATTCTTTAAGTAATAATCTAGAGTAAAACAATCATCAATTTCTTTTTCTGATAATAAACTTCTGACTTTACTATCTTCCTTTAATAAATTAATGTAGTCTTTATTTTCATCTAAAGCACGCATCGCAATAGGTTGAACAGTATCATAAGCTTCTTCACGAACTAAGCCCTTTGAAATTAATGCGTATAGTACTCTTTGTGCAAAAATAACTCCTTTTGTTAAATAAATATCTTCAATCATTTTTTCAGGATATACTACTAAATTTTCTAATATTCCTTTAAATCTATTTAACATATAATCTAGTAATTCAGTTGCATCAGGTAAAATAATACGTTCAGTTGAAGAATGTGAAATATCTCTTTCATGCCAAAGTGCAATATTTTCATATGATGTAAGCATATAACCACGAATTACACGCGCACATCCACAAATATTTTCACTTGAAATAGGATTTCTCTTATGTGGCATAGCACTTGAACCCTTTTGTCCTTTAGTAAAAGCTTCTTCAGCTTCTTTAACTTCTTGACGAGCTAAATGTCTAACTTCTAGAGCCATCTTTTCAAGTTCTGAAGCTACAAGAGCTAAAGCTGACATATATCTTGCATGTCTATCACGTTGAATAATTTGAGTTGAAATATTTGCGTATGAGATACCTAAATCATTACATACATCTTCTTCAATTTGAGGTGGAATATTTGCAAAATTACCAACAGCACCTGATAATTTACCTACCTCAACATTCTTAGACGCATTTACAAATTCATCTCTAATTCTAGTTAAATCTGAATACCATAATGCCCATTTTAATCCAAATGAAGTAATATCAGCATGCATACCGTGAGTTCTACCAATGCATGGTGTATTTTCAAATTCAAGTGCGCGTTTCTTAATTACTTTCATTAATTCATCAATATCTTTTAAAATAATTTCATTTGCGCACTTTAATAAATATCCATTAGCAGTATCAACTACATCAGTAGATGTTAATCCATAGTGAATCCATTTCTTTTCTTCACCAAGTGTTTCACCTACTGCACGAGTAAATGCTACGACATCATGTTTAGTTATAGCTTCAATTTCCTTTATTCTTTTAACATCAAAAGAAGCCTTATCTAATTTCTTTAAATCATCTTCCGGAACAATACCTAACTTTGACCAAGCTTTAGCATTTAATAATTCTATTTTTAAATAGACATTAAATTTATTTTCCTCAGTCCAAATATCACGCATACATTTTCTTGAATAACGTTCAATCATATTAATCTCCTAGATACTCCAGTGTGCAATATCTGTTCTATAAAATAAATTGTCACACTTAATTTTACTAATATCTTCTAAAGCCATTTCTCTAGCTTTAAGAAGTGTATCAGCTTTTTCAACTACAAATAATACTCTACCACCATTAGTATAGAATTCATTATTTATAACATCGACACCCATATAATAAACTTTTCCGCAAACTTTATCAAGACCTGTTATCTTATGCATTTTCTCATATTTATTAGGATATCCTTTAGATGCCATAACTATTCCTAAAGAATATTCATTAGACCACTTTAAAGAAATTCCTTTATGATTAATTAAATTCATAAAAACTTCGTATAAATCAGATTCAAGTCTAGGAAGAACGACTTCAGTTTCAGGATCTCCAAATCTAGCATTAAATTCAATTACTTTAATACCATCTTTAGTCTTCATTAGTCCTCCATATAACACACCGGTAAAAGGAATTCCTTCTTTAACCATTCCATCTGCGACTTTCTTTAAAATATTATTGTATGCAAATTCTTTATCTTCTTTTGAAATAATAGGAACAGGGCTATATGCTCCCATACCTCCTGTATTAGGACCTAAATCATTATCAAACGCTCTTTTATGATCTTGAGCTAAATCCATAGGATAAACATTATTACCATCTACAAAGCACATAAATGAAAATTCAGGACCTTCAAGATATTCTTCAATTACAACTTTATCTTTACCAAATTTATCATCTATTAACATTTCTTTAAGTGCGTTATCTGCTTCTTCGTAAGTTTTAGCTACTACAACACCTTTTCCTTGAGCTAATCCATCATATTTAATTACAATAGGAACACCATTTTTATCTAAATATTCTTTAGCTTTTTCATAGCTTGTAAAAGATGCATACAAAGCTGTAGGTACATTATATTTAACCATTATTTCTTTAGCAAATTCTTTGCTAGTCTCAAGTCTTGCAGCTTCTTTGGTAGGTCCAAATATATTTAATTTATTTTCTCTAAATAAATTTACTATACCGGTGGCTAGAGAAGCTTCAGGTCCTACAACAGTTAAATCAATTTGATTATCAAGTGCAAACTTTAATAGAGCTTCTTTATCTAATCTATCTATATTTACTAACGAAGCTTCCTTGATTCCTGGATTTCCAGGAGCAGCATAAATTTTTGTAACATGTTTAGATTCTAATAATTTATCTATAATAGCATGTTCTCTTCCGCCACTGCCAATAACTAATACCTTCATAAAAGCCTCCGATTAATGTCTAAAATGACGCATTCCTGTAAATACCATAGAAATGCCTAATTCATCAGCTTTTTTAATAGAATCTTCATCTCTAATAGATCCGCCTGGTTGAATAACAGCAGTTACACCATATTGGCTTGCAAGCGTGATTGTATCATCAAATGGGAAAAAAGCATCTGATGCTAATACAAGTGTATTCTTACCATGTTCTTTTGCAAAATCAAGTGCTATCTTTGCAGCACCTACTCTATTCATTTGACCAGCACCTACGCCACATGTAGTTTCATCATGTGCAACTAAAATTGCGTTTGATTTAACATGCTTAACGCATTTCATTGCAAATATTAAATCCTTCATCTCTTCTTTTGTAGGCTTTTTCTTTGTAACAACTTTTAAATCTGATTCATTGTATAAATCTAAATCTTGATCTTGGTATAATAAGCCACCATTTACAGTTAAAGCCATTTTCTTATCTTTAAATGGAGAAGTCATATCTACAACCATAATACGGCAGTTAGTCTTTTTAGATAAACGAGATAATGCTTCATCTGTATAACCTGGTGCCATAATTATTTCTAAGAATACTTTCTTTTTCATAATCTCATGTGCAAGATTATCATCAACAATTCTATTAAAGGCTACAATACCGCCATAAATAGATACAGAATCTGCATCATAGCATTTATTCCAAGCACTTACAATATCATCTGCAGATGCTAAACCACAAGGATTCATATGCTTTAAGCCAATTGCAGTAGGTTTATCAAATTCTTTTAATAAATTTAGACATGCATTTGCATCTTGAATATTATTATAAGATAATTCTTTTCCTTGTAATTGTTTTGCATGAACAATTGAATAGCTTGTGTAAGGTCCTTTATATAGACAAGCTTTTTGATGAGGATTTTCACCATATCTTAAATCTTGTGCTTTTTCATATGTTAACGTTAATGTTTCATTAAAATCATTACCTGTAATATTTGTTAAATATGAAGAAATTAAAGTATCATAATTAGCAGTAGTTCTAAATACTTTTGCAGCTAAATATGTACGAGTTTCAAGTGAAGTATCTCCTTTTTCTTTTAATTCAGAAATAACTTTTTCATAATCACTTGAATCTGTCACTACAGTTACAGATTTATAATTTTTAGCTGCAGAACGTAGCATTGATGGTCCACCAATATCAATATTTTCAATTGCTGTTGCTAAATCACAACCCTTTTCAACAGTTTTTTTGAATGGATAAAGGTTTACACATACTAAATCAATTGGTTTAATATTATACTTCTTTAATGTTTCCATATGTTCATCTAAATCACGACGTGCAAGTAATCCTCCATGAACCATTGGATGTAAGGTTTTAACTCTTCCATCTAATATTTCAGGAAAACCTGTAACATCTTCAATACCAATTGTCTTAATTTTTGCTTCATCAAGTACCTTTTTAGTACCACCAGTTGAAATAATTTCAAATCCTAATTTAGATAATTCTTTAGCAAAATCAACAATGCCAGTTTTATCACTTACGCTAATTAACGCTCTTCTCATTATTTTAATTCTCCTTTGATAAGTTTATCGATGACTTCAGGATATAGACTATGTTCTAAATCATGTATTTTTGTTTCAAGTTCATCAATATCATTTCCATAATATTCAAAAGCTCTTTGAGCAAT
>CAMNHY010000022.1 GCA_946540005.1 uncultured Clostridium sp.
CCTTCCGATTCATATTTCAGTGCTATTGCCTTCCCATTTCTAATTGACATAAGTTGAACTCGCATTGCTTTCGTGTTATCTTTTTGTAATTCTTCACCTAATTTATGAACAGCAACATTTAAACCAGGAATGATTTGTTCTAGAACAACGTTCATACTTTTTATTATCTTTTCTAATAATGGATAAAAATCAACTGGAATTAAACCAACTCCATATGTTGGAATGCTAACCTTGCCACTTGCTCCTAACTTACCATCTACAATTCTAAATACTAATGGTAATGCATCAAAACTAATTAATGCAGAATCTCTTACTGATAAAACAAATAAATTTTTAATACCATATTCATTTAAAACGAAAATAGGATTAGAAAACTCAGTGACATTGTTACTTCTAATTATAGTTAATAACTCATTAGAAAAAATAAATGCCTTGCCTGACTTATATGCAAGCTTTTTTGCCACCATAACATCTATATCTTGTTCTTTATTAGTTATTAAATTTCTATATTTTGTTGATGGTCCAAAAGGTTCCCCATCTGTAGTATCAATTAAAGGTTTAAGAGGATTTACACATTTACCATCTACATATTTTGATACAGATAATTTCTCGTCAAATATGGCTGTATAATATTTATCTTCAGCAACTCCATTGCTATCTTGTACTTCTTTTTTAATTGAAAATTCATAAACAAAATAAGAAATTTCATTTTCTTTTGTTAATGAAAACTTAAAAAGAAAAGATGAATGATCAACATCCAAATTAATAAGCTCATATATATTTTCATAAAGTTGCCTACCAGTGATAGTTTCCTTTAATATTTCAACGCAATCAATTAGAGCGGTTTTACCACTTCCATTTTGACCATACAAAGCAAGTAAACTTGCACTATTATTTTTTGAAGTCAAATCAATTTCTCCGTGTTTAACATTTTTAAAATTATTAATTTCAATTCTATCTATTCTAATATTAGTCATGTTATAACACCTCCAAGCAAATTTATTATATCATTTTTGTACATTTTGTCAATTCAGACTTCAAAAGTGATATATTTTATTCCATTTTTTAAATCTCATTCCCTCTTTTGCATATTTTTATATTATTTTGGTGCAAATATCAAGTAAAAATATGCAAATTATCTTGCAGTTTCAAAAGTAAATGTTTATCACTGGATAAAAAGTGTAACCGCTCCTGATGTTAATTCGCATCCAAAAATAGCTGAGTTCTTTGGTGTTTCAATAATTGAATTAATGGGATTAGGCGAAGAGCTTGTCGCATTAATAGAAAACTGAAAGAAAAATAATTGAAAGAAAAAAGCAGTAGCTGTTTATGGCTATTGTAACCTTCACGGTGTATTCAAAAAAGAATTCTAAAAAAAAGTGTTTAAGAATTTTTTCTTAAACACTTTTCTTATATTGACATATATCTTTTAACAAACAATTGTCACAATCCGGCTTTAAACTCTTACACTTATATCTTCCTAAAAATAAAAATGTATGATGTACCTTAATATATAATTCTTTAGGATATCTTCTTTCTAAATCTTTTGATATTTTCAAAGGATCTTTTTCTTTACTCAATCCTAATCTTGTAGCAACTCTTGAAACATGAGTATCTACCGCAATATGAGGTTCTTTATATATCTCAGCCATATAGACATAAGCTGTCTTTTCTCCTACACCTGGTAATGTAACTAAATCAGCTACATTATTTGGAATAGTTTTTCTTTTTTGGAGTTCTAGACATAACTTAATAAAATTACTAGTTTTTCCTTTTGCAAGTCCAAGTGGTTTAATAATTTCATAAATTTCATCATAATCATTTTCCTTAACACTATCAAATGTTGGAAATTTTTCGAATAATTTTATTGAAACCATATTAACCTTTTTATCTGTAGTCTGTGCACTAAGCATAACCTCTGATAAGAACTCAAATGGATTATGATAAATTAATTCACAACTTGCATCAGGAAACATTTCAATAGCCTTTTTAAGATAAATATCCATTTCTACTCTTCTCTAATAATTTATCAATTGTATCCGCAGTTGAAGTTCCTTTATTACGAGTTAACTTAAATAATTCTTTTTCAATCCGATTGATGCTTAAATTAAAATCACGAGCTAATAATTGTCTACAAGCTTCTTCAACATCTAATTTAGTAATATTATTGTTTTCCCAAGAAGATACAATTTCTAATTCCTTACTTGATAATACTCTTGAAAACTTTGTTTCAAGTAAAGATATAATATCTTCTGATTCAGATTTATTTTCTTTCATCTCATCATTTAAGATAACTTCAAGAGCCTTAAATAATGAATCAATTGAATACTTTTCTTTGCAAATACCATGTTCAATTACAACATCTAGTTCAAGATAACCTTGTTCAATGAACTTAGCCATTACATTAGAAACATTAGCTGCATCTAGTTTTAATGATTTAGCAATATCTTCTTCATTAATATCTTTACCTGCAGTAATATTTTCTACAATCTTCAATAATATTAAACATTCTTCACTAGATAATGATAAATCTTTAGTATATTTTAAAATAAGCTTTTCAAGATTCAAACAACCTAATTCATATACTTTCTTTAGCATATTAATTACCTGCAACTTTACTTAATGCTTGTTTAGCCGCAGCTTGTTCAGCATCTTTCTTTGTTCTACCAAATCCGTGTCCCATGATAATGTTTGAATCCATTCTAACAACAGCTTCAAATAAAATATTATGAGCAGGACCTGTTTGACCTACAATTTCATAAGATAAACTACGCTTATCAGATTGAGCATACTCTTGTAACATAGTCTTGTAATCTTTAATACCAACAACCTCAGTAACATAAGGAACTACAATACGTTCAAATATTTCAAATGTCTTGTCAAATCCAAATTCTTGGAAGCAAGCACCAAGTACAGCTTCAAAAGCGTCTGCTATAATTGCAGGTCTTTCTCTACCACCTGTAGCTTCTTCACCTTTACCAAGAAATAAATAATCACCAAGATTAATCTTTGAAGCATAAATATCTAGAGCTTCTTCTCTTACTGATTGACTTCTCTTCTTAGTCATATCACCTTCATCAAGTGAATAATTTGAAATTAAATATTTAGACATACAAAGTTCTAGAACAGCATCACCAAGGAACTCTAAACGTTCATTAAATGTACAATTATGTTCATTACCATAAGAACTATGTGTTAACGCTTCTTTAATTAAATCCGAATCCGAAAAAGTTACGCCCAATTTTTTTTCTAAATCTTTATAACTTTTCATTATTCCTCCACCTTCTTTGGAAGATTAGCTTTAACCTTCTCAACCACTTGATTTAAAACCATTAGTCTTGCTTGACCAATAGCGTTCTTAAAAGCCTTAGGATCAGATGAACCATGAGCTTTTACAACAGGAGCCTTAGCACCTAAAATCATAGCTCCTCCAACTTCACTTGAATCGAGTCTCTTTTTGAAATGGTTAAGTTTTTTCTTCAATATTAGTCCGGCGATTTTAGCTGATAAAGATGAATAAATTTCTTCTTTAAGCATCGCGCCCATAGCCTTAGCAGTACCTTCTACAGTCTTTAAAACAAGATTACCACTAAAACCATCAGTTAATAAAACATTAACTTTAGTAGTTAAAATTTCATTTGGTTCAACATTTCCTGCAAAATCAATTTCAGGGCTATTCTTTAGAAGTTCGTAAGTTTCTTGATCAACTTCTCTACCCTTTCCTTCTTCACTACCAATATTTATAAGACCAATTTTAGGATCACGAACTCCTAAAATTTCACGAGAAACAATAGTGGCTGCAATTGCTAACTCCTTCAAATGTTCAGGTCTTAATTCAACATTAGCTCCAACATCAAGTAATAGACGTCCTTGTCCGTCCATTGATGGAATAATTGGGCATAATGCCACTCTTTGCATACCATCAAGCTTACGAACGAATAAATGAGCACCTACAATAACACATTGTGTAGGTCCAGCAGAAACACAAGCATCGCAAGTTTTATCTTTTAAAGATAACATTGCTTGTGCCATTGAACAATCTTTATTACTTCTAAGATAACCAACAGGATCATGTTCACCCATTGACATATATTTAGGAGTGTCAATGATTTGAATACGTGTTGAATCAGTTAAAAGAGGAGTAATCTTAGCTTTGTCACCATATAAATAAATTTCAATATTTGAATACTCTTTTATTGCCATCATTGATCCGGCAACTGTTGTTTCTACAGAATGGTCTCCACCCATTGCATCGACTGCGATTTTAATCATACTTTTACCACCTTTACGATATATCTATTTTATCATAAATATCATCTATTTTTAATTCAAATTAAACTTTTTTAATTCTAATTCTTTTAAAATATCTTCAATTATTTTTTCTTCCTTGTGATTTTCTATTAAATCTATAGCATCTGCGACTGCACATTCATAAATTTTAAAATCTTTTGTAAAATCAAGTCCAAGGAATCCAGATTGTTCTTCACCAAGAAAATCACCAGGTCCACGAAGACGAAAATCAGCTTCACTTATTTCAAAACAGTCATTAGTATTAGCTAATACATTTAATCTTTCGTTTAATGTATCATCAGTAACTAAATAACAATAACTGTCCAAATCATTTCTTCCAACCCTACCGCGAAGTTGATGTAGAGTAGCTAAACCGAAGTTTTCACTATTTAAAATGAACATCATTGTAGCATCTTTAATATCAATACCTACTTCAATTACTGTTGTAGATACTAATATATCGAATTCTTTATTTAAAAATGATGTCATAATCTTATTCTTAGTCTCTTCTTTTAATCTACCATTAATCTTTTCAATCCTCGCATTAGGAGCTAATTCTTTAAATAAAGAAAAAGCTTTAGATAAATCATATTTATTATCATCCTCATCAATCTTATTAGCTATCACAAAGATTTGATGACCTAAATTAATCTCATCATTAATTTTAGATTTTAAAGAATTTAAATCTTGATAATCAATTACGAATGTTTTAATATCTTTTCTTCCACTAGGTTTAGTATGAACTTCAGATAGTTTCAAATCCCCTATTTGAGATAAACCTAAAGTCCTTGGTATTGGGGTTGCTGTCAAATATAAAGCGTCACAATCATTATAATCACTTAATAATTGACTTCTTTGCTTAACACCAAAGCGATGTTGTTCATCAATTACTATAATACCTAAATTATTAAAAATATTTTTCTGATATAAGATTGCTTGTGTTGAAACAACCAAATCAAATTCATTTAATCTAATTTTTTCAATGATTCTTTCTTTTTCTTTTTTTGAAATATCACTAGTTAACAAACAAGTTTTAAAGCCATATTTATCAAATAAATCTTTTAATTTTTGATAATGTTGCTTAGCTAATAATTCAGTAGGAGCCATTAAAAGACCTTGCCTTGAAGATAAGAGAGTCATATAAATAGCACATGAAGCTATAATAGTTTTACCACTACCAACATCACCTTCAACAAGCCTATTTAAAATATGGTCACTTATAATATCTTTATAAATATCTTCAATAGCTTTATTTTGATCAAGAGTAAGTTTATAAGGAAGTGATGAAATAAAATCATTTAACTTAGCTTTATCAACAATTCTTTTAGACTTAGCTTTCTTTTCCACATTATATTCTAAAAGTTTAAGGCTTAAAGCGTAGTTCAAAAAAGATTCATACTTTCTTCTTCTATTAATTTCTTTAATATCTTGGATATTTTTAGGATTGTGAGAAATAAATAAATAGCTTGAATAATCTAATAATCGATATTTATTTTTTAAATATTGAGGTAATCTATCTTGAATATTGAAATCAAAGCCATCGTACGCATTTAAAACAAGTTTACTTATCACACTAGATTTTAAATCTTTATAATTATAATTTAAATCAACATAAAAATCCTTGACACCCTTTAAAAGCTTAGAGCCAATTATTTCATCTTTTTTCTTATAATATGTACCAACAATAGAAACCAATAATCCTTTTTGAATTTGATATTTCAAAAATCCCTGATTAAAGAAAACACTTTTGATTTTTCTATTTTGAGCATTTAAATATATGATTACCATTTCACTTTTAAAATTATATTTGGTAACAACAAATGATTCAATAATACCATTTATAATAACTTTTTCATTATCTACGATATCAACCAAATTTAAATTTTGATACACTTTATAATTTTTAGGCAAATTAAAAATCAAATCTTTAATAGTAAAAACGCCAGCATCATTTAATTCATATTTAGTTTTTTCACCAACACCCTTTAATAAAGAAACATCACTTAAAATATCCATATAAACAATCCTTTTTCTTATATTTTATCATAAAAAAAGAATGGTTGAAAATCAACCATTCATAATTTTTACTCAATTGAAATGATATATGAATAAATATCTTGTTTACCTTCAACAATTTCAACTTCAACGTCTTCGTTTAATGTTGGAATATATTCTTCTAATTGACTAACTTCATCTTCAGAAACACCATTACCAACGAAAATTGTAACAGCAGCTGAATCTTCATCAATAGCAGCCTTTAATAAATCTTTTGTAGATTCAATTCTATCTGCCTTTGAAACAATGATATCACCATCTAAGATACCCATGAAGTCATTAGCTTTGATTTCAACACCAGAAATTGATGTATCACGTACAGCATAAGTAACTTCACCAGTCTTAACGTTAGCCATAGCTTCTTCCATATCAGACATATTGCTATCTAAATCTTGAGTTTCATCAAATGCGATTAAAGAAGCATAACCTTGAGCAATTGTCTTAGCATGAAGAACACGAACGTTGCAACCTTCAACAAGCTTTGTTGCTTGTTCAGCTGCCATAATAACATTACCATTGTTTGGAACGATAATAACATTATCAGCATTAGCTTCCTTGCAAGCCTTAACAAATGATTCGGTGCTTGGGTTCATAGTTTGTCCACCGTTAATTACAACAGCACAACCTAATTCTTTGAATGTTTCTTTGATACCATCACCAAATGCTACAGTGATTACAGCCATATCTTTTCTTGGCGCATCTTCTTTAACTTCTGGTAATTCATCATTCAACTTAACATTCTTAACTTCTACTTGAACAAGAGAACCAAACTTTTCAGATAATGATAATACCCTACCTAAATCATCAGTTGAAATCTTAACAGATAAAATTTGACCATTTTGTTCAATTTCAACATCACCCTTAAGTGATAAGTCTTGACGTAAGTCAGAAATTTGGAATGATTCAACATCTTTTAAAACTAATTTGTAGTTTAATTGATATTCATATTCATTCTTAGTTTCTTTTTCAACTTCAGCAGTGATCATTTCACCCATGATAGCTTTGTACATACCTTCAACTACCTTTAAGAAACCTTCACCACCTGAGTCAGTAACATTAGCTTCTTTTAATACTGGTAATAGATTTGGTGTATTAGCTTCTGAAACTTTAGCAGCTTCAAAATAAGCAGTGAATAAATCTTCAAAACTATCAAACTTTTTATCCTTAACAGCTTCGTAAGATTCACGAATAACTGTTAACATAGTACCTTCAACAGGATCTTTGAATGCTCTATAAGCAATTTCTTTACCTTGTTCGAAGCAATATAAGAAATCAGTTGGAGTTAATGAATCTTTTTGTAAAGATTTAATAGCTACAGATAAACCTCTAAAATATTGAGATAGGGAAACACCAGAGTTTCCACGAGCACCCATTAATAAACCACGGGCGAATATCTTTGATAAATCAATGATAGAATCTGATTCACACTTGTTAATTTCAGTAATTCCTGAGTCAATAGTCATAGACATATTGATACCTGTATCACCATCAGGAACTGGGAATACATTTAAAGAGTTGATATACTCGCAATTATTCTTAAGATTAATTGCTCCGTTAGTTACCATCTTTTTGAACATCTTGCCATTAACTAAATTAATAGCCATAATTAAACACCTTCCTATAATATATATGTAAAACTCGAATTTATTTACCACTTTAAGAATGCGTAAAAATAAAATAATTTTTAAAACGCTACGTAAATTATACCATAGATTAGAAAAATATCAAATACCTTTTAACGCAGGCCCATTAAGGCTATACTATTTTAATACAATTTTTATTTTTTTTCAAATACTACTTGAATCTTTATAAAAAATAGCCTATAATAAAAAGGCTTGTAAAAACAAATGCTTGAGCAAGGAGGTTTGAATTATGGCAAGATGTTATGTAACTGGTAAGACAACTACTTTCGGTAACAAGAGATCACACGCATTAAATGCTACTCGTCGTACTTGGAAAGCTAACCTACAAACTGCTCACATCGTTTTAGAAGATGGCACAGTTAAGAAGGTAAAAGTTTCTGCTAGCGCTCTTAAAAAGGGTAACCTTAAGAGAGCTTAAGTTTTAACCGCATAAATGAAATCGGCTTTGGCCGATTTTTTGCGTTATTAAGACTAAATTTAGAAAAAATTGTATAAATTAGAAAAAAGTACTGCTTTTCAATCGTAGTACTTTCTTTTTTATTTGCAAACAACATCAAGATGTGATCCATTAGCATCTTTAGATACATTTATCTTATTATTTATTTCATAACCTAATTCTTCGACGTGGGATATTACTCCAATCATCCTTGAATTTTGGTTTGAAAGATTCTTCAATACATTTAATACTAAATGAAGAGAATCATTATCTAGAGAACCAAATCCTTCATCAATAAACATACAATCAAGTTCTCTTGCACCAGCTTCATTACGAATAACTTCTGCAAAACCTAAGGCTAGTGATAAGGCAGTCATAAATGTTTCGCCACCAGATAAAGACTTTGAACTACGAGTTTTACCTGTTGATGTATCAAAGATATCAACATCAAGACTTGTTGATTTAGTTCCATCTTGTTCATTATAAATATGACGTTTCATTGTATAAGTACCATCAGTCATTATGTTAAGTTTTTTACTTGCAACATTTAAAATGTTGCCAAATACTTGAGATTGATAATAAGTTTCAAAATCAATTCTTTCTTGACCAACAACATGACCATTTGCAACATCTGATAATCTAGATAATATGAACGCTTCATGAGCTTTTTCATTAATTTTATCATTAATTGTAATATATTGTTCTAAAGAAGATTTATTATTTTCATATAGCGCATTAGCTTCTTTAGCTAATTGATTTATATTTTCATATAGAGCTTGGGCTTCTTTAAATTTATGATCTAAACTTGTTAAATCTTCTATTTTAAGTTTATCAAAACCATTTTTAATATCTTCATTAAATAATGATTCAGCAATTGTTAACTCAGTTTTAAACTTAGAGACATCTTCTTCTAACGAATTAATTTCAGACTTATTATGATTCAAAATAAATTCTTGAATCTTTTTTATATCCTTTAATATAGAATTATCTAGTTCTTTATTATAATCACTAAGACTCAAATCAACGTTATTTTTATATCCAGGAAGAATTTTTTCATCATTAATAATAAGTGCATTTGTTGAATCAAACAAAGATTTACTATCATTATATTTTTTTGTAATACTTTGTTTATTATGCTCATTAAATAAAATCTTTTCTTCTATTTCTTTCTTTTCTTTATTTAGTGAATCTAAATCTTTACCAAGAGTTGTTTCTTCCAAAGTGTTTAAACTAGTATTTAAAGAAGCTGCCAAAGCCTTTAATTCTGTTATTTCATCAGATATTTTTTTAAGTTCACAATCTTTTGCTTCAACATCTTGCTCCAGTTTAGTCTTTAATTGAATATTTTGATTATATTTCTTTTCAATCTCACTTGATTTATTATATTCATCATTTAAATTTTTTAATTCTTTTGATTTATCTTGAATAAATGTATCAATGATTGTTACAAAATTATCTTTATCTACTTTACAATGTTTTGAAGCATTTGAAATAAGATTAGTAAATTTGATTTGTAATTCTTTTTCTTTAACACTATATTTCTCTTTAGCATCATTAAAGTTTTCATTAGCTAATGTAGCTTCTTCTTTAGCTTTATCAACATCTTCTTTAGTTACATGATATAAAATTTCACCTAATTTAATGTGATGTCTATTACCACACACAGGACACTCTTCGCCTTCCTTTAAATCTGAAGCGAGTATTCCAGCTTGATCCTTTAAATATTTTATTTCTAAATCATAAGCTTTCTCTTTTTTAGAAATATAATTAACTTGAATTAATTCTAGATTATTCTTTTCTTCTTTTAATTTTTCTTCTTTATCTAATAGACATTTAAAATCATCTTTATAAGAAGTAAAATCATCAATTAATTCATTAGTATCTTTAATATCTTGACTTAGTTTAAGCTTTTTAGTGCTAATATCTTTATTATTTTCAATAAATGAATTTAATTCAGATATTTTTTCTTTATCTTGGTTGATGGAATAATTTTTAATTTTAAAAGACTCATTTTTCTTATTTAATTCACCTCTAATAAGAGATAAATCTCTTTGGTTGTCTTCTAATTTATTGAAATCATC
>CAMNHY010000023.1 GCA_946540005.1 uncultured Clostridium sp.
ATTCTTTTTCTAACATAAACGGTTTAATTAGGGAATCTCTTAAGGATAAAAGTCCATATGAAATATTATTAAAAAAATTTGGATCAACTCTTCTTAAAAAACTACAAATTAGAAGAATCAATCCAAATTCTATAAAATTATTAGCTAAAATTTAGTCATTGCGACGTATAAGAAAGATCATGAAAACCTTATAAAAAACGAGGTGTTGCTTTTAAGTAGTCATTCTTAAACAGCACCTTGTTTAAGCATGTCCTTTATACGCCTTCATTATATACCATAAATTAAATTAACGCAAACTTTGACAAATTAATCGCAACATCTTGTATTTTTTATTCAATAAATACACTTTTTTCCATTTATGTCCCTATTTAATTGTCATTTAACGCATTTTTTTCAAAAAAACCGACTGATTTCTCAGTCGGTCAATTATCTATTTAGTTGTTTCTAGAATGGCATAATCACCATCTTCACGTTGATATAACACCTTAATCTCTAAAGTTGCTTTATCAAGATAGATAAAGAAATTATGATCTGTTAATTCTAATTGTTCAATAGCTTCTTCTTCATCCATTGGAACTAATTGAATTTGTTTAGTTCTAACAACTGTTGATACTTTTACAGGTTTATCATCTTTGAAATAACCTTCAGCAAATGTATCCTTTAATGCATCTTTACCTTTCTTTTCTTTTACTCTTGTTTTATATTTTCTAACTTGTCTTTCTAGCTTATCGATTGATACATCAACAGCAGAATATAAATCTTCACCAATTGCTTCAGCTCTTAAAGTAACATTCTTAGTTGGAATAGTTACCTCAACCTTATGGTGTGTTGGATAAACTTTACATACAACTCTTGCACGTAATTCAGCTTCAGTAAAATATTGTTCTACCTTTTCTAATTTGTCAGCAATAAACTTCTTATTACCTGTGCTTGGTTGAAAACCATTCTTTCCTACTACTTCTACTTTCATAATATCGACTCCTTTTCCTTTTAACTTTTATCCACACTTGTATTATAACATGAGTCAATAAATATTTCAAAGGATTTTGGATGTTTTTTGTATTTTTTGTCGAATTACAATGTATAGCTATTACATACAATAATTAAATCATTATTAATTAAAGTGGAAATATCTTTAAACTGATTAATTTTTTTGTCATTTAAATGTATATTTTTATAAACTAAAATATTATCATCTTTTGATTGAGTTAAGACATAATTAAATAATTTAGAAAATTCATAGATATAAGGATCACTTTTGAAAATATATTCTTTATTAAACAAAGAATAAATATATAATTTATAATTATTTAATGGAATAACATCAAAACTAATATTTATTTCATATTTCTTATAACATTCATTGCAAACCAAAAATTTTTGTTCTGATAAAAGATCTTTTATATTTCTTTTTATAAAAAAATTTTTGTGACATATTAAACATCTCATTATACCACCCAATTAAATAATATTTAAAAAATCAATTTTTTACTAAAAAAAGAATGATAAGTTTGAACTTATCATTCTAATTAAATTACTTAATTAAAGCTTTAAAGCATTCAGTTCTATCTGTATGCTCCCAAGGAAGATCAACATCTGTTCTACCAAAGTGACCATATGAAGCAATCTTTGAATATCTAGGTTTTAATAAATCTAATTCTTCAATCATACCCTTTGGAGTTAATTTAAAGTTTTCACGAACAACTCTTGAAATTTCTTCTTCGCTAACTTTTGATGTACCAAATGTATCAACTAAAACTGAAATAGGTTGTGCAACACCGATTGCATAAGATAATTCAATTTGGCAACGTCTTGCAATACCAGATGCAACTATATTCTTAGCAATATAACGAGCCATATAAGCTGCAGAACGGTCTACCTTAGATGGGTCCTTACCTGAGAATGCTCCACCACCATGGCAAGCACTACCACCATATGTGTCAACAATAATCTTACGACCAGTAAGACCAGAGTCAGCAGCTGGACCACCAAGTACAAATCTACCAGTTGGGTTAAATAAGTACTTAGTATTTTCATCTACTAAATTTTGTGGAACAATCTTATCAACTACTTCTCTCTTAATATCTTCAGATAATTTTTCTAATGAAACATCTGGAGAATGTTGAGATGAAATTAAGATAGTATCAATTCTCTTAACATTATTATTTTCATCATATTCTACAGTAACTTGAGTTTTACCATCTGGACGTAAATAAGGTAATGTACCATCCTTACGAACATCAGCTAATTTTTTAGCTAATCTATGAGCTAATGTAATAGCTAATGGCATATAAACATCAGTTTCATCACAAGCGTAACCAAACATAATACCTTGGTCTCCAGCACCTTGTTCATGATTATCTGATTCATCAACACCCATAGCAATATCAGGAGATTGAGCATCAATTGCAGTTAATACTGCTACATTATCAGCATCAAATCCATATTTACCACGAACATATCCGATTTCTCTTAATTTATTTCTAACTATTGTTTGAACATCAACATAGTGAGATGTTGTAATTTCACCAAATACAACAACCATACCAGTTGTAGCAATAGTTTCACAAGCAACACGACCCTTAGGATCATGTGCTAAAATATCATCTAAAACAGCATCTGAAATTTGGTCACAAACCTTATCAGGATGACCCTCAGTTACAGATTCACTAGTAAAAAAACGATCCATATTATAATACCTCCATAATCGCTTTAGCAAGTTGGTCAGCACATGAAGTTTTTTTCATTCCACATGTATTACCATTTAATAGAGATGCAATCTCTTTAAGTTCCCTTCCTTCACAAAGCTTCCCTATGGCCTTTAAATTTCCAGGGCATCCGCCCTCAAACTCTAGATTATACATTTTACCATCTTCATAGTCAAATGATATTGTCTTTGCACAAGTACCACTAGTCTTAAATACCTTTTTATTCATAATTAACCTTCTATATCAGATTCTTCATATATACGTTTAAATTCATCAATAAAATTAATAAATCTATCATATATAATACTATCAAAATATTGCTTAAAATCTTCATTTAATGCAGCTAAAGATTGTTCATGAGAATAAGGTCTTTTATAGGCTTTCATTGATCTTAATGTAATATATACATCACAAATACCTATAATTTGATCAAATTCAGATTGAGAAATTCTTCTCATTTTATCACAAAATTCAGGAGAAGCAGCACCTTGAACATGATTTCTAACTATATAATCAATTCTTCTACGTGCAGCTTGACGTTTTGCAATAACAGAACCAATTTTAGTTTCTTCTCTTAATTTTTCAAATTGAACATCTTTATTAGTTATAGATTTAATATTCTCTAAATCTACTTGTTCATCTAAATAAATTCTTGAATATTTTTTACATTCTTCGCACATACTAGGCTTTAATCCTAGATAATTTGCAAGTTTATAACTCATTTGTGCTAATATATTAGCATCTGAAATTTCTTGTTCACTAATATATGTATTGTCAAGAGAAACCTTAAACATTTCAAATACTACATTAATGAAATCATCTTCAACGTCTTTTCTCTTAACAAGTTCTCTTTTTCTCTCTTCCATAAGATATTGAGAAATAGAAACATTTACATATAATGCGGCCATAAATAATATTAAAACCGCTGTACGTAGAACAATATCTTTAAATTGTTCAGAAACAAAAATTTCTTTAAGTAATATCCAAATCCCTTGAGAAGCATGTCCGTATTGTTCTGTAAAATTATATGTAACAGTAAAATGTAATATTGTTACACCTACAAGTAACCATTTACAAATAGTTAATAAAGCTTTTTTATCTTGATAAAGTGATACAACAACCAATGAAACATAAAGCATCGCATATCCAACTTCACCATATATAACAACATTAGATACTCCATCAGACGATGTAGTAAACTGATTTTTTAATTTTAGATAAACAAGCATACTTGATAAAAACATGTAGAAACATGCAACATACATCGCAATCTTTTGTTTTGCTAAATCATCCTTATCAGTAAAAATCATCTTTTTTAAAGTTCTATTGACTAAATAAGTAACAGGAAATAGTAAGACAGTTAAAATCCAGTTACTAGAATCTCCAAAAGAAATAACAAACAAAATAATTGTATATAACAAGTTCGTTAAGAAAATTACATTTTTTATAACGACATTTCTTCTATAAAGAACTTGTGTTTCATCTGATATATCAATATTAGACTCGAATCCAAATGCATTCGACATTGATTTATTTAATTTTTCTCTAAATGAAATATGATTATTTGAATCATCTTTCATTTCTTTATTCTTATCATCATTTTGATGTTTAAATAAATGAAACAAAATGGCCACCCTCCATTAATATAATTATAACATTATTTATTAAATAATTATATTATCCTTAACAAATATTTTTTGACCATTTAAGAAATCTTTACAGTCCATTTCTTTCTTTCCTTCAACTTTAAGTCGAAGAATTTCAATAGCGCCATCAAGAGTTTTAATTATTAAATGTTTATGAGTTTCAATAATTGTTCCTGCTTCTAAATTAGAATCATTTTCAACAATTTTAGAACTATAAACTTTAATACGCATATCATTTATTTTAAAATAAGCACCTGGTTCGTGTGATAAGCCACGTATCTTATTAAAGATATTTCTTGAAGTATCTTTAAAATTAAATTCTTCTTCAAGAGGTGAAATATTAGGACTAATTGTAGCTTCTGCTTCATTTTGTTCTTGACCTAAATTAATACCATTATAAATATCTTCAATGTTATCCATTAATAAATTTTTACCAATAATGCTTAATTTGCTAAATAAGCTTGAATTATCGTCTGAATCTAAAATATCAATAGCTTCTTTAGCATAGATTCTACCTTGATCCATTCCTTTAACCATTTGCATAATTGTGACACCTGTTTGCTTATCGCCTTCAATTATACTTCTTTGAATTGGGGCTCCCCCTCTTCTTTTTGGTAAAAGTGAACCATGTACATTTAAACAATTCTTAAAGACTTTTAATACCTTTGTAGGTACAAATTGTCCATAAGCAGCTGTAATTAATAAATCAGCTTTTGCATCAATAATTCTTTGATAATCATCTTTTAGCTTTAAAGGTTGGAATACCTCAAGTCCAAGTTCTAAAGCTTTTTCTTTAACAGGACTAAATGTTGGTACTTGTTTTCTTCCAACTAATTTATCAGCTTGTGTAACAACAAGTACAACCTCATATTTTTCATTTAAAGCTTCAAGAATAGGTACTGCAAATTCTGGTGTACCCATAAATACTATTTTCATTAAAATCACATCCTTTTAATAAAAATTTTTATATTGTTTAAGGATAAATAACTTTCTGATATATCATTTAATAAATCTAATTTAGAATCATCAAAAGATTTAACAGTAATAACATATCTATATTCTTTATCTAGCATATAAATTCTATCAGTGACAGGGCCTAAAATTTTAGCATTCTCTAATTTATCTAAGATTTTTTTAATCTTTAATGATTCACTATACGCAAGCTGCTGATTCTTAGATGAAATTAAAATTTCAATTAATGATGAAAATGGTGGATTTTTAGCCATCATTCTTTTCTTAATTTCACTATTATAAAATGCTAAATAGGAATGATTAGCTGCACTAGTAATGCTAATATTTTCAGGATTATAGGTTTGAATAATACATTTTCCTAATGTATCTTTTCTACCAGCTCTACCTGAAACTTGTTCAATCAAATCATAAGTTCTTTCATATGAATCATAAAAGGGCATATTTAAACCTAAATCTGAATTAACTACTCCAACTAATGATACTAATGGAAAATCTAATCCTTTAGCTACACTTTGGGTTCCTACAATAATATCAACTTCATGATTATTAATCTTTGAAATGATATTATCATAATCATTTTTACCTCGTGTACTATCCTGATCCATACGAATAATTCTCGCTTCAGGTAACAGTTTTCTAATTTCTTCCTCTACTTTTTCAGTTCCAGCTTGCATAAATTTAATTGCTTTACTAGAACAATTTGGACAAGTATTAGGATTAACTATACTATAACCACAGTAATGACATTTTAAAGAATTAGAAGTTTTATGATATGTTAATGCTACATCGCAGTTAGGACATTTAAGTGTTTCACCGCAATTTCTACACATTACAATCTTTGAAAAACCACGTCTGTTAATAAATAAAATAGATTGTTCACGTCTATTATAATTATTAATTATTTCTTCTCTTAGTCTATTTGAAAAAACAGTTCTATTACCACTTTTTAATTCTTGACGCATGTCAATTATTTCAGAAGTTTCTAAAGGTTTATTATTAGCTCTTTTATATAAATTTAATAATTTGTACTCACCATTTAAAGCTTTATAATATGTATTAACTTTAGGAGTTGCACTTCCTAAAACTAATGGACAATTATTTTTCTTTGCCTTAAATTCTGCTATAAAATGAGTATCATATTGTGGGGAACTATCTTGAATATAACTTTCTTCTTGTTCCTCATCTAATATAATGAGACCAATATTTTTTGCTGGGGCAAAAATAGCACTTCTAGCACCAACAATAACCTTAGCCAAGCCATTTTTAATTCTTCTATATTCATCATAACGTTCATTAATAGAAAGTCTTGAATGTAAAATGGCTACTGAATCAGAAAACCTTTGTTTAAAACGAGCTGCCATTTGAGGTGTAAGTGAAATTTCTGGAACTAACATCAACGAAGTTTTATTCTCTTTTAATACATCTTCAATTAAATTTAAATAAATCTCAGTTTTACCAGAACCACAAACACCATGAATTAAGAATTTAGAATAAGTATTAAATTTTTCTTTAATTGTTTGATAAACATTTTCTTGTTCATCATTTAGTTTTACTTTTTCATCTTTTAATGAAATACCATTGATTTTTCTATAAGTTTCTTTTTGATAAATTGAAATATTTCCATTTTCTTCTAAAACCTTTATTGTAGATACCGAAAAATTAAAAGATATAAGATCACTCTTTTTTACATCATTTTTAATTTCTTCTAAATAATCTGATAATTCTTTAGCTTTTTTTCCTCTACCAACATAAGGTTTAATGAATTTAACATAATCAATTTTCTTTATACTACCCTTATCTTTAAGAATATATTTAATTTCTAAAGAATTATTTTTAATGGCTTCTTGTATGAATTTATGTATCTTTTTCATATTAGAATCATATAAAACTTCTTTTGAATTAGCAAAATAATCTTTTAAAGTAGTAGGCAATGATTCATAGTTTTTTAAAACCAGTTTTTTTATAATTGATTGTCTTAAACCGATAGGAATCATTAATTCAAATGCAGAACCTAAACTTGTAAAATAATACTTAGAAATTAAATTAGCAAGTTCAATATCATCATTTGTTAATAAAGGTTCATCATCAATAATATCAGAAATTTCTTTTAACTTATTAAAATCAAAAGTTGTATTATCCTTTGTCTTAGTTACATATCCTACTGTCAAAGTTTTACCAAAAGGTACAAAAACTCTTTGTCCAACTTTGATTGTTTCAATTAAATAATTAGGAACGATATAATCAAAAGTTGTATTTAACTCTAAAGCTTTACTATTAATTACTACTTCTGCTATCATTATATCCCTCCTAAAAAATTAAAAGGTCCGTTAAGGACCTATTAAAATATTTGTCCATCATTCAAGTTTTAGCACTTTACTTACGCAAGTTGCTGAAGGGTCTACGAGCTTGTCTCTCGCCTTCTCTTTATGGATATGAAATTAAGCATTTATTATTATATTATTTTTTATCTTTTTTTTCAATATAAAATACATTAATGCTATATGATTTTAATACTATTTTCCTGAGACAATGTAATAATATTTAAATCTAATAATGGTCTTGAAATAGCTTTAATAAATACAAACATTAAAATAGTCTGTGGTAATAAATATACTAGGTTTTTAGGTAATGATGTAAATAACATATATATTTGCATTTTTTCAAAAGTTAAACTTTGTACCTGTGCCCACCAAATTGAACCTAGAAATACATTTACAAATAAATTAACAAATAATCTAGACATAAACATTTTACTAAAATTAATATTAGTTTTATATAGTGCTAATCCATAGGACATACCTGCTAATGCAGCATTTAAAGTATAACCTATATGAAAGACAGTACCAGATTGACCCATAGCAAAACCTAAAACATCTGATAATATTCCGATAATAAAGGCGTTTGTCGGTCCATAAATCATTCCAATTAAAGAAAAAATTAGATAAGTAATACCAATACCAAGATTAGAAAATCCTGAAGGTAGAGTTATAAAACCTACAACTTTCATTAATGCGAATAATATTGATAACATCACCATATCTTTTATTGAATGAAGCCATTTAAATTGATCTTTCCAATAAGATAGATGAAAAGGTGTTCTATACATATTAATATTATCATATAAAATATTCACATTATAAAAATCTTTATGAAATAAATATAATAATACAAAAATTAATGAAATAGTTATAAAACCAATTATAAATGAAGGTATTAAATAATTATTTGATATTACATAATCATCAATTAAAATATCTTTAGAAACATAAGTCACTGTTGATTCATTTATAACATTTTTATTTTCAATAACATTTTTTAAGAAACGTCTTGCCTGTTCCTTAGAGTTAAACATTTTTTGTAATACTGAAATTTTATAATAATCATTTTCTTCTCTTATCTCAATATTTTTTGATAATGCTTCTATATTTACATAGCTAAAATCAGAATATGGATATTTATGTTCATTTTCATAAGTTTCTATTCTGATTCTATTTATCTCATCCTTAATATAGGATAAATTATCGTTAGATATTAAATCATTAATTTGAACATTATTATCATATTTAAAATTAAGAGAATACCTATTAACGTTTCGTGAAACTTGAACGCTTATAAAATAAGGAATTAATGTAATAATTAAGATAGAACATATATAAAACATGATTCTATTTTTAAATAATAAAAAGAAATTTTTCATAAAAAAAGACCTCCAATATGAGATCCACATGAAAATATTTTATTTGTGGATTACAATACCACCGCTAGATAAATCTATTCGTCCTAAAGCTATCCATAACACTTTAAGCACTTAACGCTGTATTGCTTATCAACAATTATGTAGTAAACTACAATAATATTTTTTTGCGGATTGCAGTATTACCGCTAGATAAATCTATTCGTCCTAAAGCCATCCTTAAACTTTAAGCACTTAACGCTCTACTGCTTGCTCAATTAATATAATACTTGACTTATATAAAATATACAAGGGAAAAATTCCCTTGTATACAAATTAATTTTTTAAAGCTTGAAGTGGTGCAGGTATTTGACCACCTCTATTTATAAATATTGAATTTGATGTTTGATTAATATTTAAAATAGGAGCACTACCTAATAAGCCACCAAATTCAAGTCTATCTCCAGGCTTAAATCCTATTGCAGGAATTACACGTACTGCAGTAGTTTTTAAATTAACCATTCCAATTGCAGCTTCATCAGCAATTATTCCTGATATTATTTCAGGACTTGTTTCTCCAGGAATAGCAATCATATCTAATCCAACGGAACAAACGCAAGTCATAGCCTCTAATTTTTCTAAATTTAATGTTCCTTTACTTACAGCCCTAATCATACCTTGATCTTCAGAAACAGGAATAAATGCGCCTGATAAACCGCCTACGCGATTACATGCCATTACTCCTCCTTTTTTTACTGCGTCGTTAAGCATTGCAAGACATGCTGTTGTGCCATATGCACCACAACTATCTAAACCAATTTCTTCTAAAACTTCAGCAACAGAATCTCCAACAGCAGGTGTAGGCGCTAAAGAAAGATCTACAATACCAAATTCAACTCCTAATAATTCACTAGCCTTAGAACCAATTAATTGACCCATACGAGTAATTTTAAATGCAGTTTTTTTAATAATATCAGCAATTTCAGA
>CAMNHY010000024.1 GCA_946540005.1 uncultured Clostridium sp.
TGGTGGTCAGGGTTGGTTTCGAACCAACGAACCCTAAGGATCAGATTTACAGTCTGACGCGTTTAGCCTCTTCGCTACCTGACCATTTTGTATTTATTTTTTGCCATAGTGCCTTTTCATTATAATATAGATTAATTAAGAAATCAAGAGATTTTTTTAAAATATTAAACTTTTTTTGCAAGTAAAATTTTATCAAAAAAAGAATTGAAAAATGGGGTGTTTTAAAGTTTCACCCCATATATTTTAATTAGTTTTTTTTATTTTTTTCTCAATTTCAACTCTAGACATCATAATGACTCTCTTACATCCAACGCATTCTAACTTAAAATCTGCGCCTGTTCTAATAATTTTCCAATCATTTGAGCCACACATATGTTTCTTTTTAAAGGTAAGTATCTCATTTAATTCAAACATATTTAGTTCTCCTTTAAAAAATTATTTACAAAAGAGATCATTTCATCTTCATTTTTAAAACTAAAAGTTACTTTCTTTTCGTTAATTCTTACTTTAGATTTAAAATGAAGGCCTAGATTTTGTTCATACATTGTATAAGCTTTAGACTTAATATTTTTTGAAGGATTCTTTTTTTCTTCTCCAATTACAAGTCTTTCTACTTCACGAACTGATAAATTTTTTTGTATGATTTGGTTTGCAATATAATTAATTCTTTCTTTATCTAATAATTTAGAAAGAGCTCTTGCATGACCCATAGTGATTTTCTTATCATCTACCAATTTTAATACATTTTCAGGTAAATTTAATAAACCAAGCATATTTGTTACATATGAACGAGTTTTACCAACACGTTCTGCAACTTCTTTTTGAGTCAAATCTAATTCTCTCATAATTTGATTGTATGCTTTTGCTTCTTCAACCGCAGATAAATCTTCACGTTGTAAATTTTCAATTAAAGCTAATTCAATCATCTTGCTCTTTTCGTACTGTCTTACAATTGCAGGAATAGTACTTTGATGAGCTAACTTGCTTGCTCTAAATCTTCTTTCACCAGCAATAATTACATAATTAGCTCCCATTTTTTTAACAATAATAGGTTGAATTACTCCGTGTTCTTTAATAGATAAAGCTAATTCCTTTAAATCATCATTATCAAACACATAACGTGGTTGATATGGGTTTGGTTTAATTTTATCTAATGGTAACTCAAGAATTTCTTCTTTAAAATCTTCTGCAGTTACATTTTCCTCAATTAAATCTTTTAGTGTCTTTTTCTCTTTAGTTTTCATTCTTGATTACCTCCTTAGCTAATTCTTTAAATTGTTGTGAAGCTTGGCTTCTATTAGAGTATTCTAAAACAGACATACCATAATTAGGTGCCACTTGTGTCTTTACGTCAGTTGTAATGATTGTTTTAAACACTTTTTCACCAAAACATTCTTTAATTTCACTTACAATTTGCCATGAAGATTTAACACGCTTATCAAGCATTGTTAATAAAATACCTTCAATTAATAAAGATTTATGGTTAACCTTCTTTTGATTTTGAACTATCTTAATAGTATTCAATAATTGAGTTAGGCCATCAATTGCTAAGAATTGACATTGAACAGGAATAACAATTGTATCAGCTGCATAAAGGCTTGATGTTGTAATAAGCCCTAGAGATGGTGGACAGTCTAATACAATATAATCATATTTCTTTTTTATAGAGTCAAGTTTTTGACTTAAAATAAATTCCTTGTCAGGATTATCGATTAAAACTTGTTCTAAAGTTGATAATTCAATATTAGCCATAACCATATCGCACTTTGCATGCTTTGGCTTTAATATACAGGCATTAATAGGTAATTCGCTTGTCAAACAATCAAAAATAGTCTTTTGAGAATATCTATCTAATCCAAGCGATAAAGTGGCAGATGCTTGAGGATCCATATCAATTAGAAGAACTCTTCTATTTGATCTAGCCAGCGCATCAGCCAAATTAACAGCTGTAGTTGTTTTACCTACACCACCCTTTTGGTTTGTAATCGATATTACTTTACAAGTCATTTGCTTCACTCCCTTTTTGTTTCTATTTAATCGGATTTGCTTTTATCTTTGAAAATTGTCTTGGATATTTATTTGGTGTATTTTTGACTTTCTTTATTACTATTATAACTCTTTCTCCTAAATCATATGGTAAATTAAAATGTTTAACATCTAAAATTTCACCACCAAGAGTTTTAATAGCTTGATTTGCCTCTTTTAATTCTTCTTCATAATCCTTTGATTTCATAGCCAAAAATACTCCACCCACTTTTACAAGAGGTAGGCATAATTCAGATAACATAGAAAGTCTTGCAACTGCTCTTGCACTTACTACATCATAAAATTCTCTTTTATTTTTAGCATAATCTTCTGCACGACTATGAATTGGATTAACGCCTTTTAATCCAATCTTTTTTAATAATTCATTTAAAAATATTATTCTTTTATTTAGTGAATCTACAATATCTACTTTAATTGTATTATCACTAATTACACACGGTATACTTGGAAATCCAGCTCCTGCGCCAACATCACATAATGTTTTATTTTTTAAATCATATGCGCAGGTTAAAATCATTGAATCAAGAAAATGCTTGATAAAAACTTCATCATGTTCAGTGATTGCTGTTAAATTAGTATGAGTATTATATTCAACTAAAAAAGAGAAGTATTCATCAAATTGTTTTAACGCTTCATCACTTAGATTAATATTAAATTTTAATGCTTCTTCTCTTAAGTTCATACTATTTTCTCCTTAATGTTTCTAAATATATTGATAATACTGCTATGTCAGCAGGATTAACACCAGAAATTCTTGATGCTTGTCCTAATGTTTGAGGCTTAATTTTCTTAAACTTTTCTCTAGCTTCAAGAGCTATATTGTCAATTGTGTCCCAATTAATATCTTGAGGAATAACTTTTTCATCCATAGATTCAAGCTTTTCAGCTTGATTTCTAGCTTTTCTAATATATCCAGCATACTTAGTTTCTATTTCGACTTGTTCTAAAACTTCATCGCTATATGGAATACTAATTAAGTTTCTAATATTTTGCCATGAAATTTCTGGCCTCTTTAGCATTTCAACCGCCTTAATTGATTCTTTTAGACGAGATGAGCCAATTGATTCTAGATAATTGTTATTTGAATCTGACATAACAACGTTATTAGTAGTTAAATAATTAGTACATTCTTTAATGTCACTAATTTTTTTTAATAATCTATCATGTTGTTCATCATCGATTAAGCCTAATTTATAACCATATTCACGTAGTCTTAAATCAGCATTATCATGACGAAGTAATAAACGATATTCAGCGCGTGATGTTAAAAGTCTATATGGTTCATTTGTTCCTTTTGTTACAAGATCATCGATAAGAACACCAATATAAGCTTCATCACGACGTAAAATAAATGGCTTTTTGCCTTTAAGCTTTAATGCAGCATTTATACCAGCCATTAAACCTTGGCAACCAGCCTCTTCATATCCTGATGTACCATTGATTTGTCCACCGCAGAATAAGTTATTTACAACTTTAGTTTCAAGGCTTGGATATAATTGTAATGGATTAATAGAATCATATTCAATTGAGTATGAATACTTTAATACTTCACAATTCTTAAGACCAGGAATTAATCTAATCATTCTATCTTGAATCTCTTCTGGCATAGATGTTGAGAATTCACCTAAGTAGCATTGGTCCCACTCTAAACTTTCAGGTTCAAGGAATACTTGATGGCGTTCTTTATCTTTAAACTTTAAAATCTTAGTTTCAATTGATGGACAATATCTAGGTTCTACTCCTTCAATTACTCCACCATACATAGCTGATTCATGAATATTATCAGATACAATCTTATGAATTTCAGGATTAGTGTATGTTAGATAACAAGGAATATTCACCTTTTTAATTTGATCATAACCTGGATCAAATGAGAAACGATAATCATAATTATCACCTGGAGCTAATGTAGCTTGTGAATAATCAATTGTACTAGCCTTGATACGAGGTGGTGTTCCAGTCTTTAGACGACGAACATCAAATCCTAATTCTTTTAATTGTTTAGAGATACCATGGCTTGTAGCTTGGCCGTCTGGACCAGCTTCATGAAACTTGTGACCTCTAAAAATTAAACTTGATAAATATGTTCCTGTTGTTAAAATAACAGCACGGCCATTAAAAGTTGTACCATCTTCACATACAACACCACGAACGGTCTTTGTATCATCAACAATCATATGATCAACATATGCTTCATACAAAGAAAGATTTTCTTGTTTTTCTAGATGTTTACGCATCTCTTTTGAATACATAACCTTATCATTTTGGCTACGTAAAGCTCTAACTGCAGGTCCTTTTGAGGAATTTAACATCTTAATTTGTAAACGTGTCAAATCTGCATTCTTACCTTGGTATCCACCAAGCGCATCTATTTCTCTTACAACAACACCTTTTGCAGGTCCTCCTACAGAAGGATTACAAGGCATTGAACCTAACATATTTAAATTTCCACTGACTAGTAAAGTCTTAAATCCCATTTTGCTAGTTGCAAGTGAAGCCTCACAACCAGCATGACCTCCACCTACTACAATTACATCATAGTCCATAGTTTTAGCACATCCTTACAATATCACTATTTTATCATTTTCAAAAAATAATGTAAAGTTATTTAATATAATGAGAATTATAGAGAATGTCAACATTTTTTCCTAATTTAGACGAATATAAAATAAAGGATGCATACAAATGCATCCTAAAAGAATTAGTCAACTAAATAACTATATAATAACTCCATTGTATTTAATATTCCATCCATATGAGTTCGCTCCATACCATGGCTTGCATGAACACCTTGACCAATTAATGCGCCTTTACAATCAACACCGGCTCTCCATGCAGCTCCAATATCTGAACCATAGAATGGGAAAATATCAACTGTATAATTTAAATTTTTATTTTTTGCGATATTTATTAATCTTGTAGTTAAATCATAGCTATATGGACCACCGCTATCTTTTGCACAAATAGATACAGCATATTCATTACCAGCTAAATCCTTACCAACGCAACCCATATCAACTGTTACAAATTCTGAGATTTGTTTGTCAACAGTTGCAGCACCATGTCCTACTTCTTCTTGATTAACAAAATAAACATAAGTATTATAATGAGGTTTAATATTTTTATCCTTCATTTCCTTTAATACACCAAGTATTCCGATAACAGATCCTTTATCATCAATGAATCTAGATTTTAAAAATCCACTTTCAGTTAATACTGTCTTAGGGTCATAACAGATATAATCACCATTTTGAATTCCTAATTTTAACACATCATCACAAGTGTTAACTCTTTCATCAATTCTTACAATCATATTATCTAAATTTCTTTGTGCTGATTTTGCATCATCATATACATGTACACTAGCTTCCTTACATAAAATAGTACCACTGTATACTTTGTTATCACGAGTAACAATTTTACAATACTCACCATCAAGAGTTGGAATTGAAGGTCCTCCCACATTTGTTACATTTAATGTACCATTTGAATTAATTGATCTAACCATTAATCCTAATGTATCAACATGCGCACTTGTTGCAACTGTTTTAGAAGTATCTCTTCCTTCAATAAATAGTTTTATATTACCCTTATTTGTAATAGTAGCATTATAACCAATATTTTTTAATTCTTCTAATATAATATTATCAATATTTTGAGAATAACCTGTTGGTGAATCAGTTAAAAATATCTTCTTAATTAAACTCTTTACATAATTTAAATCCATAATTTACCTCTTGTTAAAAGGTGATTCAAAAGAATCACCAATCATTTAATTATTTAATATTTTTGAAATCATTAGCTATATCTTCAGCACTAAATTTGAAATGCTTATGCATATAACTAATAGGTGCTGAAATACCAAATGTATCAATACCTTTAACATTTCTAGAATATTTGTACCATGGAAGTGAAGCTCCCATTTCAATTGCTAATCTCTTTTGGCAAGATGCTGGAAGTATTTCTTCTTGATATTCTTTAGTTTGTCTATCAAATAAGAATGGTGAAGGCATAGATACAACTCTAATACTTAGGCCATCCTTTTCAAGTACTTTTGCAGCATCAATTGCGATAGATAATTCAGAACCAGACGAAATTAAAATACCATCATATTTTTCATTTGTTTGATAAACTACATAAGCTCCTAAACATACTTTTTGACAATCAGTATTTTCTAAATTAGGAAGGCCTTGACGAGATGTAGTAATACATGTTGGTGTATGTTTGCTGTTAATTGCGATATCTAATGCACCAAATACTTCTTTTGCATCTGCTGGTCTTATTACATTAAAGTTTGGAATTGAACGTAACATTGAAAAATGTTCAATTGGTTCATGAGTTGGTCCATCTTCTCCAACACAAACAGTATCATGTGAGAAAATGAAGATTGAAGGAAGATTCATTAATGCTGCAAGTCTCATTGCTGGTTTTAAATAATCTGAGAATACAAAGAAACCTGCACCAAATGCTTTTAATCCACCATGTAAATTAATACCATTTACAATAGCTCCCATTGCATGTTCTCTTACACCAAATCTAATATTTCTTCCACCATAGAATGTAGGTTCAAAATTACCATCCAATCCACGAACAAATGTAGATGGAGTTAAATCTGCTGATCCACCTATTAAATTAGGCATTTGTCTTGAATATTCATCAAGCATTGCACCTAAAATCTTACGTGTAGATTCCTTTGTACCAACTTCATATTGTGGGAATTTAGTATAATCAAGTTCAAAGTCATTATACATAAACTTATTTAATTCCTTATATAATTCAGGGAATTTCATTTGATAAGCATGTAACATTTCTGACCAATATTTATGAGTAGTCTTACCACGTTCAACTAATGTATTCTTAAAGTTTTCATAAACACGAGGATCTACTTCAAACTCTTTATAATTATAATTTAATGTCTTCTTTAATAATTCGGTATTATCTTTACCAAGTGGTTTACCATGACAAATGTTAGTACCACTGTCTGGGCTACCATAACCTATGATTGTTTTTACTTCAATGATAGTTGGCTTATCGCTTTGTTTTGCCATATTAATAGCGTTATTGATATCATCAATATTATTACCATCATTAACTTTAATGTAATTCCAATTCATAGCTTCAAACTTCATCTTAGTATTTTCTGTGTTTGATAAGTCTACTTCACCATCTAATTGAATGTCATTTGAATCATATAATACAATTAATTTCTTTAAATTTAAATGACCTGCAAATGATGCAGCTTCTTGTGCAATACCTTCTTGTAAGTCTCCATCACCACATAATACATATGTATAATGATCAAAAGGCTTATAATTATCACGATTAAAATGATGTGATAAATATTGTTCAGCTAAAGCCATACCAACAGCTGTAGAAATACCTTGACCTAGAGGTCCTGTAGTCATTTCAACACCATCAGTCACACCATATTCAGGGTGTCCTGGTGTCTTACTTTGATATTGTCTAAAATTCTTTAAATCTTCAATTGAAATATTAAAACCACTTAAATGATACATTGTGTATAACATTGCGCTTCCATGTCCTGCAGAAAGTACAAATCTATCACGATCCCACCAATCAGATGCATCTGGGTTAATATTTAGATGTTTAGTAAATAAAGTATACATAATAGGTGCACTACCTAGCACAATACCTGGGTGTCCACTATTCGCTTTATTAATCATATCAACACCTAACAATCTAATAGTGTTAACACATAAATTATCAATCTCGTTTGCCATATTTTATCCTACCTTAAACTATTTTGTTTCTGTTTCCTGTGACTTCACTAAATAATTTTTTGTATTTTATTTCTATTTGAAGTTATCTTTATTCTTTATCTTCATCTTTTGGTTCATCAATAACTTCAGAAGAATCTTCATTTTTGTTTTCTTGATTATTATCTTCTATTATTTCGCTTTTTTCTTCTTTATTATCTGCATTATCATAATGTGCATCGAAATATTCATCAATATAAGTTCTTTGCATCTTTAATAATTGTTCGAATTTTGATTCACCAAAATGTTCTTTAATATTTTGTAATGCTTGTTGTTGTTCTTTTGTTATGTTATTAATTATTTTTTTTCTAACAAACATCATGCTTGCAAGATATACTAAAGGAATACCAATAGTAAATCCTAAATTAAGACCTTCATTCATTTGAGCGTTCTTAAAAATGTTATTCCAGTTTGCAAAGAAAATTAAAATAACAATTAATACTGCTGTAACAGGAAGAATTATCTTTCTTGAAAAATTTCTTTGCATAACTTCACACTTATCCCAAAAACCTAGCCATTCTTGGTTAACTGGAATTGAATATAATTCATTTAATTGTTCATAATATTCTTTTTCTACTGCTAAGCGGTAATTAACTCCATCTTTAGAAGACCAAACTGCAAACTTACCTTGCTTTGTAAATTCTTCTAATACATCCTTATATTCATTCATATAATAAATCTCAACCTTATGAGAATTTACTTGTTGAACTTCAATAGGTGTAGATGGAACAGGTACATAATCTTCACCTAATGCTGGTTCAACATAAGGTAAATTACCTAATTCATCATAAAGTCTTTCATTTAACTTCATAGTACAAATATCCTTTCTAATTTTTAATTTGCTTTAATTATATCATATTTTTTTAAAGTAAAATACACTTAATACAACAATAAATTATTATTGTTAATTGATGTTAAATGTCAAATTAAAAGAAACGTTTAGTATATTTGTAATAGTCATTCCAA
>CAMNHY010000025.1 GCA_946540005.1 uncultured Clostridium sp.
TACTTGACGTTACTCCACTTTCATTAGGTATTGAAACTATGGGTGGTGTATTCACAAAGTTAATTGAAAGAAATACAACAATTCCATGCTCTAAGAGCCAAGTATTCTCAACTGCAGCTGACAATCAACCAGCAGTAGACATTCACGTTTTACAAGGTGAACGTCCAATGGCAGCAGATAACAAGACTCTAGGACAATTCCAATTAGATGGTATTCCTGCAGCTCCAAGAGGAGTTCCTCAAATCGAAGTTAAGTTCGATATTGACTCAAACGGTATCGTACACGTTTCAGCAAAGAACTTAGGTACTGGTAAGGAACAAAATATCACTATTTCTAATAGTGGATCATTATCAGATGAAGAAATTAACCGTATGGTTCGTGAAGCTCAAGAAAATGCTGAAGCTGATAAGAAGCGTAAGGAATCAGCTGATCTTGTAAATGAATCTAACAGCTTAATTTTCCAAGTAAAGAAGAGCTTAGATGAATTAAAGGGTGTTACAGATGATGAAAAGAAGAACATTACATCATTATGTGATGATCTTCAAAAGTCAATTGATGCAAATGATATTGAAGGTATGAAGACTAAGAAGCAAACATTAGAAAAGGCTGCTCAAGACTTAGCTACAAGAGTTTACCAACAAAATCAACAAGCAAATAATAACAACAACAATAATTCAAACAACAATTCTGGCGACAAGAAAGATGATAATGTTGTAGACGCTGATTTCTCAGACGTTCAATAATTAAAAAGAGTTTTAAATAGAGGGCTCTAAAAGGGCTCTCTATTTTATAATTGAGGTGTAATCATGGCAAATAAAAGAGATTATTATGATGTCTTAGGTGTATCTAAGACAGCCACTGATGAAGAAATTAAGAGAGCTTACAGAAAACTTGCTAGACAATATCACCCAGATATTAATAAAGCTCCTGATGCTGAAAAGAAATTTGCAGAAATCAATGAGGCTTATGGTGTATTATCTGACAAGGAAAAAAGAGCTAAATATGATCAATATGGATTCGAAGATCCTACACAAGGTTTTGGTGGAGGTAATCCATTTGGTGAAGGATTTGGTGGATTTGGAGGCTTTGAAGATATTTTCAGTCAATTCTTTGGTGGTGGAAGTTCTCGTCAAAGTTCAAGAAGAAATCAAAGAGGTCAAGATCTAGAAAAGGAAATGACTATTACATTTGATGAAGCAGTTCATGGATGTAAGAAGATTATTCGTGTAAGCGTAGATGAAGCATGTACATCTTGTGGTGGAACAGGTGCTTATTCTAGAAATGATATTCATACATGTTCACAATGTAATGGTAGCGGATATGTCTTTGTTCAACAAAGAACAATCCTAGGTGTTGCACGTACACAAACAGTTTGTCCTAAGTGTAATGGTAGTGGTCAACAAATCGATAGAGTTTGTCCTAATTGCCAAGGTAAAGGTAAGGTACGTAAAACAAAAGATATTGAGATTACTATTCCAGCTGGTATTGATACTGGTATGACACTTCGTGTTGAAGGTAAAGGTATGGCTGGAGATAATGGAGCTCCTTCTGGAGATTTATACATTCGTTTTACAGTTGAAAAACATAAATACTTTAGAAGAGATGGTAATGATATTGAAATTGACGCACCAATATCATTTGCAGAAGCTGCATTAGGTACTGAATTATCAGTTCCAACAATCGATGAAGATGTTAAGGTTAAAATACCTGCAGGAATTCAAAGTGGTACAAAACTTCGTCTAAGAGGACGTGGTGTTAAGGATCCTAAGGGTGGTAGTAGAGGAGATCAATATGTTATTATTAAAGTTGAAACTCCATCTTACTTAACAAATGAACAAAAAGATCTATTAAAGAAATTTGATTCTTCATATAAAGAAAGCAATAAAAAATCAACTTGGGATAAAATCAAAGATTTCTTCCAAGGTAAAAGATAGGAAATTTGGTTATGCAATGCATAACCTTTTTTCTATCACTTTAAATTTTTAATATATTATGATATAATTTTTTTAGTTTAAAAGGAGTGAATTATATGGCTGTAGAATTAAGAAAAGAAGACGAAGAATCAATAGTTGATTATACTGACACAGATGTTAAAACATTTGATAAACCTGTTGTCAAAGAATATGAAAAATTATTATTTCAAGATGAATCAAGATTAAAAGGTGTTAAAGCGTTAAAATTAGTTAAATTAGGCCTATTCTATCAATATAAGAAAGAAACTAATGAAATTGATTTTAATGATTTAAAGAAACTAGATGGAGCAAAGATGGTTTCTAATCACCAATTATATGAAAGAATATCTGATGGTACATTTTTCTATATTCTAGCTGAAAGTGAAGAAACAACTGAAGGTGTTAAAAAAGTGTACAGATATGATGTTATTGAATTAGATAATGTAGATGATGAAACATATAAAAAATTAATTAGTGCACATTCTCATGAAGGTGGATTATTAAATAATATATTTATATGTGCTTCTATTATAGTACTTCTAATAAGTATCTTAGGAACAATTATACAATTTGTATATTTAGTTGTAGATGCGAAATCTACATTACCACAAGCTTTAGCTAGTGGTGTTGTAACGAATTTATTATTAATTGCATGCGCTAGCGCATTATGTGCAATTGCAATAATTTCAAAGAAAAATCACGAGGAAAAATAGTTATGCAAAAATATTTTATTAATTCAGATGATTTAGAGAAAGATATTATTACAGGAGAAGATGTTTTTCATATTAAAAATGTAATGCGTTCTAAAGTTGGTGACAAGATTCTTGTATCCGACTCAAATGTTGAATATTTAGTCTCTATTACTGAAATTAATAAAGATATTGTAAGATTTAGTAAAGAAGAGGCAATAGATAATAACGCAGCATTGCCTTTTTTTGTTGATATTTATCAAGGATATCCTAAAGGTGATAAATTAGATGATATTTGCAAGCACACTACTGAACTTGGTGTTAATAAAGTGTTTGCGGTAAATATGAAAAGATCAATAGTTAAAATTGATCCTAAGAAAATAGATTCTAAGTGCCTTAGATATGAGAAAATAATGAAGGAAGCAAGTGAACAATCACATAGACCATCATTATCTCATTTTGGTGGTATAGTAGATTTAAAGAAAATAGATTTTTCAAATTATGATTATAAAATTTTAGCGTTTGAGGAGAGTGCTAAACAAGGTGAAGGATCTAATTTTAAAAATATTGTTAAGAAATTAGAAAAAGGACAAAGAGTTGCAATTTTAATCGGACCTGAAGGTGGAATTGACGAGACTGAAGTAGCTTATTTAAATGAATTAGGTTTTGTTAATTGCGGTTTAGGACCAAGAATTTTAAGAACAGAAACAGCAAGTTATTACGCATTAAGCGCAATATCTTATGAAAGTGAGTTAAAATAATGTCTAGTATAGGTTTCATTACATTAGGATGCAAAGTTAATATTTATGAATCTAATGCGTTAGCAGATGAATTCAAAAAATTAGGTTATACAATTTCAACTGGGGATGAAATTTGTGATGCCTATATTATAAATACATGTTCAGTAACTAATCAAGCTGATGCAAAAAGCCGTAAAATGATTAGACATTGTCGTTCTTTAAATAAAGATGCAATTGTATGTGCAATGGGATGCTTTATTCAATCACATGCTAATCAAGCACGTGAAATGAATGAAGCTGATATTCTAATTGGTACAGGTAATAAGAAAAAAGCGGTAGAATTAATTGATTCTATGATAAAAAATAATAATAGACATAGAGAAGATTTAATTCTAGCTGAAAGAAGTCAAAAGGAATACGAAAATTTAGAAGTAACTGAATTTGATCATGCTAGAGCTTTCTTAAAGATTGAGGATGGTTGTTCAAATTTCTGTTCATATTGTATTATTCCTTATGCCAGAGGTCCGGTTAGAAGTAAAAGACATGGCTTAGTTTTAAAAGAAGAAGCTGATGTCATTAACTTAGGATATAAAGAGATAGTTTTATCAGGGATTCATATTGGAGCTTATTCTGATGGTCCTGAATATCATTTAAAAGATTTATTAAGAGATATGGTTAAAGTGGATGGACTTGATAGAATTCGTATCTCATCAATAGAAGTTAATGAGGTAAATGATGATATTTGCAATTTAATGAAAGAAACAGATAAGATTGCAAATCATATTCATCTACCTTTACAATCTGGTTCTGATAAAATATTAAAATTAATGAATAGACATTATGATACAAATAGATTTTTAGAACGTGTAAACAAGATTAGAGAAGTTCGTCCTAATATGTCTCTTACAACAGATGTAATAGTAGGTTTCCCAGGTGAGACTGAGGAAGATTTTATGGATTGTTATAACTTCATTAAAAAAGTAGGATTTAGTGAATTACATGTATTCCCATTCTCACCAAGAGAAGGTACTCCTGCTAGTAAAATGGCTAATCAAGTTGACGGTAATGTTAAAAAAGATAGAGTTAAGAGATTAATTAATTTAAGTCATGAACTATGGCAAGATTACTGTAAAAAGTTTATTGGTACATGCCAAGAAGTTATTGTTGAGACTAAATATGAAAATGATTATGTAATAGGTCACTCTTCAAATTACTTAAAAGTTTTATTACCTTGTGATTTAAGTTTATTACGTCATAGAGTAATGGTTAAAATTGAGAGTATGGACGGAGAATGTATGCATGCAACACTATTAAAAGACTTAGATGAGGGGTTAATTTTCTAATAAAAAATTAATATTTATCTATTCTTGATAAAAATGCAAAAAAATACTAAAAAGTTAAAATTAAGTATTTACATTGTAAATAATTTTATGTATAATAAAAAAGGACTTTTAAAACGGAAGGAGGCCTAGAAAAATATGGCAAAAACAATCGTGCATGAAAAAGAATCCATCGATGATGCTTTACGTCGTTTTAAACGCGATGTTTCTAGATCAGGCAACCTTCAAGAAGCTAAGAAACGTCAATATTATTTAAAACCATCTGATGTTCGTAAACAAAAACGTCAAGAAGCTCGTAAGAGATTTAAGTAATGGATTAATAGCAATCACTTATGTGGTTGCTTATTTTTTTTAGGAGATGATTTTATGTTTAATATGTTAAAACACTTTATTACTATCACAAGACATAGACATATGGTAATGCGTTATTGTTTTAAATCAGGATTATATCTTCAAGGCTTATTACATGATTTATCTAAATATAGTCCTCAAGAGTTTTTTCCAAGTGTAAAATATTATGCTAATGGTAAATATTCGCCTACTTCAAAAGAAAGAGCTACTATAGGTTATTCTAAAGCTTGGTTACATCATAAAGGAAGAAATAAACATCATTCTGAATATTGGTTTGATATTGACCCAACAACTAAACGTTATATGCCTGTTGAAATGCCAAATAGATATTTAGCAGAATCTATCTGTGATAGAATCGCAGCTTCTAAAAATTATAATAGAAAGAATTTTAAAAGAGAATTCGTTTTAGATTATTTTTTAAATGAAAAAGATAGAATGATTATGCATCCAAATACAAAAGAAAAGATGGAAGAATTACTCCGCTTATATGTTAAAAATGGAGAAAAGTTCATTTTTAAATATATGAAGAAAAATTTAAGAAAAAATAAATAATTTAAGAAAAAAATATTTAAGCAGTCTATGTTTAATTAGGAGATGATTTTATGAAGAAAAAATTATTATTACTAATTATACTTTTGACTGCTTTTTTCTTTTCTAAAAACATTAATAAATCAGATGCAAGTCCAAAAAAAGATTATACTGCGTTTCCTTTTATTAATGTTGATAGTGGTAATTTATTAAGAAATTATAGTAAAGAGACTATAAATAATGAATTATATAGAGTGAGGAAACCAAAATTTATTGGATGGAATATTCATAAATTTAATTCAAATGTGAGAGCTACATTTGTTACTGAGTCACTATTTTCATATAAAAATGAAGGAACAAGCCCAATAACTTATACATTAAATATTGCAAAAGAAACTACAAGTAAGACATCAGTATCAGCTACAGATAGGATAGAAATACAGGTTGGACAAAATGGAAAAGAATTTAAAGGTTCTTTTTCAGATGAATTAAAAATATCTGCAGATTATACAACAACAGAATTAGTTAAGGAACAACAAAATTTATCAATTGTTGTAGATCCAGGCACCATATGTGTAGGTTATGTAGAAGGGCAAGGTTATTATACAAATGGAATTGCTTGTTACTACGTTTTTTGGCTTGAAAATCAAATTGGCGCATTTGAATATTTTACTATAACAGAATCTTATTTAAGAATTGAAAAATTAAGTCTATGAAAAGATTTTATATATTTATATTATCATTAATTTTAGTTATATTTTCATCTTTATATAACAAAAGAATTGATTCAATACATCTATACACAGTTTTATCTGAAAGATTTATAGACTTATCTAAAGAATCATTTGATATTGATGTTTATGTAACTTGCAAAGATAGTGTTTATTCAAATGCCAATTATATAGATGTTAAATTAATACAAAATAATTGTGAAATATCAAAATCTAACATTTTAAATATTTCATATGTCGATATAGATAGTGATTTATATCATTATAAATATACGCTTGAAATAGATAAATCTATAAAAGGTATATATAATAATTTAATGCTTGAAATAAAATCATTAGAAGCTAAAACTATTTTAAGTCTAGGTAATTATTATTTTTACTATTTAGATAAGACTAATGGGTTAGATATTGAAAAAAATATAAACGAATTAGGTAATATTAATAATATTTCGTTTAAATTAAATAAAAATTTAATTAATAAAGATTATTGTTTATTAAACGGGATTAATAGAAGTATTATTCCAAATATAGATTTAACAAATTCTTATATAAACATTGATATTAATTGTTCATTAGAATATTTTAATAAATCATTATTAATTAATTATAATAATGAATATTTTGTTGTGGAAAATAATAAGTTTAATAAAAACTATTTATGTGAGGCTATTTATGATTAAATTCATGGAAGCTAGTAAAAAATATAATGCAAAAGAAGTATTTAAGAATGTTAATTTAACAATTAAAGATAATGAATTTGTATTATTAATTGGCCAAAACGGAAGTGGTAAATCTACATTATTAAAATCTATATCAGGATTAGTATTTCCTGATAAAAATAATATGATTTATAAAGATAATTATAATGCATATTTACCTGAAAAGTTTAGTCTTCCTAAAAATTTGACAGTAAAAGAATTTGTAGCGTTTTTAGAAGAATTCTTTAATACTGATCTTACATATTATTTAAATAACCTAATAATACCAAATTTAAAAATTAAAGAGTTGTCTAAAGGAAATCTTCAAAAATTAGGAATTATTTCAATTATTGCGACAAAACTATCAACAATTATATTAGACGAACCAACAGAAGGAATGGATGATGATTTAAAAAAGAAATTTATAGATATTTTAAAGAAACTTCATAAAGAAGGAAAAACTATTATAATTTCTACTCATAATCCAAAAGATTATAATTCATTCAAAAATAGAAAAATTTTTGTCCATGATGGTAATATTTATGAAAATAATTAAATTATCTAAAATATATACTAAGCTTTATTTATCTAAAAGTTCAATTATATCGTTAATAATTTCATCTATTCTTATATTAATTTATGTGTTCTATCACATAATTGATAATTCAAGTAATTACTTTATATACTATGAAAAAATTAATATCAATTATTTAGATTCATCATTTAATATTTTAAAAATATCATTAGTTTTTATCATTTTATTCCTAATATTTAGGGAAGCTAATTTGTTACAAGATTCATTTGACGTAATGATTGAATCAAGCAGTGGAAGAAATAATGTGTTTATAGCTAAACAAATTACATTAATTTCTTTAGTAGTTATAATTAGCTTATTATATTTTCTAATATTATATTGTCCAATATATTATGTATATAAATTATTTAAATTAAATCTATTGAAAAGTTATTTAACATTATTATTATTTTTGATAGAAACATTAAAAGAAGAATTATTTATAAATTATTTATTTAAAAAT
>CAMNHY010000026.1 GCA_946540005.1 uncultured Clostridium sp.
TTGCTTTATGGAATCATTTTTAATTTTAAAAGACTCATTTTTCTTATTTAATTCACCACTAATAAGAGATAAATCTCTTTGGATGTCTTCTAATTTATTGAAATCATCAATAGCTTTTGAAATATCTTTTTTCTTACTATTTAATTCTAAAATATTAGCTTCAATATTAGATACATTTTTGAATTCTTCACAAGCATCATCATAATTTTTTTTATAAATTACTAATTTCTCTTTATTTTCTTTAATTCTTTTTTGGATATCATCAAGAGAATTTTTATCTTTTAAATATGATTCATAAAAATTCCACACATTTAATGAATCGTTATATGTCTTAACTAATGACTCTTTTTCTTTATAAGAAGATTCTGCTTCTTTTAATTCATTATATTTTTTTAGGTGAATATTATAATTTTCAACATTTGAATTATTGTTTTTAGCTTTTTCTAATTCTTTAGAGAAAGCTAAAACTTTTTTATTTAATTTGTTAGCTTCTTCGCTTTTATTTTCACTTTCTTGACGATTATCTTCAAGGTCAAGTGATAAATTATCTTTAAGTAGATTAAAATCATTTGTGCTAGGCTTATCTATTGATAAAAGCTTAATAGATTCTTCGCGATGAGCCTTAAATCCTTTCAAATATGCATCCATTTGAATATTAGCATCTTGGACAACATTTCTGGCCTCTTTCGCTTTATCGCTTATTTTAATTTGGAAAGCTTTAAAAGATTCAGTTCCTAAAATTTCTCTAAATAATTCTTGACGTTTACTAGTATCAGCTTGAACTAATTCGCTAAATTTTCCTTGTGCAATCATCATTGTTTGTCTGAATTGATTTACATCAAGCGCAAGTATTTCTTTAACTAATTCATTTACTTCTTTTATCTTTGTATAAGATTTAGAATCAAATTCTAGTAAAACATTTTCACTAGTTAATTTTAAATCATAATTACCGTCTTTATTCTTCCTTTTAGACATCACATATTGACTAGGTTCACGTCTAATATGGTATTCTTTGTTATTTTGAACAAAAATTAAATCAACATATGATAAAGTATTAATATCAGCATAATCAGATTTAAATGATTTAGAACTACGAACACTATTCGTAGCTTCGCCATATAATGCATAACATAGTGCGTCAAAGATTGTAGTTTTACCTGCACCTGTAATACCATCAATTAAGAATAGTTTTCCATCAAATAATTTAAAATCTACAACTTCTTTTCCTTTATAAGATAAGAAAGCATTCATTTCTAATCTAATTGGTTTCATTAATTCTCACCCCATACATCATTAATTAAAGATGACACAACATTTTTTTCTTCATCAGATAAAGAATCACCTGTTTTGGATTTGAATAAATCTTCAAACAAATCTAACTTTGATACAGATTCTATATCTTGATAATTTTCAGTATTTGAAATATTTAATTCTTTAGATTTATAGCTTATATTGACTGCATAATTGAATATAGATTTCAATTTTGCCATTGGTTCAACAATATATTCTTCATCTAATAATTTGAAATATGTAAAATCATCTTTATATTCAACATGCTTTTTCACATCATCAAATAAACCTTCTAATAGTACAACATCATGTAAAGGTTTAAAAGGAACTTCTTCAATTGAAAAATCATTTGTATCTACTATTGTGAAAGTTTTCTTATAATTAGCTTCGTCCTTATGATATTTTAATAAAGCGCCAGGATAACGCATATTAGGCTCAATATTCATAGCTTTATGAATATGTCCTAAGGCTACATAATTAAAATCTTTAAATAAGCTTGAAGATACAATATCTTCTCCACCGATTGAACCATCAGCTTCAAGAGTTAATGATACTTCAGAACCAGATGCAAATATTTTCTTTTCTTTAGAACCAATACAAGCGAGATGTGTTACAAGAACATTCTTTTCTTTCTTATCTAAGTTCATCTTATCAATAACAACTTTAATAGCTTCATCAAGTGTAGAAACTTCTTGATTGAATGCATGCCTAACATCATATTTTGTAACAAAAGGTAATAAATAAAAATTAGTATCTTCAATTGTGATTTTTTTTATAGACTCAGCTACATTAGTTACAATATAAATACCGTCATTTCTTAATAATTTAGATGCGTAATTTAGTTTATCTTCTTGATCATGATTACCAGATATAATTAAGGCTTTAATATCGTTTTTATGTAGATTAGAAAGATATTCATCAAATAACGCAAAAGATTCTGCTGAAGGATCATGAGAATCATAAATGTCACCAGAAATAACTACTAATTTAATATTTCTTTTATTCATCAGTTCAATTGTTTTATTTAATGCGTCTCTTTGGGTATCTCTTAAGCTATAATCATTTAATCTTTTTCCAATATGTAGATCTGCAAGATGTAAAAATTTCATAAACTTTCTCCTTTATGTCAAATATTATTATATTACAAATAATCACATTATTTATGTAACAAATAAAAAAAGGTGGAAATGAAGAGTACTCCTAAGTCTTTCTAGATTTACTCTAGTCCAACTTTAGGGGTAGTCTACAAAACCACCTAATTTTGGTTAGATTAAAATACCTTCGAAATGGTCTAACATATGTTGAATGCATTCAGCTGTGAATCCACGATATGTAGTAGTTTTTGTATTCCACTTTTCATCTGTATATTTAACAGTGATAGTCTTATATCTAGCAACCTTTTGAACACCTTCAAGTGATAGACATCCTTCTTCCATTTCAACTGCTTCTTGAGAATGACCAACAACCTTAGGGTTAATCATTGTAAATACTCTACCGTTTTCAAAGAAAACTAGAGCACGTTTAGTATAACCAATTTGGTTAGCAGCTAGACAAGCACATTCTTCTCCATTAGCTTTAATTGTATCTAATAAATCACGAACGACTTGCATATCTTTTCTAGTTAAGTCGTCAGAAACTTTCTTTAAAAATTCTTGATCTTTGACAATCTCTTTTACCATATAATAATCCTCCAAAGTATCTTCATTATACTATTTTTACGAAATTAAATCTAGTTTTATTTAATCACCCAATCATTCCAGTGATAAAAATCTCAAGTCCGATAGAGCATAAAATAATACCACCAAGAATTAATGCGTAATTACCAAGTTTAACTCCAAATTTTTTACCAATAATCAAAGCTATAAATGACGCAACAAATGTAACTAACATAACTAGTCCTACAACGATTAATGCTTGCCAAACAAAATAATTTGAAAACGATAAACCACTTGATAAGGCGTCTATAGATGTAGCTATTGTTTGAATAAATATAACTTTAAAAGTTAAACTCTTTCTAACCTCACGAATTTCTTTTTCACGTTCTTTTTCATCTTTCATATCTTTAATGCCATCAATAATCATCTTAATACCTAAGAATAATAAAATGACTAAGGCAGTGATAGGAATTAAATGATATTCTTTAATTTGAGGTATATTTGTGTATAAGGCATTTCCACAAAAATATCCAACTAAAGGCATCAGTGCTTGGAAGAAACCATACATGAACGCAATGTATGTCATCTTCCCTTTTTTCATATTAGGTTCTTGCATACCATTAGCCATGGAAACGGCACATGCATCCATGGTTAAACCAAGTCCTAGCAATAGACCAGTCGATATTAAAGAACCCATAGTGATAGTTTCTAAAATCATTACAATCCTCCAAATTATAAAAAAAGAGGCCTATGCTGGCTTAAAGTCAGCATAAGTCTCGTTTATTAAGGTTGAGCCTGGATAAACCATTGTGTAGACCAACCACTAAATCATTTTAGCAAACTACTCCCTTACGAGTACCTAGTTATTATAACAAATTTTCATTTTATTGCAATAACTAATTATTATTTTCAACAATGTCAATCCATTCATTTGGATTTTCAGCCTTGAATAAGAATGAACCCATAACTGCTAGATTAGCACCTGCTTCTTCAACAAGTGGATAAGTATCTTTATTGATACCACCATCAACAGAAATGATATAAGATAAATTATGTTGATTCTTATATTCATCTAACCATTTAATCTTATCTAAGCTATTTGGCATGAATTTTTGACCACCAAATCCTGGTTCAACTGACATAACTAAAACTAAATCTAGCTTATCTAAATATGGAATTAAAACTTCAGGATTAGTATTAGGTTTAATTGAAATACCAGCTTTTAAGCCATATGAGTGAATTAAATCAATTGTTTCATTGATGTCTGACTTAGCTTCAATATGGAATGTGATAAAATCACTACCTGCATCAGCAAATTCTTTAATATATTTGATAGGATCAATAATCATCAAATGAGTATCAAATACCATATCTGGATATTTAGCACGAATTTGCTTTTGAATAGATGGACCAAATGAAATATTTGGCACAAAAATACCATCCATTACATCTACATGTAAAAATGTAGCATGATCTACTCTTTTAACTGATTCTTCTAATTTTGTAAAATCAGCACTTAAAATTGATGGAGCAACTTTCATAATTAATACCTCTTACTATCTTTCTCTATCTTTTCATAAATCTTGATATAATTATCATATCTTGATTTTAAAATAGTCTTACCAACATTTTCAATAACACCACAATCTTTAGAACCCTTCAAATGACGGCAATCTTTAAAGCGGCAAAATTCTTGTTTGAATTCAGGAAAATATGACGCAAGGTCTGATTGTTCAACAAAAATCTCAAGCTTTGAAAAACCAGGTGTATCACCTACTAGACCACCAAATTCTTGATACAAATGAATTTGACGAGTAGTATGTTTACCACGATTTAATGCGTCAGATATTTCTTGAGTAGCTAAATTGAATCCAGGAATTAATGCATTTATAAATGTAGATTTCCCAGCACCTGTTTGACCAGATAATACTGTAATCTTATTTTTTAATAGTTCTTTAATCTCTGATAAATCAGTATTTAAATCTTTACTATTCACATAGAAAACTTCATAATTAAGTTTTTCTTTATAATAAGACATAGTCTCTTTAATTTTATTAAGTTCTTCTTCACTAGCTAAGTCTATCTTTGAAATAATGATAATAGGCTTAATATTACTACTCTTCAAATTTACAATAAATAAGTCGAGTAAATAACTAGAAAAATCAGGCTCTTTCGCTGACATAATTAAAATGATTTGATCAACATTACAAATGTCAGGTCTAATTAAATCATTCTTTCTAGGTTCTAAATCAGTAATATAATTAATACCATCATTTAATTCATATGTTACAAGGTCACCAACCTTTGGTGACAACTTAACATATTGAGTATCAATCTTATTTGATAATTTATTATTGTTGCCTTTATTGAATGCACTCTCTTTAGATAACTTCATTTTTCTAAACTTTCCACGAGCACGAGCCTCAATAATATTATTACCATCTAAAATCTGATAGACTCCAGCATTTAAATTAACAATTCTTCCTGTAGCCATAATTACTTCATATTATTAGATCTTAATTGACCACAAGCTGCGTCAATATCTGATCCTTGTTCAAGACGAAGAGTCACATTTAAACTTCTCTTCTTTAATTGATCATAGAACTTTGTCATATGTTCTCTTGTACTACGTTTAAATGGTTTTTCTTTAACTTCGTTGTATGGAATAAGATTGATATATACATTTAATCCATGTAATAAATCCGCAAGTTGATTTGCGCATTCATATGAATCATTTAAATCATTGATTAAGATATATTCAATAGTTACACGACGGTTAGTAGCATCGATATAATCTGATATAGCTTTAACTAATTCTTCAATTCTGTATGCTTTATTAATAGGCATGATTTGATCACGAATTTCATTATTAGGAGCGTGTAATGAAATAGCTAAGTTAGATTGTAAATCTTCTTTAGCATAATCATAAATCTTAGGGACTAAACCACAAGTTGAAACTGAAATGTGACGTGCACCAATCTCTAAACCATGGGCGTTATTGACGATATGTAAAAAGCGCATAACGTTATCATAGTTATCAAATGGTTCGCCAATACCCATTACAACAATGTGGGAAACAATCTTACCAGTTTCTTTAATAACTGACATGATTTGTCCAACCATTTCACCAGCAGTTAAATTTCTTAATTTCTTCTTCATACCTGAAGCACAGAATGCGCATGCCATGTTACAACCAACTTCGCTTGTTACGCAAACGCTAGTACCATAGTTGTGAGTCATAAATACTGTTTCAATTAAATTACCATCAGATAACTTAAATAAGAATTTTTCAGTACCATCCTTACTCTTTTGGTGAACTACAACTTCAAATGTTGATAGACTAAAATCTTTCTTTAAATCTTCAATTACTTCTTTTTTGATATTTGTAATCTCATCAAAGCTAGATACCTTTTGCCTATAAATAGCCTCAAAAACTTGAGTAGCACGGTATCCTTTTAAACCCTTTGATTCGAAATATTCTTTTAATTCACTAGGTGAAATGTCATAAATACTACGCATAATGATACTCCTTTATCAACTTCATCATTATAGCATATTTTTTCTTTTATTAAAATCATTTTATCCAAAAGAAAAGGCTATGTTAATTGAAAAAGTAAATTCCGCTGTAAATAGTTGAAGAAAAGTCTATAATTAATTCTATTGATACATTTTAAGACAAAAAAGCTTCATAACTATATAGGTATCTTTATATACTAAAATAGTATGAAGCTTTTAAATATTATTTATTATCTTAATCTAGCATGTAATAATGCATCTAATCTATTTAATACACCGTGAATGATCTTTTCAATATCTTCACTTGATAATGTCTTTTCGCTAGATTCAAGAGTTAATTTAATTGCTAAACTCTTTTCATCTTCTGCAACATTTTCACCAGTATAAACGTCGAAAATCTTTAAGT
>CAMNHY010000027.1 GCA_946540005.1 uncultured Clostridium sp.
TTGGAATGACTATTACAAATATACTAAACGTTTCTTTTAATTTGACATTTAACATTTTGAAAAAAATGTCGTTTTTTGGAAAAATGGACTTTAAATTTCATAATAAAGGATGTATAATAATATCAAACGGAGGAAATTTAATTTATGAAGAAAAGAATTTTATCATTAGGAGTTGCTACTCTTGGATTAGTTGCATCTGTTGGTTTAGCATCATGCGGAGGAAATAATAGTGCTACACTTAAGTATAAAGATGCAAATGGAGCTGAGCAAGAAGTAAAAGTTGAAAAGACAAGTGATAAGAAACAAGTTGCTAACATTATTGAGGCTTTAAACTATACAGCTTATAATTCTCAAGCTAAGACAGATTTAACTAAGTTTGGTTTATCTGGTTCTGTAAAAGCAAAAGCAAATGTAGCTATAGCAGAAGGTATGAGCATTGTATTAGATGCAGATGAAAATCTATCTTTAATCGCTCAATTAGGTGAAGTAAAAGAAAATGGTACTATTACTGATATCGTTAATGGACTTGGTTTAAGCTTAGATCTTAACGGTACAACAAAACTTACTACTGATTTAGGTGCATTAGGTAAAACTAAGACTGAGTACAAGGAAAACATAAATGTTTATAATGGTACTGATAGATTATATGTAAACTTAGGCTTAGATACTATTTCTACAACTGGTACTACAAGTGAATCTACAACTTCAACTAAAACAAATATTAAGGGTTATGTTTTAAAATCAGGTGTTATGAATACTGAAAATCCAGTTGATGTAAATGTCGAAGGATATATTAGTACATATAATAAATTAAAAGAATTTAATTTATTTAACATGTTAGGATTAAAGACTTCAGATTTTAAGACAATTGATTCTTATTTATCAAGTTCTAATTTATCATTAGAGACTATTGTTAGTGACTATGGTATTGTCGTTGCTGAATTCAAAGACGGTGTTGCAACATTTGAAGCTAATCTTGTCGGTGGTGGTAAATTACCATTCAAAGGAAATTTAAAGGCTTCTTTAGGTTTAAATATTGAAACATTTATTCCAACAAAGGTTTCTTGTTCAACAACTAATCTTGAAGTTACTGTAATGGATTCACTTACAGTTAAGGTTTCTGATTTAAATTTAAACCTATCATTAAATACTAATGTTGTTCCAACTACAATTAGTAATACTGATGAATTCAATAACGATGTTACTGCCGATATTAAGTCTATGATTCAAAAAGGTTCATCAGTTATCGGTGGATTTGGATTCTAATATAATCATAAAATGTTTATTAACCAGAGTAAAATTACTCTGGTTTTTTTATGGAAAATATAAGGCATTTAAATGCTGCATTTTCTTGAATTAATGCCCTATTTATAGTATAATTTCATTAAACGAGAAATTTGTAAATATTGGAGTAAATATTATGTTTAAGAAATTATTTGATACAGGACGTAAAGAGTTAAAGCGTGATCAAAAGATTGCTGAACAAGTTTTTGCACTTGAGCCTGAAATTGCTAAGCTATCTGATGAAGAACTTCAAGCTAAAACTCCTTATTTTAAAGAATTATTAAAAAACGGAAAGACTTTAGATGATATACTTCCAGAAGCATTTGCTGTAGTAAGAGAAGCTTCTTGGAGAGTTTTACATATGAAACCATTCTTTGTTCAAGTTTGTGGTGGTATTGCTATTCATGGTGGTAATATTGCAGAAATGAAAACTGGTGAAGGTAAATCATTAACTGGTGTATTACCTGCATATCTAAATGCTTTAGGTGGTCAAGGTGTTCATATCGTTACAGTAAATGAATATCTTGCAGGTCGTGAAGCTAATGGTGATATTGGTAATCTATTCCGTTGGTTAGGTCTTACTGTTGGTTTAAATATTAGAGATTTAGATCAAGCTGGTAAAAGAGAAGCTTATAATTGCGATGTTATGTATACAACTAACTCAGAATTAGGTTTTGATTATTTAAGAGACAATATGGCTGTAAGAGAAGACCAATTAGTTAATCTAAGAGGTTTAAATTATGCTATTATCGACGAAGTTGACTCAATTTTAATTGATGAAGCTCGTACACCATTAATTATTTCAGGTCGTGGTAAGACTGGAGCTACATCATATAAAGAAGCTGATTCATTTGTTAAATCATTAAGTGATGAAGATTATGAAATTGATATTGAACATAGAACAATTCAATTACTTGAATCTGGTGTTGTAAAAGCTGAAAAATTATTTAATTTAAAGAATCTTTATGAACCAGAGAATGTTGGTTTAGTTCATAGAATTGATAATGCATTAAAAGCTAATATGATTTTCCAAAATGGAGTAGAATATGTTGTTCAAAATGGTGAAGTTTTAATTGTTGATTCATTCACAGGTCGTATTCTAAAGGGTAGACAATATTCTGAAGGTTTACACCAAGCAATTGAAGCTAAAGAAGGCGTTGAAATTAAACAAGAAACTGTTACTGTTGCAACAATAACATATCAAAACTTCTTTAGAATGTATAGAAAGTTATCAGGTATGACTGGTACTGCTAAGACTGAAGAAGAGGAATTTAGAGATATTTATAACATGTATGTTGTAGAAATTCCTACTAACAAACCTGTTATTAGAGTTGATGCTCCTGATTTCTTATTTGGAAGTGCTGAAGCTAAATATGCAGCTTTAATTAAAGAAGTAAAGGAACGTCATGCAAAAGGTCAACCAATTCTTATTGGTACAGTTGCTGTTGAAACAAGTGAATTGTTATCAAAGAAACTAACAGCTGAAGGTATTCCTCATGAAGTATTAAATGCTAAAAATAATGAACGTGAAGCTGAAATCATTGCTAAAGCTGGTCAAATGAATGCTGTTACTATTGCTACAAATATGGCTGGTCGTGGTACAGACATTAAATTAGGTGAAGGTGTTAAAGAAGTAGGCGGTTTATGTGTATTTGGTACTGAACGTCATGAGTCAAGACGTATTGACAATCAGTTAAGAGGTCGTTCAGGTCGTCAAGGAGATCCAGGTTATACTAGATTCTATACTTCAAGTGAAGACCAATTAATGGTTAGATTTGGTGGAGATACATTTAAGAGAAAATTAGATTATGCTATTAGATTAACTAATGGTGGAGATATGTCTATTCCTCTTGAAAGTAAAACATTTACAAAATTAGTAACTAATGCTCAAACTCGTATTGAAGGTGCAAACTACGATGCTCGTAAGAATGTATTAAAGTATGATGATGTTATTAGATTACAAAGAGAGGCATTCTATGAAGAAAGAATGCATATTATAAGAGATAAATCAATTGAAGAAATTGCTAAGAAAATGATTCATAAGGGCGTAGAATTAGCATGCTTTGCCCATATGGAAGAAGTTGGTCGTAACAAGTTTGATATTGATGATGAAGCTATTACAAAAGAGTTTAACACTGTTTATTTTGGTCAAGGTGCTTGTGATTTTGGTGTTATAAAGACTTATGACGAAACTGAAATTATTGAATATTTAAATGATGTTGCGCTTAAATTACTTGAAGAGAAGCGTAATGTATTTGGTGATGAAGTATTCCAAGAATTCTTAAAAGTTATAGTTCTAAGAGTACTTGATGATCATTGGACAGAACATATTGATAAGATGGATGAATTAAGACAAGGTGTTTCATTACAATCTTATGGTCAATCAAATCCATTACAACTTTATCAACAACAAGGTATGGAATTATACAATAAGATGATGGATGATATCTATAAAGATGTATTAAAATTCTTAATTAGAGCCCAAATTAGACCGGCTCAAGAAGCTGAAGATAGATTAAGAGGCACATCTACTAATGATTCACATACAGATTCATTACATCAAGGACCAAGAGTTAACGTATTTAAGGGTGTAGGTGCTAATGATTTATGCCCTTGTGGTTCTGGAAAGAAATTCAAATATTGTCATGGTAGAAGATAATTAAAAAAGCTCGTAAGAGCTTTTTTCTACTAAAGGAGAAGCCTTATGGAGAAATATGAAATTAATAAATATATTGAAAATTTTAATACGAAATTAACTGAATTAGCTAATAGTTTAAATATTGAAAAATTAAAAGATTCAATTAAAGAATATGATGATCAAATTTCAGTTTCGTCTATATGGGATAATCCTAAATATGCTGAAGATTTGATTAGTAAAACGAATTTATTAAAAGAAAAATTCAATTCTTATAATGAGTTATTAAACAATCTTAATGATTTAAAAGATTTAATTTTATTATCCGATGAAATTGACGGTTTGTCTGATGAAATTGAAGATAATATAAAAAAATTAAATGAGAAAATTAACGATTATGAAACTATGATTTTATTGAATTCTAAATATGATGATTATGATGTTATTATGGAACTTCATCCTGGTCAAGGTGGAACTGAAGCCCTTGATTGGGTTGAAATGTTATTTAGAATGTATTCACTTTTTGCGAAAAAACATAATTTAAAGATGAATATTTTAAATTATGAACAAGGTGATGTAGCTGGTATTAAATCTGTTTCTGTTGAAATTAAAGGAACAAATGCATATGGCCTATTAAAAAGTGAACGTGGAGTTCATAGATTAGTTCGTATATCTCCATTTGATTCTAACAAAAGAAGACATACAACATTTGCATCTGTTGATATAGCTCCTATTATAAAGAATGATTTAGATATTGAAATTAAGGATGAAGATTTAAAAATTGATACTTTTATGTCATCAGGTCATGGTGGTCAAGGAGTAAATACAACTTATTCAGCTGTTCGTGTTACTTATTTACCATTAAATATTGTGGTTACATGCCAAAATGAAAGAAGCCAATTAAGAAATAAAGAGAGTGCTATTAAAGTATTAAAATCTAAGTTGCTAGAAGTTGAATTACTAAAAGCAGAATTAAATTTAAAGGAAATAAAAGGACAACAATTACAAATAGGTTTTGGCTCACAAATAAGATCTTATGTTTTTACTCCATATACAATGGTTAAAGACCATCGTACTAATTATGATACATCTGATGTTAAGAGTGTTATGGATGGAAATATTGAAGATTTTATTAGAAGCTATTTATCTATGAAAGCGAGTGAAAAACATGAGTAAACATAAAAGAATTTTAAAAGATATTTTAGAAGTAATCATTGGCGTTTTTATGATGGCTTTCTCATATTATTTTTTCTTTAAACCTTCAAGTTTATGTAATGGAGGAATCAGTGGTATTACTATTATTATAAATAATACTCCATTAGGAAAATTAGATTGGTATAGGGACTGGATGTTTATGTATTTTGTACAAGCTATTTTATTAGTTTGTGCATTAATATTTGTTGGTAAAGATTTCTTCTTAAAGACAATTCTTGCATGTATTTTAGATCCTACTTTCAACCTTTTATTTGATAAGTGCGGAGCTAATCCTGAATATTTTTTACAAGTTATACCATCTTCTAATTGGTATTTAATATCTATGTTAGTTGGTGGTCTCATCTCAGCTGTTGGTATAGGTATATGTTTAAGAGTTAATTCAAGTACTGGAGGAATGGATATTTTACAAAAAATCCTTCAACAAAAGCTTCATATTCCTTATTCTAAGTCAATGTATTTAACTGACTGGTTAGTTGTAATCTGTTCTGGTTTCTTTATTTCTAATTTAAGTCAAATTAAAAATCAAACTGTTAATGAATGGGTTTATAATATTGAAATGGTTTTATATGGTATGATTACTGTATGGTTAACAGGTTATATATGTGATTATTTAGCATTAAATGCTAAGACTAGAAGAACTGCATATATTATAACAAATAATGTTGATGTAATAAGAAATTATATTTTTGAGGAATTTGATAGAGGATTGACTATTGTTGATTGCATTGGTGGTTATACTAATCAAGAAAGAAAAATGATTATTTGTACGATTGAAAAAGCACAATGCTATATTTTAAGAGATAAACTTAAAGAACTTGATCCTTTAGCATTTACATTTTTCTCAGAAACTAAAGAAATTGTTGGAGATTACGTATAATAATGGTTATTAATGATATCACTAAAAATAAGAAGAATTATATTATTTCTTTTGATAATGGCATAAGTATTGAAACTTATGAAGATACTATAATTGAATTTTATTTAAGAAAAGGCATGAGTGTTAATGATGAGCTATTTGATAAAATTAAAGATAGTACTTTATTTTATTCATATTATAATCAAGCATTAACATATATTTTAAAAGGTGAAAAACCAATATCTAAAATTAAATTATTTCTTAGAAATAAAGAATGTGATGAAGAATTAATTTCTAAAATTATTGAATCATTTATAAACAAAGGCTTATTAGATGATAAGAGATATTTTGAAATTCTTTCATCATACTATATTAGAAGAAATTATGGCCCTTTTTATATAAAATCAAAGGCTAAAAGTGAACAAATTGATGATATAATTATAGATAAAGTGATGTCTAGTTATAATAATGCCGATTATTATAAATCTATAGATATATTGATTGAAAAGTATTTAAAAATCAATAAAGAAGAAGATATCAAAAAGGTTAAAGAAAAACTTAAAAAATATCTATATCAAAGAGGTTATTCTATAGATATGGTTATTGATAAGGTTGAGGAATATTTTTATGAAAATAGATAAATTTAAAGAAAAGAAAAATAGTATAAATAATAAAATTAATCAAAATAAAAAAATATTAGATGTT
>CAMNHY010000028.1 GCA_946540005.1 uncultured Clostridium sp.
GATATGAAAACTTTTGGATTGTTATTTGAATCTCTTGTAGTAAGGGATTTGAGAATATATTGCGATACATTAAATGCGAAGGTATACCATTACCGTGATAAATTAGAAAGAAAAGCTGATGCTGTAATTCAATTTGAAGATGGTGATTAGGCCTTAATTGAAGTTAAACTGGGTGATGATGAAGATGTTAATATGGCTGCTCAAAAATTAATTGAGCTAGCAAGTGATATTAATAGAGGAAATAAACCTCCCATTATTTTTAATGGTTATTACTAAAGGTTCATTAGCGTATAAATGAGAAGATGGGGTGTATGTTGTTCCACTTGCATGTTTAAAGAATTAAATAGTGCTGTTAATCTTTATAAAATGATAATTTGAATATTATTGAAAAAGGAACTGTTGAAGCAGTTCCTTTTTCGATAATAATCATCTCACACATTGCAAATTACCTTACAAATTTTAAATTATATTGCTTTTGCAGTTAAAGTTAAACCAAGTGGTTTCATTATTTTAATTAATGTCTCAACTTTTGGCTTTACAGCACAAGATTCAATTCTTGCAACAGAAGAATGTGGCAGTCCACAAATATCGGCTAATTCTCTTTGAGAAATACCTAATTCATTACGTCTTTTGATAATACTGCTAATAATACTAGCTAATACTTCCATTTCTTCAATATCTTCTTTAGTTGTAGTATTTAATTCTTTAGCATCTTTTTTGAAATCTTCCCATGTTCTCATAATTATTTTCCTCCATTTCGAATTTTGTAATCATTACATTCTTTATGTGCTTTCTCTATTTCAGTTTTTGGTGTCTTTTGTGTTTTTTTTCTAAACATATGTAGAAGAACAAATGTATTATTTTCAAAATAAAAATATAAAACTCTATTAAATCCTGGTCTTAGTTCCCATATTTCACCTTCTAAATGCTTTGTAATATTAGGTGACATCTTAGTACCTTGATTTTTTAGTAATTCAATATATAGGGTTATTTGCTTAAACTGTATTCTAGCATCTTTATTAGTATCAGCTTTTTTAGCAAGTTCCATTAATTCATCATTTAGTTCTGAAAAACCATTTTTATCTTCATAAAATACAATATCGTACATTACATACCTCATTATCTTCAATATTATGATAGCACCAATGCGTCCAAAAGTCAATATATGTTTCGCCCATTTGTTTTATGATTATAGCATATAGATTTTTGCTTTGATGTAATTTAGTGTGAAAACTGTTACTAAAAATGATACTAAAATTACTGAAATAGGTAAAACAAACATTAGCATTCATTATCAATAACGGACCATCTAAAGTGGTTGAAATATCAAATACTTTAGGTTTTAGTATTACGACTATTAAAAATATTTTATATAAATTAGCAGATGATGATTTGATTTTATCTAGTGGTACTATTAAGGTATATAATTATCTAATTAATAACGAAAAAAGATTCATGTAAAACATCTAGCTTTTGGGAAAAACTAGGTGTCTCAGTATTTCAAACAGTTAATTATTCTAATCCTGATAAACAAAATATTGGTATATTTATCAGAGGTGGAACAAAACCTAGAACTTATAAGGACGAAATTAAGAGAAGAATTGATGCGTTAAAGCAAGAATAAAAAGCAAAAAGTCCACCAAACTTCACTTTTGCATAATTGTGGTTTATAATTTTTGAAAAATGAAAACACTAATGAGCGATTTTTGAAGCGGTCTTTAAATGCCCTAAGAGGTGCAAATTAGACCGAAAAATTGATCTTTTTAATGTCCAGAATGTGTCAGGAGTTCAATAAAAATGGCGTAGTTATGCTGCTTTTGTTATTTGATGTACTATCTAAGCGTTAATTGTTTTATTAAATTTAATTAAGATATTATTAAGAAAAAACTTAGTAATATCTTTTTATTTTATATTTATTTTAAATTATAGGTTTGTTATAATTATAGGTAGAATATGGAGGCTTTTTATGGGATATAATTATAATGTTGGTATCATTGGTGCTACAGGAATGGTTGGACAAAGATTTATTACTCTTTTAGCTAATCATCCTTGGTTTAAAATAAAATTATTAGCTGCATCAGAAAACTCAGCAGGTCTTAGATATGAAGATGCGGTTAAAAATAGATGGAAAATGAATACTTCAATTCCTGATTTTGTTAAAGATATTATTGTGTTAGACGCTAAAAAAGATATGAAATATATAGCAGCTAATGTTGATTTTGTGTTTTGCGCAGTAAATATGCCAAAAGACGAAATAAAAGCGTTAGAAGAAGCTTATGCACGTTTAGAATGCCCTGTTGTATCTAATAATTCAGCACATAGATTTACAGAAGATGTACCTATGGTTATTCCTGAAATTAATGGGGAACATTTAGATATAATAAAATATCAAAGAAAGAGATTAAATACAAAAAGAGGATTTATTGCGGTTAAGTCTAATTGTTCACTTCAAAGCTACGTTCCAGCTTTAGCTCCTTTAATGGATTTAGGAATAGATAAAGTATTTTGTTCAACTTATCAAGCTATATCTGGTGCTGGTAAAACATTTGATACTTTCCCTGAAATTGTAGATAACTGTATACCATATATAAAAGGTGAAGAAGAAAAAAGTGAAAAAGAACCACTTAAGATATTTGGACATATTGAAAATGGTAAAATTGTTAATAATGATTCATTTAAAATATCAGCTCAATGTGTTCGTGTTGCGGTAAGTGATGGACATTTGGCTACAGTCTTTTTAAAATTTAAAGGAAGTAAACCTTCAAAAAAAGAAATAATTAATAGATGGAATAATTATTGTGGAGAACCACAGCAATTAAATCTTCCTTCTGCACCACAACAATTTTTGACTTATTTTGAAGAGGTAGATAGACCACAAACAAAATTAGATAGAGATTTATATAATGGTATGGGTATATCTCTTGGTAGATTACAAGATGATAATATATTCGATTATAAATTTGTAGGTCTATCTCATAATACAATTCGTGGTGCAGCTGGTGGAGCAGTATTACTTGCGGAATTATTAGCAAAAAAAGGATATTTTGAATAATGACTAAAACAATTAAAAGTAATATACCTGAAATAGATCTTCATGGTTATACAGCTAAAAATGCTAGAGCTTATTTGATTGAAGAAATCGAAAAATATAGACAACAAGGTATTAACACAGTTAAAGTAATTCATGGATTTAATCGTGGAACTAAGATTAAAGATTGGTTAAAAAATAGCAAAAATATTTATATTACTGCTAATGTAAAGGATGTTTTTGATGATCCAACTAATCCGGGTATTTCCTACATTAGTTTATTATGAGCTGAATCTTGTAAAAAAATTTGTAGTAATAAAGATGATTTATTAAAAAATTAATATCTTATATTATTGCGCTATTATTATCTCCATATGTTTCTAGACTTATGTTTAGAATGGATGAGAGAATGTATATACCTTGTTATGAATACTGCGTTAAAACATCTATATTCTTTATTTTAATAATTCATTTATTATTCTATATATTTACAAAATTATCATTTAAACATAAAGTGTTTAAAAAAATGGTTTCATTTAGTTGAAACCATTTTTAGTTTATTTTGTAGTTGCAATATTAATTGCTACCTCTACCATTTTTTCCATTTCATTCATGTCAGCATATTCATGAACACCATGTTCATTATAACCACCTGTACCAAGGTTTGGTGTTGGGATACCCATGAATGTTATTCTTGAACCATCTGTACCACCACGTGTAGGAGCGCAATGTACATTTACATTTGCATCTTTATAAGCTTGTAATGCTTTATTGACAGAACGCATATCTTTTTCAATAACTTCTCTCATATTTTTATAGGAGTCAGTTATTGTTAGTTCTGTTGAATTTGGATATTTTTTATTCATAAATTCACAAGCATTCTTAAAATCATTTTTTTGTTTTTCTAATAATTCTTGACTGTGATTTCTAATAATATAATTTAATGTAGCTTCACCTACACAACCTTCCATATGTGTTAGATGATTAAAGCCTTCATATCCTTCTGTATATTCTGGTCTATCAAACTTTGGAAGTAATGAATCAAATTCCATAGCTAGATATGAAGCGTTAATCATTTTATTTTTAGAAAATCCTGGGTGAATATCAAAGCCTTTAAATTTAACTACAGCGCTTGAAGCGTTGAATGTTTCATATGAAAATTCTTCATAATCTCCACCATCAACAGTAAATGCGTAATCTACAGGAAATTCTTTTACATCAAATTTTAATACGCCTGTACCAATTTCCTCATCAGGTGTGAATGCTATATGTAATTCTCCATGTGGTAATTTCTTTGAAATTATTTCATCAAGCATTGTCATTATTACTGCAATACCACCTTTATCATCACAACCAAGCACTGTTGTTCCATCTGTTGTTACTAAAGTATCTCCAATTTGTTTTTTCATCCATGGGAATTCTTCAACAGATAAAGTTAAACCTGAAGAACCTAGTTTAATAGGATTGCCATCAAATTTTACAACATTAGGTTTAACATTTGTACCTGATACTTCAGGGATTGTATCCATATGAGCAAGGAATCCTATTTTATCATAACCTTCTGCATTTTCTTTTAAAGTTCCGTATACTGTGCAATATTCATTTATATGAACATTTTCAAGTCCTAATTCTATTAATTCTTTTTCAAGAACACGTGCTAAATCCCATTGTTTATTAGTTGAAGGGGTAGAAGAGTCATTTTTATCATCAGACATGGTGTCTATTTGTACATATTTTAAAAATCTATCTAGTAAAGTCATAATTAATCTCCTTTTTTAATTATTATAATTTAAAAACACTTAAAAGTGAAATGTAATAACTCTAAATAAAGTGCTTCTTGTTAAATAATACTTTAACAAAGGCTTTATTTTAACATTAGAAGTTAGAAATGACTAACTACATACTATATCAAAAATTGTCGAAAAATAATATGTTTATTTTGAGCGAAATATTGAAAATTCTAAAAAAGGCATTTATAATATTATTTGGTATAAAAGGTCAGGAGGATTAATTTTATGGCAGAAAAAAAAGAAATACAAAGAATAGCTATAGATGGTAATTATGCTGCTGCACTTGCTGCATACGCATTTACTGAAGTAGCTGGTATTTATCCTATTACTCCATCATCACCTATGGCAGAATATGTTGATGAATGGGCATCAAAAGGCAAAAAGAATATTTTCGGTATGCCTGTTAAAATTGTAGAAATGGAGTCAGAAGCAGGTGCTGCAGGTACTGTACATGGTTCACTTGAAGCTGGAGCTTTAACAACTACATTTACTGCATCTCAAGGTTTATTATTAAAAATTCCTAATATGTATAAGATTGCTGGTGAAAATCTACCAGGTGTTATTCATGTTGCTGCTAGATCATTAGCTGCTCAATCATTATCTATTTTTGGTGATCACCAAGACGTAATGGCTGTTCGTCAAACAGGTTGGGCTATGTTATGTTCTAACTCAGTTCAAGAAGCAATGGATTTAGGTGGAGTTGCGCACTTAGCTGCAATCAAATCATCAGTTCCATTCGTACATTTCTTTGATGGTTTTAGAACAAGCCACGAGGTAAATACAATTGAACCAATTGATTATGAAGTATATAAGAAATTAATTGATATGAAAAAGGTTCAAGAATTCCGTGATAATGCTCTTAACTTTAATCATCCTAAGGAGAGAGGAACTGCTCAAAATGACGACGTTTACTTCCAAACTCGTCAACTACAAGCACAACATTATTCAGAAGTACCTGATATTGTTGCACATTATATGTCAGAAATTTCTAAGGTAACAGGACGTTCATATGCTCCATTTAATTATTATGGTGCATCTGATGCAACTGATGTTATTGTTGCTATGGGTTCTGTATGTCAAGCAACAAGAGAAGTTGTTGACGTATTAAATAAGAATGGTAAGAAGGTAGGTTTAGTTGAAGTTCACCTATATCGTCCATTCTCATCAAAATATTGGTTTAATGTTGTACCTCAAACAGTTAAGAGAATTGCTGTTCTAGATCGTACAATTGAACAAGGTGCTGCTGCAGATCCATTATATCTTGATGTTGCATCATTATATGTTGGTAAACCAAATCAACCAAAGATTATTGGTGGTAGATATGGTTTATCTTCTAAGGATACAACTCCAGATATGATTAATGCTATTTATGAAAACTTAGCTGCAAATGATTCAATCAATCCATTCACTGTTGGTATTAATGATGATATTGAACATACAAATGTTGTAGTTAAGAATCATATCGATACTGCTGATGCTACTACTACTGAATTATTATTCTTTGGTTTAGGTTCAGATGGTACAGTAGGTGCTTGTAAGAATATTTCTAAGATTATTGGTGATTATACTGATTTCTATTCTCAAAGCTATGCTGCTTATGACT
>CAMNHY010000029.1 GCA_946540005.1 uncultured Clostridium sp.
CCGACGATAGCGAGAGCAAAAATAGGAAGTTGCTGGTATTTTTTTATGTCCAAAAATTTATTAACTTTTATAATATAACTATTTTATATGTAACAATACACTTTTCTTTATATATAATATTATTGGTGATTATGATGTATTCTTTTAGTGATATTTTAAATGTTGTTAAAATACTTGGAATTAAATTTGATAAATTTTCATTTAATGATTTTTTAACAGGTATTAACATTGAATTTGAACATGGCTTAGTTAATCCAATAACTAATGTTACTAATAATGATTTATTAATGACTGCCAAAATTGCTTTAGCTCATTTGAATGAATATCCAAATTATTATGATAAAAATTGTGGTTTACCAGCTTTTGAAAAATATTTAAAACAAATTAATCAAAAATAAACAAAATATATGTTATAATTAAAATAACAAGAAAGGCATAAGTTATGGATAATTTATTAGAAATAATCAATAATTGTAGTGATGATGAATTAGAAACAATTATAACTAAAGCTATAAATAATGCTATTATTAATAGTCAGAAAAGAGATATGCTAGGTTTTTGTCAAAATATGAATAGAGTTATAACTCATAAAGGTTTTATACATCCAGATACTAAAATTAGATATAGCAATTTTACAATGAATACTTATTCAATGAAAACAGTAGATTATTTTTATGAATTTGCTAGATATATTAAAAAAATGAATATTAAGAATAAAGGTAGTTTTATTAAATACTTAGAAAATTTTATTAATATATATTTTGGAATAAATAGAAATGGTAATGATTTACGTGATAATTATTTTGATAAAATTGCATTTGAAACTACTAAAACTGATGATGAATATTTTGCTAAATTAGATTCATTAGAGATTGGTGATCTAAAAGGGAAGAATATTGCGATGTGTACCGAAAGAGCAGCGGTTGCTCAAAATATATTATCATTATTTGGATTTGAATCTTATTATTGTATGGGTTGTGTTAATAATGATAACAGAGAAGAAGCTCATTGCTTTAATATAGTTAAATCAAAAGAAACATATAGATTACTTGATTATAGTATACCAGCACCAGTATTTAAGAATGGAAAATTAGTTGATTATGCACCATTTCAAGGAAATATTCCAAATGAAAAATTGGAAGATGTATTAATTAATAATGAAGATATGGTATTTGATGGTTATGAATATCATATTACTAATGATGGATTAAAAAAAGTAGCAATAGATAATTCTAGGACTTATGTTGTCGGAAATTTTAATTTAAACAAAAATAATTTGCATCATTTATAATAATGATTTATATGGAGGATAAAATGGAGAAGGATAGTAATAATATTGAAAATAAGAAAGAGAATGGTTTAACACCTAAGCAAAAAGAATTACTAATTACAGTTTTAGTACTTTTATGTTCAGTAGTAGTTGGTTTTTTTGTTGGAAAAGCATTATTTGATTTATTACATTAATTTTAAGTAAATAGTGTATAAAAATAGTTAAAAACATGTAATTTTAACTATTTTTTTTGAAATTTATTTTTTTCTTAGAAAAAACTTAAAAAAAGTATAAAAAATGCTTGATTTTCATAATATTTTCTTGTATAATTAATTAACGTGTGACTGGCTTAGATGGGCAAAGTTGCTGATACACCAGGTGGAGTTGATAAAATAAAACTTGGATATCAGGTAATTTGTTTCGGAGCAAGTCTATACTAGATATAGGCGAAGGGAGGAATCAATAATGTCAAACACAAAAGTGAGAATTAAGTTAAAAGCTTATGAACACAGAACACTTGACAAAGCGGCTGCTAAAATTGTAGATACTGTTAAGCGTACTGGTGGCGTTGTTAGTGGACCTGTACCACTTCCAACTGAAGTTCAAAAGTATACAATTCTTAGAGCTGTTCACAAATATAAAGATTCACGTGAACAATTTGAGATGCGTACTCACAAAAGACTTATTGATATCAACAATCCAAGTAAGGAAACAATCGATGCACTTGGACACTTAGATTTACCTAGTGGTGTTGATATCCAAATCAAAACATTAAATTAATAGGAGGAAAAAAATGAAAGGAATCTTAGGTCGTAAGATCGGAATGACTTCTGTATTTGCTAAAGATGGTAAATTAGTACCAGTTACAGTTATCGAAGTAGAACCTAACGTTGTTAGTCAAATTAAGACTAAAGAAAAAGATGGTTATGAAGCAATTCAATTAGCTGCTTTCGAAAAACGTGAAAAGTTAGCAAATAAACCAGAAGTTGGACACATGAAAAAAGCAAATACTACCCCTAAGCGCTTCTTAAGAGAAATTAGAGGTGTAGATGTTGCTAACTACCAACTTGGTAGTGAAGTTAAGGCAGATATTTTTGCCGAAGGAGAAATGGTTGATGTAACCGGCACTTCTAAAGGAAAAGGTTTCCAAGGTGTTATTAAACGTTGGAATCAATCACGTGGACCAATGGGACACGGTAGCCAATATCATCGTGGTGTTGGGTCATTAGGAACACTTCTTCCAATGAGAGTTATTCCAGGAAAGAAAATGCCTGGACATATGGGTAATGAACAAGTAACAATTCAAAACCTAGAAATAGTACAAATTGACACTGAAAATAACGTTATCTTAGTTAAAGGAAATGTCCCAGGACCTAAAAAAGCATTAGTTTTAATTAAGTCTTCAGTAAAACATCCTGGTAAGATTAATACACCAGTTGAATTAATTACTTATGTTGATGAAACTGTAGCTGAACCTGCTGAAGAAGTAGAAGAAACTGCTACTGAAGAAGTAACTGAAGAAACTAATGATGAATCATCACAAGACAAAGAAGTAACTGAATAGTTATATAAACATACTTTAAAAATAATTGTGGTGAAAAAAGGAGGATATTATGTCTAAATTAGAACTTATAAACCAAAATGGTGAAAAGGTTAAAGATATTAAATTAAATGATAACGTATTTGGAATAGAACCAAATGATGTAGTGTTACATGATGCTGTAGTACTAGCTATGGCAAATTCAAGACAAGGAACTCATTCTACAAAAACTAGAGCTGAAGTATCTGGTGGTGGAAGAAAACCTTGGAGACAAAAAGGAACAGGAAATGCTAGACAAGGTAGTATTAGAGCTGTTCAATGGCGTAAAGGTGGTATTGCCTTTGGACCAAAACCAAGAGATTATTCAAAGAAACAAAATAGAAAAGAAAGAAGATTAGCATTAAAGAGTGCTTTAACATATTTAGCACGTGATAATGGTATTATCGTTGTTGATAGTGTTAAATTCGAAACTAATAAGACTAAAGAAATGGTTAACTTCTTAACTAAGTTAAATGTTAATGATAATAAAGTATTATTAGTAATCAATGAATTAGATGAAAATGTATGCTTATCTTCAAGAAATTTAGGAAATGTTTTAGTAGCATTACCAAGTGAAGTTAATACATATGATGTACTTAACTGCGATAATATGGTAATTACTAGTGAAGCATTAAAGAATTTAGAGGAGGTGCTAACAAATGAATAAGAATTTTGATATCATTTATGCACCAATTATTACTGAAAAGAGTGCTTTAATGGCTAATGAAAATAAATATGCATTTAAAGTTAGTCCTAAAGCTAATAAAACAGAAATCAAACAAGCAATTGAAAGTATCTTCAATGTAAAAGTTGTAAGTATCAATACAACAAATTCTCATCCAAAAAAGAGAAGAGTTGGAAAATATACTGGTATGACTAATAAATATAAGAAGGCTATCGTTAAGTTAGCTGAAGGTAATTCAATTAATTTTGACTAGAAAAAGGAGGAAATATAATGGCAATTAGAGTATATAAACCAATGACTAACGGTACTCGTCAAAGAAGCGTATTAAAAAGTGACGAAATAACTAAAACAACTCCTGAAAAAAGTCTAGTAGTTACCAAAAAGAAAACTGATGGAAGAAATAATCAAGGTAAAATTACAGTTAGACACCGTGGCGGCGGAGTGAAAAGAAAATACCGTTTAGTTGATTTCAAAAGAATTAAAGATGGAATTACAGGAATCGTTCAAAGTATTGAATACGATCCAAATAGAAGTGCAAATATTGCATTAATCTCTTATAAAGATGGAGAAAAAGCTTATATTTTAGCACCAAAAGATTTACATGTTGGAGATGTTGTTGAATCTGGCGAAAACGTAGATATTAAAATTGGTAATGCATTACCAATAGCTAATATTCCAGTTGGTACTTTTATTCACAATATCGAATTAAAACCTGGAAAAGGTGGTCAACTTGCTAAGAGTGCTGGAGCTAGTGCTCAAATTCTTGGTAGAGAAGACAAATATGTTTTAATAAGACTTGCTAGTGGCGAAACTAGAAAGATTTTAGGAACATGTCGTGCAACAATTGGTGTAGTTGGAAACGAAGACTATTCACTTGTTAAAGTTGGTAAAGCTGGAAGAACTAGATACATGGGAATTAGACCAACAGTACGTGGTTCTGTTATGAACCCTAATGATCACCCACATGGTGGTGGTGAAGGTCGTGCTCCAGTTGGTAGAAGTGGACCAATGACTCCTTGGGGTAAACCAGCTCTAGGTAAGAAAACTAGAAAGAACAAAAAAGAAAGTAACAAATATATTGTGACTCGTCGTAAGAAATAATAAAGAAAGGATG
>CAMNHY010000030.1 GCA_946540005.1 uncultured Clostridium sp.
TTAATTTATCTTTAATATTGTAATAAGCTAATATCAATAGGGATATTAAATCAATAATTACTAAATAAATATAATTAAATCCAGATTCAATGAATTTATCTTTAAATATACCAAGGTATGAAACGCTAAGTATAATAGTACCTGAAACTAATAATACACTTAATAATAAAATATTTATAATGCTTAATTTCTTCATTATAACCACTTAGTTTTTAAGAATTTAGCACGCTCTAAATATTCCATTCTTTCATTTTTAAATTCAGCATCAATATCAAATTTAAAATTCTTCTCTAATTCTTCTTTTGAATAACTCTTAGAGATTTGCTTGAAGTAAGCCTTGAATACTTTTTGAACAACAATGAAATCATCTGTACCACGAACAGTTTCAAGTAAATATGACTTCTTATATGGCTTTGTGCCAAATATTTTAGCATATTGTTCCTTATTTAACTTATATAATTGTCTAGCTTTTCTAGCTCTCTTAGCTTCACGACGTGAAATAAAGATATGAGTAAATGGAATAGTAGCTGACTCATTATCTTGTTTAATAATTAATTGATCAAGCGATAATCCATTATTTGCATAGCCAACAAGAATAGCTTTTTTAATCTTCTTACCAGCAATGAAATATACCTTATGTCCCATCGCAAGCTTTACTCTATTGTAACCAGCTTTACCTAATATAATTAAACGTTCTAATTCTTGGTTGCTATCTAGTAAATTATATTTACCAAGGATATCTTCAAGTTCTCCTAAACGTTCAACAACTTCTTCATTTGACTTATCTGTTACATAATTAGTTTTTGTCTCTTTTTTATACTTTAATTTTGTTAATCTCATTGAAATCAACTCCCTTAAAACAATTATACATTATAAATAATTAATTTTCAATTTTAAGTAATTCCATTACTTCTTTTCTGACACGAGAAACACCTACACCTAGGCAGTCAAGTCCAATGTGACATGATATGGTTTGACATAAAGGGTCTACAATTAATACTTTCAATCCCATATATTCAGTTTCTAATCGTTCTTTCATTTTAAGAGCGACATCATAATTATTTGTATATGCGATAGCCATAATTAACTCATTATTATCAAGATATGATTTGAAGCGTGTCTCTAAATCATTTTTGATTGATTTAACTAAGATATCATAGCTTTGTTTAAGAGAATGAGTCTTCTTATACATATCAAGTTTTCCACCTTGAATTTGAAGTACAGGCTTAATGCTAAATAGGGTAGCAATTAAAGCTACAGCTTTAGTAAGTCTTCCTCCATTCTTTAAATATTTAAGGTTTGGCACATTGATATAAATTGAACTATCAAATTTAGTCTTAGTTAAATAATTAGCAATTTCTTCAGCACTAAATCCTTCTTTAATCATCTCTAAAGCTTCTAAAGTACTAACTTTTTGACTAAATGAGATTCTTTGCAAATCTAGTACGAATACTTTCCCAACATATTCATCTTCATTAGCTAGCATTTGTGCGGTTGAATAACTACTAGATAATGCGCTAGACATAGGAATATGAATAATATATTCGTAATCCTTAAGTAATTCATCCCATGTGTCTAATACGCTTTGAATACTAGGTTGACTTGTGTGAACACTATTGGACTTCTCTAATGTTTTATAAAAATCATCTCTTTCAAATGATGTTTCTCTATATTCTTTATTATCAATAAAATAAGGGATATCAACAATACGTAAGTTTTTATACATATCTAAAAACTTTTGATTTAATCCGCTTGCAATATCAGTTACAACTGCAATTTTCATATTTTTACACTCTTTCTAAAAAAATTATTTGATTATTAAACACTTTAAAGTATAATTATTTTGTTTAAATTATACAAATAAGTTTCTATAACAATGTGTAAGGAAGTGTAAGATATGGCAGAAAATATCCGCGTAAAAAAGACTAATGATAAAATAAAAGCGTCTTTTTTAGATTTAATCGTTCGAGAAGATTTTGAAAAATTGAGTGTCAAATCTATTTGTGAAGCCTCAAATATTTCCCGTATCACATTTTATGATCACTACAAAGATAAATATGAATTACTTGATGATATCTTTAATGATATGTATCAAGAAGCTTTAGTAAGTCTTCCTTTAAGAGAAAAAATAAATAATCCTGAAAATGATCCTTACAAGCATGTATCTAATTACTTATACTACTTTGTTGAAGCCTTGAACAAAAGAATTAATCTAGTTGTATCAATTTCCAAACACTTAGCAGGTTATATATATTTCGCATTTGAAAACTTCTTTAAAGCTAAATTTAAAGATATGCTAGTAAATTCAGGAATTCATAAAAAATTAAAATATTCAATTGAACAAACTATATCATTTATAACAGGTGGTATAATGTCCTTTATCGTATCTGGTGTACAAACAAGCAAATATGAAAACTTCGAACAAATCTTCTATGATTCACAAAGTTTATTCATTTCTTTACTAAAGAGCGATATTATTTATGAATAAATGTATTAAAAAACCATTTAGGCAATCCTAAATGGCTTTTTTGTTCATATTATTTTGTAACTTTTACAAAATTATATTTTAAATCATCTAAATAATCTTTTAAATCAGGATAATACATTGCGAATAACAATAAATCCTTATCTTGCTCAAAATAATCTGATAAAGTATTAGGTCCAATAGATTCAGCTAATTCATTTACTTCCTTAACTAAATCATCAGATAATATTTCATCTCTATTATAGAATCCTTTAAACCAATCTTTATTTTGAGCTTGAGCTAAAGCTTCATCATAAGTTAATAATTTCATTATCTAATTACATCCAAAATAAGTTGTGGTTCTACATGTGTATTTGAAATTTCAAAGGCATCGAATGCTTTCTTTGAAGATTCTAGAGTGTTCTTACCATTTGTATAGATATAGCACAAAACTTCTCCAGCTTTAACGCTATCTCCAACCTTCTTATTTAACACAATACCAACTGCTGGATCAATTGCGTCAGCCATAGTTTCACGACCTGCACCTAGTAACATAGCAGCATGTCCGATTGCAAGAGCGTCAATATGAGAGATGAATCCATCCTTTGTAGCCTTAACTTCTTTAATTTCTTTAGCTTGTGCGAACTTAGTAATGTCATCAGCAAATGATGCATCTCCACCTTGAGCTGCAACAAATTCTTTGAACTTAGCTAATGCAGATCCATTCTTAATATGTTCTCTCATAGCTTCCTTAGCTTCTTCACGAGTTTTGAACATACCAGCATCAGTTAAGTGATATGAACCAATTTCAAGACATAGGTCTAATAAATCTTTAGGACCATTACCCTTTAATGTATTGATAGCTTCAATAACTTCAAGCGCATTACCAACAGCCAATCCTAGAGGTTCTTCCATATTAGTTAAAACTGCTGTAACATTTCTACCACAGTTATCACCAATTTGAACCATTAATTTAGCTAAATGTTGAGCATCAGATAAATTCTTCATAAATGCACCAGCACCAACCTTAACGTCAAGAACGATGATGTCTGCACCAGCAGCTAACTTCTTTGACATAATTGATGATGCGATTAGAGGAATAGTTGAAACTGTTGCAGTTACATCACGTAATGCATATAGCTTCTTATCAGCAGGAGTTAAGTTACCAGTTTGTCCAACAATAGCCATACCAACATTCTTAACTTGCTTAATAAAATCTTCTGGTGAAACTGCAATATTGAATCCTTTAATAGATTCAAGCTTGTCTAATGTACCACCAGTATGTCCTAAACCACGACCTGACATCTTAGCAAATTTTAATCCAAATGATGCAACAAGTGGCGCAAGAACTAAAGAAGTCTTATCACCAACACCACCTGTAGAGTGCTTGTCTACTTTTTTACCAGGAATTGATGAAAGATCCATCTTATCACCACTATCACGCATAGCGATAGCTAGATTAGTAGCTTCTTCATCATCCATACCACGAAGGTAAATAGCCATACATAAGGCACTAGCTTGGTAATCAGGAATTGAACCTGCTGTGTAACCTTCTACGAAGAACTCAATTTCTTCTTTTGATAGCTTATAGCCATCTCTCTTTTTTTCAATAATTTCTGTCATTAACATAATGTTTAATCTCCTTTCTAGGCAAGTCCTAGTACTTTCAAAATCATTAAACATCTTTTAGTTTTTTACAAACCGAAAAAGAATATAATGTTATTCAATTTCTTAAATATCCTCAAACGAATAATTTGTTAATTTGACTCAACAAACGATACTCTTTAATAATATATCAATTTAACTAATATTTCAAATAGAATAGGTTATATTAGGATAAATAGGAGTCATTTTATTGTCTTTAAATAAATAAACCGAATGTTTTTTATTAGCTTTATATACTTTTAATATGTTTTTATCAATAACAACAGCTGTATCATCTTCTAATGCCAAAGCCAATTTAGAAGATAATCCTATATCATTAAATATGTATAAATCATCTTTTTGATAATGAGGACAAAATTTCAAATTAATTAAATTTAATCCATCTACCATCTTGAAGTT
>CAMNHY010000031.1 GCA_946540005.1 uncultured Clostridium sp.
ATGCCAGTTGAAGACGTATTCACAATCACTGGTCGTGGTACAGTTGCTACTGGTCGTGTTGACCGTGGTAGAATCAACTTAAATGACCCAGTTGAAATCGTTGGTATTCATGACACTATCACTTCAGTTGCTACTGGTCTTGAAATGTTCCGTAAGACTCTTGACTATGCAGAAGCTGGAGACAACGTAGGTGTATTACTTCGTGGTGTTGACCGTACTCAAGTTCAAAGAGGACAATGCTTAGCTAAGCCAGGTACTATCACTCCACATACAAAGTTCAAGGCACAAGTTTACGTATTAACTAAAGAAGAGGGTGGTCGTCACACTGCATTCTTCTCTAACTATCGTCCACAATTCTATTTCCACACTACTGACATCACTGGTACAATCCAACTTGAGCCAGGTGTAGAAATGGTTATGCCAGGTGATAACACAGTTATGACTGTTGAATTAATTCACCCAGTAGCTATCGAAAACAACACTAAGTTCTCAATCCGTGAAGGTGGTAAGACTGTAGGTGCTGGTTCAGTTACTGAAATCATTGCTTAATAAGTAATAATTTGAAAAATTAGGAATTCCTTTGGGAATTCCTTTTTTTTCACTTAATACTCATAACTTATGCTATAATTGAATTGGTGATTTTATGATATTTGATACACATTGTCATCTTTTTGATGAAGCATTTGATTTAGATAGAGATGATTGTTTTAAAAGACTTAAAGATATTAATGGTTTAGCTATGATTGTTGGTTTCTCACCATCAAATAATCAAGTAGCTTATGATTTGGCTAAAAAATATAATATGTATTCAAGCGCTGGACTTCATCCTGATGAAGCTCACGGTGATATTCTTTTAAAACTTAAAGAATTAGAAGATTTTATAAAGACTCATAAAGTTTATGCAATTGGTGAATGTGGTCTTGATTATCATTGGGAGCCTTATGATCATGATTTAGAGGTTAAGTTATTTGAAGAACAAATTAAATTAGCTATAAAATATGATTTACCTCTTATAGTTCATTCAAGAGATGCTGCTAAAGAAACCTTTGATATTATTTCTAAATATAAAGGATTAGTGAGAGGAATAATGCATTGTTATTCTGGAGGCTTAGAATTAGCTAAAGAATATGTGAAGATGGGTTGGTATATATCATTAGGTGGACCTGTAACATTTAAAAATGCTAAAGAACCTAAAAGAGTAGCAGAAGGGATTCCTCTTGATAAGCTTTTAATAGAAACTGATTGTCCTTATTTAGCTCCTACTCCTTTTAGAGGTCAAAGAAATGAAAGTTCATATGTTAAATATACTGCATTAGAAATTGCTAAAATAAGAGATCTAAGTGTTGAAGAAATTGAAAATATTACTTTTAATAATGCACTTGATATTTTTAAAATAAATTATGACAGGTGATTTATGAATAAATATATTTACATGACATTAGAAGGGATTGAATTTGATAGAAAGACATCAAAAGATTTAGCAACTTGGCTTGGAATTTTAAGAAAAAGAAAATTATTATTAGATTTAATATGGTCATTATCTATAATAGTAGTTCTTGAAATTGCATCTATAATACTTTTATTTAAATATATAAATGTTCTATCTATTATTATTCCAATTATTATAGGGCTAATTATTTTTTTGATTTTAGATATTAAAAAATTTAACAATTTAGAAAATAGATATTTTAATGCAGTTAAAGAAAAATATCTTGATAGAAGTAGCGATTATGAAGGATTTAAACTTGATATAATAGGGTATAAATATGATGCTACTTCACCTATTCAATCAAATAATCTATTAATGACAACAGATGGTTATAAATTTATATTTATGCAAGATCCTTTTATAGATAGTAATTATAAATTTAAAGATGGTTCTAATTTAAAAATCATGTCAGAAAAAATTTATGATAATAAAGAATTTATAATAAGAATCAATGATATTTTATATTTTAGATATATAAAAAAAGATGGAATTAAATTATTTGATTATTATAAATTATTATTTGATATGAATTCTAATATTGACTTAGTAGAAGTTGTCACAAATGATTATAAGAAATATTTATTTAGTGCTAATTTTGCAACATATTTAAGGAATAGTATTCCAACAAAGGAGAAAGAATATGAAGAATAATGAATTAGTTAATGAATTAATTAAAAGAAATTTACATATTACTACATGTGAATCTTGTACAGGCGGATTAATTGCTTCTTCAATTGTTGATGTTAGCGGTTCTAGTGCGATTTTAGATGAAGCATATGTTACATATGCAGTTCAAAGTAAAATTAATTTAGTTGGAGTTGATTCAAATATTATCGAAAAATATGGAGTTGTATCAGAAGAAACTGCATATGAAATGGCTTATAAAGCTTCAATTAAAGCTAATTCTGATATTGCAATTTCAACTACAGGTGTAGCCGGACCCACTGGCGGAGATATTAATAATCCTGTTGGTACAGTATGTTTTGGTTTCAAAATATTAGATAAAATTTATACAGAAAGAAAAATCTTTAGTGATTTAAGTAGAAACGAAGTTAGACAAAGTGCATGTGAATATGCAATAAATTTTGTATTAGAAAAACTAAAAAACACTAAGTAAAAAAGTAAAGAAATCTCAAAAAAATACTTGTTTTATACATAATGATATGATAAAATAAGTAGGCATTCGTAAAGAATTGCTCCTTGTCTAGAGAGAAACTAGACCTATGACCACGAGGAGGTGTCAATATGAAAAAATATGAAATTATGTACATTGTAAACCCATCTTTAAATGAGGAGGACACAAAGAAGACTATCGCGTTAGTTAACAAGATTTTCGCTGATAATGATTCTAAGGTTCTTGAAGTTAAGGAAATTGGTTTAAAGGACTTAGCTTATGAAATCGCTGGTAACCGTAAGGGATACTACGTTTGGGCAGAAGTTGAGGCTAATAACCAAGCAGTAAGCGAGTACAACCGTATTGTTGGATATGAAGAAAATATCATTCGTCATATCATTGTAAAAGAAGACTAATTATTCTTTTTGTGTAAGGGGATAACATTATGATTAATAATGTAGTATTAGTTGGTAGAATTACAAAGGACCCAGAAGTCCGTACAATAAGTAGTGGATCAGCCACATGCTCATTTACTTTAGCAATAGATAGAAACTTTCAATCACAACAAGGTGAACGTCAAGCAGATTTCATTCCATGTGTAGCTTGGAATCAATCAGCTCAATTCATCGGTAATTATGTGAAGAAAGGTTATCTATTAGGTGTTGAAGGTAGAATTCAAACTCGTTCATACCAAGACCAACAAGGTCAAACTCGTTATGTAACTGAAGTTGTATGCAATAGAGTTGAAAACTTAACTCCAAGAGGAACTTCAAATACATCTAATAACTATGATGCTAATAACAACAATTATCAAGGAAATTCAGGAAACGTAGCTGATAAGAGCTATAATCAAGAAATTTCTGATGATGATTTACCATTCTAAAGAGGAGGACAATAACTATGGCAGTTAATAACAGAAATGGATTCCGTCGTAGAAAGGTTTGCTATTTCACAGCTAACCATATCGAAAATATCGATTTCAAGGACGTTGAATTATTAAAAAAGTTCGTTACTGATAGAGGTAAAATTTTACCACGTCGTGTAACTGGTACATGTGCTAAATACCAAAGAAAGCTAGCAATCGCTATTAAGAGAGCTAGACATATGGCATTATTACCATTCGTTAATAATGACTAATCTTTGATGTGAAGTGATACAATCACTCACAAGAAAATGACATAAAACATAAGTATGAAGGACCTTGTCAATATTGGCAGGGTCTTTTCTTTTTGTTCTGATCCATCCAGCCCACTTCACTAGACACTTTTGTCTTATGATAAATACTATTTCCATAAGACAATACATACTATAATAAATCAGACTTATTAACCAACCATTAATAAGTCTTTTTTGTTGCATTTTTGTTGCGCTTGGCATGATAAAATAAAAAATGAAGTATAAGCAATATAAAAATATTATATGTGGAGGCGTGACATATGAAAAAGAAATACATTCTACTATTTGTATTATTATTCTTTTTATCAATTCTAATTGCTTGTGGAAGTAATTCTGAAGTTACAAATAAT
>CAMNHY010000032.1 GCA_946540005.1 uncultured Clostridium sp.
ACTCGTATCCTCGCATTGGTGGTGCGAAGTAATAGCCATTATACTACTGCTGCATTGTTATTTTCTTAACAACGTTAAGCAAAAATAATTATATCAAAAAAAAGCCTAAAGTCAAGCGATTTTTTGTAATTATTTGGAATATTTTTAAATATATTATAAGCAATAAATTTGTTTTTAAAAATCTTTTATAGTATTATGAATTTGTAAGTGAGGTATTCTTATTATGTTAGAATTAAATGATCAAAATTTTAAAGAAGTATTAAATAATAATGCAGAAGTTGTAGTAGATTTCTGGGCAACTTGGTGTGGTCCATGTAGAGCACTAGGTCCTATTTTAGAAGAAGTTGCATCTAGACATGAATATGTTACTTTTGCTAAAGTGGACGTAGATGACAATCCTGAACTATGCCAAATGTTTAACATTCAATCAATTCCTTTTGTTGCAAAATTTAAGAATGGTCAATTAGTTGACTCATTCCTTGGCCTTCACGATGAAGCGTTCGTTGAAGATTTCTTTACAAAGGAATAATTATGTACGATACAATTATTATAGGTAATGGTCCTGCTGGTATTTCAGCAGCCATCTACCTTAAGAGATTTAATTTTAATCCTCTTGTAATTGGAAAAGACTTAGGTTCCTTAGGATATACTAGCTATATTGACAATTATTATGGCTTTGATCATATTAAAGGAACAGATTTAATTTTAAAAGGAATTGAACAAGCTAAAAACTTAGGTATTGATGTTGTTAATGATGAGGTTATAGCTATTGAATATGGAACAAATGGTTATATAGTCAAAGCTAAAGGAAATACTTATGAAGGCACTTCAGTATTTTTAGCTACAGGTAAAGCTCGTAACAAATTAAATGTTAAGAATTTACAAGCTTTCGAAGGTAAGGGCGTTTCTTACTGTGCTATTTGTGATGGCTTTTTCTACAGAAACAAACGTTTAGGTATTGTTGGTAGTGGAGACTTCATGAAAAATGAACTAGATACTTTGAAGAAGTTTACAAAAGATATCATCATCTTTACAAATGGCGAAACAACTGATCAAGAAGGTTTTACAGTTGTAAATGATAAGATTGTATCTTTATACGGAGAAGATAATCTTAGTGGCGTTGAAACAGAGCATGGTAAATATGATCTTGATGGTTTATTTATTGCATATGGTACAGCAAATGCTGTTTCATTTGCTAAACATTTAGGTCTTGTCTTAGATAGCCAAAACAATATTGTTGTAAAAGATTTCCAAACTAATATTCCTGGAATTTTTGCTGGTGGAGATGTTATTGGTGGTCTACTTCAAGTTTCAAAAGCCGTCGGTGATGGTGCGAATGCTTCAATTGAAATTAAAAAATATATTCAAAGCAAAAAAGCTGCATAATATTTGTGGCTTTTTTTCTTTATTTTGACTATAATAAAATTAAGAAGTAAGGAGGGCATTTTATGGAATATAAGTTTTTCAAAAGAACATCATTCTATTTTATGGTAGTGTGTTTTGTAATCGCATTATTTTATTTCATTTGTCCTGCAAAATATTGCCTTCCTATAACATATTATTTAATTTGTGCTTTGGTTTTAATTGCATCAACTATCAAGTTTACTATGCTTAATAGAGATTATAATAGCGATACTAATTATTATCTTGATATTGCTGAAGCTTTTACAGGCGCTGCAGTTGGGGTTGTTGCAATCAACTTTGGACAAGAACATTTCGCATTATCTATCATATTAGGTTTTCTTTATATGATTCCTCTTTGCGTTAGATTAGTCCTTGCGACAATTAAGATTAATCAACTATTCTTAGATAGTTTTAAATATATGTATGCATTAGTTTTAATTCTTGCTAATGAGCGTTTTACAGGATGGTCAAGATTTGTTCTTGGTGCTGTATATTTATCAGTTGGTTTTATTATTTTAATCACTAAAATTAAACATTTAAATGAATTTAAGAAAGGAAGCTATTTCTATGAATAAAAAAGCTCGTAAATTATGGTATTTGATTGCTATATGTGCAATTGTTTTGTTCACATTAATACTAGTAGCTTGTGTATTAGATCTTGGTGAAAAATTAAGAAACATAAATAAGTATGTTGAATATACATTTTATGCGATTGTAGTTTTAATCGTATTTTTTGGTATCATTAATCCAATCAGGATTATTGTTAATAGTCCAAGTTTTTCTAGTGAAGTCGTTGATAATCAGAGTAGGAAACAAAGAAAAACTTATAGATTAGTTGCAAAAAATATTGTTAAGAATAATGATTTATCAGAAGAACATAAGAAATTATTATTGAATTATAAGAATTATGATGAACTTCAATTAAATTTACAAATAGTATTTGAAAAGGCTATTAGACCACAATTAAATGATATTATGATTCGAAAAGCTAAAACTGTCTTAATTTCAACTGCTATTTGTCAAAATGCTCGTGTTGATATGATTACTGTATTTACAGTTGATATTAATATGGTTAAGGAATTAGTTGTAAGATGTGGATTTAGACCTAATATGGTAAACTTATCTAAGTTGTTAACTAAGATATTTACTACAGCATTAATTGCAGAAGGCTTACAATCTATTTCAATGGATGATATCTTACCTCAATCTGCCACAAACGCTTTAAAGGATTTGCCATTTGTTAAGCCTATTATTTCAAGTATAACTCAAGGTTTAGCAAATGCTTTACTAACTCTTCGTATCGGTTGCGTTGCAAGACGCTACTTATTTAAAGATGGTGCTTGTATCACTAAAGAAGATATTCGTCGCCAAGCATTTAAGGATGCTATGTTATTATATCCTCAAGTGGTTGCTGGTACTTTAACATTTGTACCTAAGAAGATTGTTAATTTCTTTACTAAGAAAAAAGAAGATACGAAATTAATAGAAGAAAAATAAAAAAGAACCTATAAGCTAAAATCGGTTCTTACGCTTGATAGGGTATAGAACCGGAAAAATTTAATAAATTAAATATA
>CAMNHY010000033.1 GCA_946540005.1 uncultured Clostridium sp.
AACACTATTGAGAAATATAAGTTAGATGTTTTATATACTATTGTTTCAGAAGCTGGAGCTAGTGTTTATAGTGCATCTAAGATTGCGCAAGAAGAATTTCCGGATTTAACTCTTGAAAAGCGTAGTGCTGTTTCAATTGCCCGTCGTATTCAAGATCCATTAGCAGAACTTGTTAAAATTGAACCTAAGGCTATTGGTGTAGGACAATACCAACATGACGTTGATCCTAAAGAACTTGATAATAAGTTGACTGAAGTTGTAGAAGATGCAGTAAATAGCGTTGGTATTGATTTAAATACGGCTTCAGAATCTCTTCTTACTTATGTATCAGGTCTTAATAAAGGTATAGCATCAAATATTGTTAAGTATAGAAATGAAAATGGTAATTTCAAATCTAGAAAAGAATTATTAAAAGTTGCAAAGCTTGGTGAAAAGACATATACTCAAGCAGCTGGTTTCTTGCGCTGCTATGAATCAAAAAATCCACTTGATAAAACATCTATTCACCCTGAAAGCTACGATAAGGCATTGACTCTTGCTAAATTGCTTGAAATTGATGTAAATGATTTAGGAGACCCATCTATTAAAGATAGAGTCATCAATGCTAATAAGGAAGAATTGGCAAAAGATAGTGGCTTAGATTTATACACATTAAATGATATTTTAGATGCGTTTGTTAAACCACGTCGCGATATTCGTGATACTTTCCAAGCACCAATTCTAAAGAAGAGCCAAACTCACTTAGAGGATTTAAGAATTGGCGATGAACTTGAAGGTACAGTTAGAAATGTTGTCGATTTCGGATGTTTTGTTGACTGTGGTATGCATGAAGATGGTCTTGTGCATATATCAAAAATGTCTAACAATTATGTTAAGCATCCTAGTGATTTAGTTAAAATTGGTGACATTGTTAAAGTATATGTAATTGGTATTGATTTAAAGAAAGGTAAACTAAGCTTATCAATGGTTCCTAATAAGATGTAATAAGGCGTTTTTTGACGCCTTATTTTATTTTATGATTGACTATTAGTATTTTTTCTTGTATAATGAAAAGGCTTAAAGATCTATATTTTGTGGCAGTACTCAAGAGGCTCAAGAGGCGTCCCTGCTAAGGACGTAGATCGGGTAACTGGTGCCAGGGTTCGAATCCCTGCTGCCACGCCATTTTTAAGAATATCAAAACGGCTCTGGCCGTTTTTTTATTTTCGCATTTTTTTCACAACAATTTAAATGAAATTTAATAATATATATTTGAAGAGGCGATTTTATGATTTTTGCAATTTTAATATTTGTTTCATTTCTTTTTATTTGCTATATGATTAATCATAGGGCCCAAGGTAAAGGAGAAAGCAGTATGTCTACAAAGCATGAATATATATGTAATGTTAAGCATAATCATGCTCCTGGTGCTTTTGTGGGTCATATTACAGCTAAATATATGGATATAAATCAAAGAACAGGTGAGAGTATATATTTAGTAGAATATATAATTGAGTCTATGAATAGAGATAAAGTATATACAAAAAAAGTAAGTAGAGAAAAATATATTAGCTTAAAAATTGGTGAAGATATTCAACCATTTACATTAAATAAATTTAATTAAATCTTCTTGTGAAAGAAGATTTTTCTTTTTACTGGAAAAATATTTAAATATATTTTATACTAACACATGTCTAAAGAAAGGTGTGATTTATTATGAATTTCTTATTCTTCGATACAGAATGCTCAAAATTAAATAAATTAAATCAATACCTATGTTCTTTTGGATATGTATTATGTGATGAAAATTTAAACATTATTAGGAAAGAGGATATTCTAATTAATCCTTTACAATATGATGATATAATTATGCAAAATATTATTGCATATTCTAAAGATGAATTAGAAAGAGCTCCTAAGTTTTCTTATTTTTATAAAAAAATTAAAGGTCTATTAAGTGACAAGAATAATATCGTTATTGGTCAGACTGTATTTATGGATGCCAAATATATTAATTCTAGTGTCAAGATGTATAAGTTAAATCCAATTAATTATCCCTTCTATGATTTATCAGAAGTGTATAGGAATATATATTCAAATAAACTTGTCAAATCCCTTGAAGAAGAAGCTAAAGAACTTAATTTAGATGTATCTCAAGGTGATAAGCACACTAGTTTAAATGATGCTTATATCACATATCTATGTCTAAAAGAATTGACAAAAATTCATAATTTAACTCCATTTGAGCTTTTAAAGAAATACAAAGGATTAAAAGGTGAATCAAAGGATAATTCTGTACTTTTAATTGATAATTTATTAAATCTTTCTAATAATATGGGAAATAATAGTCAAAATAGACGTAGATTTAATGTGTTTGTAAGAAAAATAAAAAGAAGAGAGAATACTAGTGAATTATTAAAGGCTAAAAAAGTTTATATTTATAGTGATTTTGTGAAAAAGCATTATAAAGAAATGTTTCTAATTGTTCAATTAATTAAGAATAATAATGGTTTCTTCACTACTAACAAAGAAGAAGCTAATTATTTAGTTGTAGACGATATAAACGTTGATAAATATAAAAAAGCATTTAAACATAAAGAAATAATTTCATTAAATAATTTCTTAAATCTTATTAAATTTGATGATTCTAAAGTGGATAACTATTATTCTTTTATAGTTCATTTTGATATTTTATTGTCAAAAGAGGAAAAAAGCCGTAAAAACACCATAAAAAGTGATGAAATTAAGCATTTAAAAAAAGAATTAAAAAAAATTAAAGAAATTGAAAAATAATGCTTGACGACAAACTAACGTTTGTGCTATAATGACTAAGCAAGTTGTTAAAAACTTAGCAAGATGGCCCGTTGGTGAAACGGTTTAACACACATGCCTTTCACGCATGGATGTATGGGTTCGAATCCCGTACGGGTCACCATTAGTTGACACAGTTGAACATACCATACTATCAATTGGC
>CAMNHY010000034.1 GCA_946540005.1 uncultured Clostridium sp.
ATATAACACAAATTAGAAGTTTTATATAGTTTTATAGTTTTAATTATACTGTTTCAGAGCCCTCTTTTGAATAAGTTTTTCCTTGTTAGTGAAATTATAGCACCATAATTTGAAATTGTATATATAAATATTAATTTTTTTTATTATTTTTTTAAAAAACATAATATAATACGATTCAAACATATTTAATTGAATATTATTTTTATTATGTATAAAAATTAAAAAAAGTATAAGACTTAAAATTAATCTTATACTTTAAATAAATTTTATTTAATTACTATATTAACAATCTTCTTAGGTACTACAATTATCTTAACGATTTCATGTCCTTCTGTGAATTGTTTAACACGTTCACTTTGAAGAGCTAATTTTTCAACAGAATCTTTATCAAGATCTGGTTCCACTTCAAGCTTATCACGCATCTTACCATTTACAGATACAACATAAGTTACAGTAGAATCTTTTGTCTTTGCCTCATCAAATGTTGGCCATGGTTCATATGCAATTGTTTTATCATGACCTAATATTTGCCACATTTCTTCACAAATATGTGGTGCAATAGGGCTTAATAATTTTATAAAGCCTTCAACAAATCCAATATAAATCTTTGGAGCTTTATATGCATCGTTTAAGAATATCATTAATTGAGAAATACCTGTATTGAAGTTTAAAGATTCAAAATCTGCAGATACTTTCTTTACAGTTTGATTATAGATTTTTTCTAGTGTCTTATCATAATCTTTTGTAAATTTATCAGTATATTGTTTATCTGTTACAAATCTATAAACACGCTCTAAGAATTTATGAGCACCATCTAAACCTGTTGTAGCCCATGGTTTTGAAGCTTCAAGTGGTCCCATAAACATTTCATATAATCTTAATGTATCAGCACCATAATCTCTTACTACATCATCAGGGTTAATAACGTTACCACGTGATTTAGACATTTTTTCATTATTTTCACCAAGAATCATACCTTGGTGAACTAATTTCTTAAATGGTTCTTCAGCATCTAAATATCCTTCATCATGTAAGAAATGAGTCCAGAAACGAGAATATAGAAGATGACCTACTGCATGTTCGCTTCCACCAACATATAAGTCAACGGGCATCCAGTGATTTAATAATTCTTTATTACAGAATTCTTTATCATTATTTGGATCAATATAACGCATAAAGTACCAGCTACTTGCTGCACTTCCTGGCATTGTATTAGTTTCTCTCTTACCTACTTCACCAGTAATAGGGTTAGTATATTTTTTCCACTCCTCAGCATTTTCTAATGGAGCAGTACCATTTACTTTTGGTTTATAATTATCTAATTCTGGTAATACTAATGGTAATTCATTTAATGGTAATAATTCATCATGATCCTTGTAATGTACTACAGGAATTGGTTCTCCCCAATATCTTTGACGTGCGAAAATCCATTCTCTCATTCTGTAAGAGATACGTTTTTCTCCACAGTTATGGTCCTTTAACCATTTAAACATTACATTCATAGCTTCTTCTTTACCTAAACCATTTAAGAATTCACTATTAATATGAAGACCATCTTCTGTATAAGCTTCTTTAGAAATATCTCCACCTTCAAGAACTTGTAATATAGGAAGATTAAATTTCTTTGCGAATGCATAATCTCTTGTATCATGTGCAGGAACAGCCATAATAGCTCCTGTACCATATGTAGATAAGACATAATCAGAAATCCAAATTGGTAATTTTTTACCATTTACAGGATTTATTGCATAAGCTCCCGTCCATACACCAGTTTTTTCTTTATTATCACCAGTTCTATCAATTTCTGATTTAGCTGCAGCTTCCTTCTTATAAGCTTCTACTAAGGCTTTTTGTGCTTCTGTAGTAATTGAATCAACTAAATCATGTTCAGGTGCTAGAACGCAATATGTAGCACCAAATAATGTATCACAACGTGTTGTGAATACAGTAAATTCCTTATCAGTACCATCAACCTTAAACACTACATGAGCACCGACTGATTTACCAATCCAGTTTCTTTGCATCTCTTTTGTAGATTCTGGCCAAGAAATTTGATTTAATCCATCTAATAATTTCTCAGCATATGCAGGAATATCTAGTACCCATTGTTTCATATTTTTACGAATAACAGGATATCCACCACGTTCTGATTTACCATCAATAACTTCATCATTAGCTAAAACTGTACCAAGTTCTTCACACCAGTTAACTGGCATATCTACTTGACGAGCTAAGCCTTTTTTGAATAATAGTTCAAATATCCATTGTGTCCACTTATAATATGAAGGATCACAAGTTGAAATTTGCTTGCTCCAATCATATGAAAAACCTAATGTTTTTAATTGACGAGTGAATGTCTCAATATTTTTCTTTGTGAAACCTTCTGGATGATTTCCTGTCTTGATTGCGTATTGTTCAGCAGGTAGACCAAATGAATCAAATCCCATTGGATGTAATACATTATAACCTTGCATACGACGCATACGAGCCATAATATCTGTTGCTGTATATCCCTCAGGATGACCAACGTGTAAACCTTGTCCTGATGGGTATGGGAACATATCTAGTACATAATACTTAGGTTTAGAAAAATCTCTTGTATCTGTAAAGAAAGTATTATTTTCTTCCCAATATTTTTGCCATTTTTTCTCTATATCTATATGATTAAATGTTTTGTATTCCATTTATACCACCTCAAATTCCTATCTATTTTATCACAAAATATAATTATTTAAAAGTTTAATATTTAATGATTAATTTTAATCTTATTATTTGAACCATTCTTTATATTTTTCTTTGAAATTAAAATAGCTATTATAATAAAAATTAAGTATAATAAAGGAGTTAATACCCATAATAAAATATGTATATTTTTAAATACTTC